>CAMVJI010000004.1 GCA_947167765.1 uncultured Butyrivibrio sp. | reverse complement strand
CATAAGGCTTAAATACTGGTTCTTTTGTGCAAAATATATAAGAAAGTATAGAGAGACAGAATAATGATAAATAAAATGATGAGATCAAAATTAAATGTTGTGTGTGCGATGGCGATGGCGACAGCTCTGGTATTATCCGGATGTTCATCAGATTTAGGAAGCATAGCTGAAAATCTTAAGAATAGCGCTTCTGGATCTTCAAATTCCGGCGTTACAGTTGAAGGAAATGATTCAAGCGCTATAGCAAGTTCTGCTGAGAGCAGCGTAGAGATCGGAGAGGTGACAGCGACAGTTACTCTTTCAGATGATGGATCTACTGTAAGTGGCTCTGGAGTTAAGGTTGATGGAACTGACGTGATAATTGAAGATGGTGGTACATACTCTTTTTCAGGAAGCCTTACAGAAGGCAGGATCAAGGTTGAGGCCGAGGGCAAGGACGTAACTATCGTACTTAATGGCGTGACCATCACAAACAGCGACAAGGACGCCATTTATATAGAAGAGGCCAATAGCGCAGTAGTCTACGTTATGGAGGGTACAGTAAACAACCTCACAAGCGGAACTGAGGAGACTTACGAGACAGCCAAGGCTGCAGTTGAGGAAGCTAATTCAAGTGATGATGCTGAGAGCAGTGGCGAGACAACTGAGTCTGGGGCTTCAGAGAGTCAGAGCACAGAGACAAGTAGTGATGCGAATAGTGAGAGCTCAGATGAGGCTTCTTCAGACAGCGAAACAACAGATGATGGTTTTAGTAACAGCCAGAAGGCTACTATCATGGCCAAGTGTGACCTGATGATCTCTGGCGCTGGAACACTTAATGTATATGGTTACATCAATAACGGCATTCAGTCCAAGACTAATCTTACAGTTGAGTGCGTGAACCTTGTAATGGTTGCTGCAAACGACGGTATCAAGGGTGGGACAGATGTTACTATCACTTCAGGCGTATTTGACCTTAAGTCCGTTGGCGATGCTGTTCAGTCAGATGGAACTCTTAATATAGAAGATGGAACATTCACAGTTGTTACAGGCGACGGAGCTGCTTCTGCTGAGAAGAAGTCTGAGATGGGCTTTGGCGGCGGAAATGGCGGCTTTGGTGGCAAGATGAACCGCCAGAATAGTACAACAGAAAGCGGAACAGATAGTAGCACAACTACACAGACAAGCAGCCAGACAGCATCAGCAAGTGGCCAGATGCCACAGATGCCTGCAGATGGCGAAATGCCAGAAATGCCAGCGGATGGACAGATGCCGGAAATGCCTTCAGATGGTCAGATGCCACAGGCACCAGCGAATGGTCAGACAACTTCAGATAGCCAGGCGTCATCAGGTGATGCAAGTGCATCCAGTGACACTGCTACCACAACTCAGTTCCAGGGCAGAATGGGCATGGCCATGGGCTTTGAGAACAGCCTCGATTCAGATTCAAATGCTGTTAGCCAGAAGGGCTTCAAGGCAGCAGGAGATATGACCATCAGTGGCGGCTCTTTTGAAATGGATACAGTGGACGACGCAGTTCATGCAGATGGTGCACTTACGGTGAGCGGTGGCTCTTTTGCCATAAAAGCGGGAGATGACGCTATCCATACAGAAACGGACCTTGTGATCGATGGCGGCAGCATCACGATCGACGAGTGCTACGAAGGAATTGAAGGCGCAACAATTACTGTCAACGACGGCGAGATCAATGTGACTTCATCCGACGACGGATTTAATGCTTCATCATCTGAGGTTGATCCTCTCATAACTATTAACGGCGGCGATGTATATGTGAATTCTTCAGGCGACGGTATTGACTCAAATAAGGACATCGTCATAAATGGCGGAACAGTCTATGTTGACGGTCCTGCAAATTCAGGTAACGCGGCAATTGATATAGGAACTGAGAACCAGGGAACTTTCGTTGTTAACGGCGGAACCGTCACTGCAATTGGAATGTCTGGAATGATGGAAAACGCTGACTCTTCTTCAACCCAGCAGGTTCTTACATATGTATTTGATGAAAATCTTGAGGAAGGCACAGAGATCAAGATCACAGACTCAGACGGAAGTGTGGTTGCAACTGTCACAACAATTAAGAGCGCCAACGCTATTACATATTCATCTGGAGATCTTGAGACTGGTGAGACTTATACCTTTACCGCTGGTGACCTTACTGGTGAGCTTTCAGCAGATGACATCAACGCAACTAACGGCGCCGCTTCCGGAATGGGCGGCCGTGGTGGATTTGGCGGCATGGGTGGCCAAGGCGGATTTGGCGGCCAGAATGGTCAGAGTGGCTTTGGCGGTCGCGGCGGCATGAATGGTGGCAATAGCCAGGGCAGTACCGAGGCTGGAACTGACCAGAGTGGCAGTACAAATTCTGGCAGTGACCAGAATGGCAGTACAGATGGAACATCAGGAACAATGCCAGCTGGTCCTGGTGGCCAAGGTGGATTTGGCGGTCATGGAATGCAGGGCGGGCCTGGCGGTCAGCAGGCTCCTGGTCAGGGAATGCAGGGAGGTCCTGGTGGTCAGCAGGCTCCAGGCCAAGGTTGATCCAGGAAATGGAAGCTACCTTGCATGAGAAGACTGATTCACAAGTGGCTTTTGGTCAATCTAATACCTCCTATTGATTTTCTTATTACTGGTCCTAGCTTTTTCTGGACTTGAGAATAAGAATTAGGGCACTTTTAATACCATCAGAAGAGTTTGAGGGTGTAGGTATTAGATTTCTTGTGTTTACCTTTCGAGTATAAACTAAAGCACAACATGAAACTCATACCTGTCAGGGATGTAAGCGTCGATGGTATTATATATATTAAAATAACAGATGGTATTTCTACAAAACCATAATACCTGAAGAAGATAAGGTGGTCAGCGGTATTATTTTATCGTAATGGCAGTTGTTGCAATACGATAATTTAATACCGCTGACTTACATATATTATTTTTTCCAATTAAAGGATCGCGAAAGATGGATTAAAGTAGATAACATGCTTTATAATAGATGACATAGTTTGTAGTGAAAAAAGCTTGCACAAGCAAGATCTACTTTATAACTAAGCTATCAAGCAATAAGGAGGCAAAAGATGCAAAAAACTGCAATTTTCCTGGCAGACGGATTTGAAGAGATTGAGGCGCTGACAGTTGTTGATCTGCTCCGCAGGGCCAAGATCGATATAACAATGGTTTCCATCATGGAGAGCAAGAGTGTCTACGGATCCCACGAAATCGCTGTGGAGGCGGACACTATCTTTGATGATTTTAACTTTAGCGGCGTGGATATGCTGATCCTTCCTGGTGGACAGCCTGGAACCAAGAATCTGTATGCCTGCGAGCCTCTTAAGGACAAGATAAAAGAGTTTAATGCCGAGGGCAAGATGCTGGCAGCTATCTGCGCAGCTCCCACAGTTTACGGCAAGATGGGGCTCCTTCAGGGCAAAAAAGCTACCTGCTATCCGGGATGCGAAGTGGACCTTACAGGAGCTGACTTCCAGACAGATGCGGTTGTAAAGGATGGCAATTTCATTACCAGCCGCGGAATGGGTACAGCAATTGACTTTGGGCTTGCAATAATCGAGCACTTCCAGGGCATCAACGCAGCCAAGGACATGGCAGAGCGGATTGTCTACAAGGCGTGAACCGCAGCCGCAACTACAATTAAGGAGACAACAGTATCCATGGGCGTAGAGATAGAAAGGAAATTCCTGGTAAAAGAATTTCCGGACGACTTAAACAAATATCCCTTTCACCAGATCGAGCAGGCGTATCTCAATGTAAGTCCTGCAGTTCGCGTGCGCAGGGAAGATGATACATACTACATGACATATAAGGGACTTAAGGGAAGCGCTCAGGCACGCATTGGACAGACAGAGTACAATATGCCACTTACCAAGGAGGCTTACGAGCACCTATCTTCCAAGGCTGATGGCAACATCATTACAAAAAAGAGATATCTCATCCCATTAAACGACGATGCATTTGACGAGGATATCCTTGAGGCAAATCCAGATCTTAAGGCTGCAGTACAAAATCGCAGCATCAAGATCGAGCTGGACGTATTCGAGGGCGTGTTTACAGGAAGAATACTTGCAGAAGTAGAGTTCCCATCAGAGGAAGCAGCGCTGGTATATCACCCAGCAGAGTGGTTTTCACAGGATGTAACAGGGGACCCTCAGTACAGCAACGCTCACATGAGTACCGAGAAAGTATGATATCCAGCAACGCTCACATGAGCGTGGAGCAGCTCTGATACAAATTATCTTTTACTAAAGCTTAATAATTGTGACTTGCATCAGATCACAATTTCCAATATCATAAAAAAGAATTTGTTCACAAAAAGTTTACAATTTAATTTCTAAAATAACTCTAAAGTTTGCTCTTCAAATTCCGATATATCTTACGACGGAACGAGTGGGTTTTGAATAAAAAACCCGGGAATTGTACGGAAACAAGGGATTCTATCAACTTATTACATAACGGCCCTTGGTTGTATTTTTACCATTACAGACTCTAAAAGGTTTGGGGAAATTTTTTAGAAAAAAGCTAAAGTAATGGTGACTTCTGCCGATAAATGGTATAGAAGTTCAAAAATACTCCAAGGAAGGAGGAAAAGATATGCGAATAGAAGCATACAGTCAGGTTCAGCAGATTTACTCTAACAGCAAAGTAGGTAAGCCGCAGGCAGCTAAGAAGACCAATGATATCAGAGATACTGTATCATTTTCTTCTATTGGAAAAGATATCCAGGTTGCTAAACAGGCTGTAAACAATGCTCCGGATGTCAGGGAAGATGTCGTTGCAAAGTTAAAAGCTGCTATTAAAAACGGTACTTATGATGTGAGTGGAGAGGCTTTTGCTGATAAGTTGCTGGCAAAGTACGAAGAGCTGGCTTAACTAGTCAGGCCACATCAATTAAATAACATAGGAGGATGATTCCAGTGGCAAGTCTTGTAGAAACACTGGTGGATGTTCTCGACAGAGAAGGTTCACTTTATGAAAAATTACTGGGATTATCTAGCCGGAAGACCACTATCATTATCAAAGGTGATCTTAAGGCACTTGCAGAAATCACGGATGAGGAGCAGTGCATAATAGGCGATATCCAAGCGGCAGAAAAACAAAGAGTGACAGCAATGACGGATATTGCAAATGTACTTAACATGGATGTTAATTCATTAAAACTGACCGATCTGATCCAGGTACTTGAGAAGAGACCAGCGGATCAGAGAAACCTGGCAGTGCAGCGGGATAGGCTTGTTGCCGTTGCAGACAATGTCAGGCGTGTAAATGGACAGAACCAGGAACTATTAAAGAGTTCCATAGAGATGGTTCAATTCGAGATGAACATCATCCAAGCGTCTAAGAGAGCTCCCCAGACGGCGAATTACTCAAGAGCTGCAGACACTACAGGCGAATGTTTAGGTTACACATCGGGCGGGTTTGATGCAAAGCAGTAACGTACCACTAAAAAAGTGGTACGGGAGCATGTAGATAATCCACCCGGGTGAATACCGTAAATCGCGGTAGTGTCTTTTTTGTACCCTAAAACAAGGGACAGCGAGGTAACAAACATGTCTTTAATGGCTAACTTATATGTAGGAACATCGGGCCTTTCAACTTCCCAGAATGCGCTGAACACCACAGCACATAACATGGCGAACCTGGACACCGAGGGCTACACAAGGCAGCAGGTTTCACAGGGAACCAGAGCGTATCAGACTTTAGAGAAAAAGAATGAAGCGATCGCCTGGAAACAGATCGGAACCGGAGTTAATTATAATAATTGTAAGCAGGTCAGAAGCGAATTCCTGGATATCTCCTATAGGACGGAGAATGGCAGGCTCGCTTTTTATGACGTTTCAGTAAAAGCTCTTGAAGAAATAGAAGATCAGCTCCAGGAAATGAACGGATCAGAGTTCGCTGATTCCCTCAATAACCTTTGGGTTTCAGTACAGGAGCTGGCTAAGGATCCATGCTCAGCAGTTACACAGAGCTCTTTTGTCACAAGGGCAAATGAGTTTTTGACAAGAGCCAAGAGCGTATATGATGGTCTGGTTTCATATCAGGAAAACATGGATTCCACAGTAAAGACCATGTGCGATGACATCAACAAGATCGGCGACCGCATCAGAGCTTTAAATGAAGATATCGTAAACATCGAGTCAGGCAGGGAAGAAAAAGCAAACGATCTTAGAGATGAGAGAAACCTACTTCTTGACAGACTTGGGGAGTACGGCAAGATCGAGTACCAGGAAGATATCTTTGGCAATGTGGCAGTTCTTTTCGAAGGATCTTCATTTGTAACAACCGACCACGTAAATCACCTGGGCGTTGATACAACTCTTGAAAGCTCAGTGGGATATGCAACTCCATATTGGGAGTACGCAGCAAAGACAGTGGACAATAGCGACGGATCCAAGACAGTAGTTTCTATAGAAGGAGCTCATGTTTACGACCTGACACAGAATATCTCAACAGTTACAAATACCGATATCGGAAAGCTCCGCTCAGTGCTTCTTGCAAGGGGCGACCACAACGCAACTTACCACGATATCACAGAGGACCAGGAGTTCTACAATACCAACATCGCCCAGTCCGTTATCATGAACGTTCAGGCTGAGTTCGACCAGATGGTACACACAGTAATGACAACCATCAACGACATCATGGAAAACGCTGAAAGTAATCCGGCATTCCTTGATGGAAGTGTTGGAGAAGCCAAGGACTTCACTCTTTTCTCCTGTGCCAACGAAGAGGATAAGCTCACCTACGACATCAGTAAAGAAAAGCCAGCAGGCACAGTGCTTACAGGCTTTACAATAAAGAACACTCAGATAAATCCAAAGCTCATACAGGAGCCCACTCTTTTCACCTACAGAACCGTAGATGGAAATGAGGACAACGACACAGTTACCAAGATAAAAGAGGCTTTCACAAAAGAAAATTACGTCCTAAATCCTAACGTTTCAACAAGAAACAGCTTCGTCACCTACTACAACAGCCTGGTTTCACAGGTTGCCAACTCAGGTGATGTTTACGACAACATCAAGGAAGCTCAGGAACAGACAGTTTCCTCAGTACAGTCAGCAAGAGAGCAGATCGTTGGAGTATCCAGCGACGAGGAACTTGAATTTATGATCATGTTCCAGAATGCATACAACGCATCCAGCCGATATATAAATGTAGTAAGCGAAATGCTTGAGCACTTAGTTTCAACACTGGGAGCGTAACCCGTAGATTATTTTGAAGGAGAACCGCATGACTTCTCAATTCTTTGGACTTAACATCGCAGGCTCAGGACTTAGAGCAGCAAATGCAGCCCTGAACACCACAGCCAACAACATATCAAACGCCAACACTGACGGCTACTCAAGGCAGACTGTCAAGCAGGAAGCCAGCGACGCCTTAAGGGTTTTTGCTAAATACGGCTGCGCAGGTGCAGGTGTTGACACGATCGCCATCGAGAGAGTCAGGGACGAGTTCTATGACGTCAAGTACAGGAACAACGAGACTCTTCTTGGTGAAGTTAAGCAAAAGAACTATTACAACGGTCTTATTGAAGAATACCTGGACGACAACGGAACCAGCGGATTCTCATCTCTTTTCAACAAGATGGAAACTGCAATGCAGTCAGTAATGACAGCAGCTGGAACCACAGAAACCAAGGCAACTTTCGTATCAAGCCTTAAGAGTATCACAGAGTATTTCAACAACGTATACAACTCACTTCAGAACGAGCAGGCAGATGTCAACGCAGAGATCAAGCTGGCGGCCGACAGAGTAAGTGCCATTGCTCAGGAAGTTGCTTCCATAAACAAGCAGATCAACGTCATTGAGATGACTGGCGCAAGGGCCAATGAGCTCAGGGACAAAAGAGATGTTCTCGTGGATGAGCTTTCCAAGATAATCTCAGTTGAGACCAAGGAAACTCCTATCGTTGACGAGTCACAGCCAGACAGAGAGACTGGAGCTACAAGATTCCAGATCTGGGTTGGCTCAGCATATGAATTGGTTGATACCTACGAGTACAAGCAGATGATCTGCGTATCGAGAGATGATGACGGCGCAGTTAACCAGAATGATGTTAAGGGACTTTTTGACATCAAGTGGGGCGGCGCAAATTATAAGGACGGCGACAATGTAAACGAGCTTTCAGATTTCGCCCTTGATTCAAAGCTTATTGGCGGCGAGCTTCAGGGACTTCTGGCCATGAGAGATGGTAACAACTACCAGTACTTCCATGGCAAGAGCCAGGTTACAGATGGCACAACAGGCGTAAACGGCGTTGTTCAGCACCCTGACGGAACAGTAACAATGAGCGTCAAGGTTGAAGCTGATTACTTAAAGAGCATGACCAAGGCTACAATCCCTGAGGATGGCACAATCAAGGTCGGCGCCAAGACTTACAAGTACGACAGCTGGGAGTACGATGGTAATGATGTGTACACCTTTACCCTGGATCCTTCAACACTTTCAAGCCTTCCTGATGAGGGCAAGAACGTAAGCATCGGATACTCCAATAGCTATCAGGGAATTCCTTATTACATGGCTCAGATGAACGAGTGGATCCGCCAATTCTCAGATGCCTTCAACCAGATAATGGTTTCCGGATATACATCAGATTCGCTGGAAGGCGTAAATGTCTTTTCCGCAGTGATGGACAACAACTCAGCTGCAGAATACAGCTACGAGGAGCTCACAACTCTTTCTGCAAACAAAGGTTATTACAAGGTAAGAGCCGGTAACTTCACGGTAAGTTCAGTTCTTTTGGACAACTCAGACAGACTTGCCACCAAGGCAGATATTACTGAGGGTGAGTCAGAGTTTGGTAATCTCACCAAGTTAAAAGAGATGCTGGATACCAAGAGAGTATTCAGAGGAGCAACATCAGGAGAGTTCCTTACAAAGGTTCTCGGAGACGTGGCACTTAACAAGAGTAACTCCAACACTTTGGAGGAGACCTACACATCTCTTGAAAACACCATCGGCAATCAGAGACTGTCTGACTCAGGCGTTGACGAGGACGAGGAAGCTTCAAACCTGGTAAAATTCCAGAATGCTTACACTCTTTCATCCAAGATGATACAGACTCTTACGGAGATCTACGACAGACTGATTCTTCAGACTGGAGTATAAAAAACTGAGATAGAAAAAATGATGGCAGCATCTGCAAGAATTTGCAGGTGCTGTCTTAAGTTTACGGGAAAACTGCCGATATAGTTATTGAAAATCTTATATTCTGCAAGGATGCGTATGTTTAGACAAAGGAATGTCTTTTTAGTGAGGGATAACTATGCGCATTACTAACAAGATCATGCAGAACAATTCACTCTATAACATTAATAATAACAAGGTCACAGAGGATCAGCTCAACACCATGATGAGCACAGGAAAAAAGATAACCAGGCCTTCAGATGATCCTGTTATCGCCATAAGGGCACTTCGCCTTCGCAGCAATGTAACTCAGCTTTCGCAGTACTACGAGAAGAATGCCAAGGATGCTGAGAGCTGGCTTCAGGTTACTGCTGATGCTCTTTCAACAATCACTGACGTTCTTACAGACTGCGTAAAGCAGGCTACAAAGGGCGCCAACAAGGATCTGACACTGGACGATCTTGATACCATCATCACTCAGATGGATGCTCTTGCACAGGAGTATTATTCAACAGGTAACGTTGACTACGCTGGAAGATACGTTTTTACTGGCTATAGGACAGATACAGCTCTTACTTACGACAAGACCACAACAGCATCTTATACAGATATCAACGACGAGTTCGGCGCTGGCAATATCGCAGAGTCAAGCAGAGTTGTTGGCAAGTATAAACTTGAGAATGCTCAGATATTAGACAGCAGTGTTTCAGCAACTCTTGAGAGCGAGATAGTAGAAAAAACTGTTGGAAGACTTAGGCTTTCCTATGACAACCTTGATTATTCTGAGGGCGATGGCAAGTCAGCAGTCCTTAAGTACCGCGAGGGCCTTGGGCAGCCTGCTACAAGTTCAGTTACAACTTCAATGAACTCAGCAAGCCTCACATTCAAGGACGAGCTTGGAGTTACACACTACGCAGCTATTCCTTTGAATGAGTCAGCCAAGGACGACTACACAATAACAAGCAGCCTCGACAACATGATCTATTCTTCCAGCAGAAACAGCGATGGAACTTACACGATCACTGGACAGAATACAGAGACTAATTCATCTTACAAGATCACAATGGCGGCGGATGGAACTCTTTTGACTAAATCTGCAAATGTAGATTCAGCCATCACTTCACTGGAGTCCACACAGGTGTCCACCATCACATACACTAATCCTGAGGGAACAACTCCCAAGGTTGTTAAGGTTCCCCTCCTTCCTGCCATCGATCAGAGCTACACCATAGGGCTTACCGATGACGGATATACAGCAACTGTTAACAGTGATGGAACCTACACAGTTACTAATAACAGCAAGATTGAGAATGGCGACGGCTCTTTTAGCAACGAGATCATACAGGTTACTGGAAACGGAAGCGTGTACTGCTCCTATGTTGAGACCAGCATCACCATCGACAGTGACCACATGATCTACAAGACCAGCACAGAAGAGGACCTTGATGAGGCCTACAACGATCTTGGCCGCAACCCAGATGGAGCGCTTGCTTACCTTAATGCATCCACAGGCGAAGTTCTTCTTAATGATTATTTAAAAGAGAAGCTCTCAACCCTTCCTGATATCATCAACGCCAAGTCCATCGACATGGTTTACGACAAGAAGGAGTGGGCAAAGGGTGACATAAGGCCGGAGAATCTTTTCGCCTGCGAGTACACAGACGAAAACCAGAAGCAGATCCTTTACAACAAGGGAACAGCGGGACATGGCATCGCCTATGACGTTGGCTTTGCCCAGTCAGTAGTTGTGAACACCACAGCTGACGCAGTATTTACCACCAATGTGAAAAGAGATGTAGGCGACCTTAAGGATAAACTCTCACAGCTAAAGACCATGAGCACAACCTTAAAGACTCTCAACGAGAGACTTGAAAGCGCTCAGGACGAAGAGACCAAGGCCAAGATAAATAACCAGATAAGCTCAGCGAAGAAGGCTTACGACTTCTTGAGGGAAGACATCCAGAAGGAATTTGAGCACAAGATCACATCCATGCAGAAGTCCCTGGATACAGCAAATGTGGCAGTTACAGACAACGGTACAAGGTCAAAGAGACTTGACCTTATCAGCACAAGACTTATGAGCCAGACTACAACCTTTAAGACACTTCAGTCTGAGAACGAGGATATCGATCTTGCAGAGGCTGCAACACAGCTCACTACTGCCCAGGTTACTTATGAGGCAAGCCTTATGGCAACTGGTAAGATTAGTCAGACAAGTCTGATGAATTACATTTAATTGTGGCAATTGTGCGACATACCGATTATAATTAATTATGTAGAAATTGTTGGGAATAAGCGGGTATAACCGCATAAAAACAGTGATTTTAAAATTCACGGAGGTACAGCATGAAATTAACAACTAGGATTTTCGGAGAAGTAGAGATTGAAGATAGCAAGATCATCAATTTCCCAAATGGTATCATTGGGTTCCCTGATCTTACAAGGTTTACTCTTATGCATGATGAGGAGCAGGGCTCAGGTACTATCAAATGGCTTCAGTCCATTGAGGAACCTGGATTTGCAATGCCAGTTATAGATCCACTTGTAGTTTGCCCTGATTACAATCCTGAGGTAGACAAGAACATCATCCAGGATATCGGCGATCTCAAGGACGAAGATATTCTTGTTCTTGTAACAGTGACTGTTCCTCACGATCTTACCAAGATGACAGTTAACCTGATGGGACCATTTATCATCAACGCAGAAGAGAGAAAAGGCGTTCAGGCAATCGTAGAGAACAGCGACTACCCTGTTAAGTTCCCTATCTATGACATACTTCAGAAGAATAAGGAATCTAAGGAGGGCTGAGCATGTTAGCATTATCAAGAAAAAAGAATGAGGCAATCATAATTAACAACAACATAGAGATCACTGTACTGGATATCAGAGGTGATCAGATCAAGCTCGGTATTTCTGCTCCAAAGGAAGTTCCGATTTACAGAAAAGAAGTTTATATCCAGATCCAGAACGAGAACAAACAGGCAACAGACGTTGCAGGAATCGATGCACTGAAGAAGCTGCTTTGATTTTGGAAATGTAGGCCGGCGCGCGAATAGTGCGTCGGCTATTTTTAACTGGAGGCTATCTTAAACTAAGCGATGCGGATTCTATATTACGACTGGGATGAATTTAATGGGGAAGACTGCAGAGATGCCATGAGAAGGCTTGGGCATGAGGTGGAGACCTTAAAGCTTGATCTGTCTGACTTTGACCTAACGCCTGAGATCGAGCAGGAGTTTAAGACCAGGTTTGATAGGACGGATGAGACTGGAAAAAGATATTTCGACTTGGTTTACAGTTTCGATTTCTTTCCTAATATATCTGAAGTTTGTCAGAAATATGATATGCCATATGTGTCGTGGGTGTTTGACTGTCCGCATTTGACACTTGATTCCCATACCAATGTAAATCCGGTCAATCATATCTATGTTTTTGACAGGATACTCTGCGACAGGATGAATAGCAAGGGCGCCAAGACAGTAAGCTATTCGCCTCTTGGGGTAAATGCAAAGCGGCTTTCTGAATACTGTCAGCAGATGGACTTAGAGACAGGGGGCAATATCGTTTATCTTCACGACGTATGCTTCCTGGGCAGTTTGTATGACAATGAGTATAACTTCTATGACCAGGTTGGTTATCTTCCACCTGCTCTTAAGGGCTACACAGACGCTGTCATAAGGTCACAGCAAAGTGTTTTTGGAGTGGACTTCTTTACAGAAGAAGCCATCTATCCAAATAGTAAGATCCAGGAGCTAAGGCAGTACATTAAGTTTGAGGATACTGGAAAATATGAGATAGATTATGATGAAGTTATCAGGAATATTTTGCGTAAAAAGGTTACGGTGAATGAGCGTCACGATATCCTTGTGGAGATGGGGAAGCGCTTTGACACCGTCATGTATACCAATCCTGATGCGAAACCTATTGAAGGAGTCAACAACCTGGGGATTGCTTCATATACAGAAAAGATGCCGCAGGTATTCCATCGCAGCAAGATTAATCTGAATATCACCTTGCGCTGCATTACATCTGGAGTGTCTTTGAGAGTCATGGATGTACTTGCTGCAGGTGGATTTCTTTTGACCACGTATACTCCGGAGATCGCTGAGTATTTCGTTGACGGAGAGGACCTGGCAATAGCCTACAGTCCGGAGGATATGCTATCCAAGACTGCTTACTACCTTGAACATGAAGACGAGCGAAAACAGATTGCGATAAATGGGCAGAAGAAGGTTTTTGAAAACTTTGCTTATACTAAATTGCTGCCGGATATCCTGAAATTCTAAAATTTTTATAAATTTTTTAATTTTTTACCGATAACCAGTTAAGAAAATGCTACTTTTACCGATATAGAGGGTAAGAAATCATGAAGGCGCTTTTTGCGCCGGTTTAGTAATCAAAAGGAGAACAATTGTAGTTTATCTGCAGATCAAGCCCTGATCTGACATGGAGGTAAAAGATTATGGGAATAGAAGCTATTAACGGCTACAGTACGCTGATTCAGCAGTCACAGCCACAGGTAAAAACACAGGTCAAGGACCAGAGCCAGTCTCATTCTGAGATTGTAAATAGCGAAGCCAGTGGTGCAACACAGACAATTGATCTGAGAGTAGAAGCAGCTGATAATTCCGCTGGTAGTGGTGCGGATTCTCAGAGCAGCGCCCAGAATTTCTCCAAGGCGCAGGACAGGCTTGAAGCTACAGAAGAGCAGATTCAGGAGGACAACGAGAAGGTTCGTAAGGCCATCTCCGAAATGAGCAAGAAGGTTAAGTCCAATGCTGAAGCTGTTTTTGGCATCCATGACAAGACAAACAGAGTTACCATCAAGATGGTTGATAAAGAGACTAAGGAAGTCATCAAGGAATTCCCACCGGATGAGACTCTGGATATGATCGCCAAGGTATGGGAAATTGCCGGCATCATGGTGGATGAAAAGAGATAAACTACATGATCACCGCAGGCAGGAGATAGTTGTGCACCCAGGGACGCGGTGCGACAGGGACGTCAATGCATTTACTCATGGATTGAGAAAGGAGAACGCGTATGCCTATAAGAATTACGGGAATGAATTCAGGCCTTGATACTGAGAGTATCATCACCGCTCTTACACAGACCAAAAAAGATAAAGTAGACACCTTTACCGGTGATCAGAAAAAGCTTACCTGGAAGCAGGATAAATGGAAAGAACTCAATAAGAAGGTTGTTTCCTTCTACAACGGTGCTCTTGGCAGCATGAGATTTTCAACTGCATATACCAAGAAGGTTACCACAGTTTCTGATCCATCAGCTGCTACGGTTGTAACTGGTAACAGTGCCATGAACACAACCCAGAGCCTTGATATTACTTCGCTTTCAAAGGCTGCTTACCTGACCGGTGACAAGGTTGAATATACCAACGATAAAGGACAGAAGGTCAATGCAACTAATGACACCAAGATGAGTCAGCTTGGTATCTCTGGAACTTCTAATCTGGAAATTACAGTTGGCGATAAGACCAAGTCCATCGAGATATCAGAAAATGACAAGATTTCTGATGTTATAAACAAACTGAAAAAGGAGGCAGGCTCAACACATGAGTTTAGCTACGACGCAGCAAACGGAAGATTCTATGTTGCGGCTAAGGAAACAGGCGCAAGCGGAAACTTCTCTTTTGGCGGCGATGCAGCAGCTAAGCTTGGTCTTAATGGTACCAATTATATAGAGGGAACCAGTGCGAAGATCAAACTTAATGGCGTTGAGTACACTTCTGATACCAACACCTTCGAGATCAACGGCCTTACGATCACAGCCAATGAGATTGCTACAGGTGTTCAGCTTTCAACCAAGCAGGATACAAGCGGTATCTATGACAACATCAAGAATCTGGTAAAAGAGTACAACGACCTGATGAAGGAATTTGCTACTCTTTACAACGCAGATAAAGCTAAGAAATATAAGATGCTCACTGATGAGCAGAGAGAGTCTCTGTCTGAGAAAGAAGCAGAGGAATGGGATAACAAGATCAAGGATTCTCTGTTTAGTGGAGATGAAACCATTGGAAACATCAGAACATCTCTTAGAAATGTGATGAACTCAAGCTTTGATATCAAGATGAAGGATGGCGTAACAAAGAACCTCTCACTTGCAAGCTTTGGTATCACAACTGGCAGCTATTTTGGAACAGAAGAAAACGAAAGAGATCTTCTTCACATTGATGGAGATAAGGATGATACTTCCACAAGTGGAAATACAGATCTTTTAAGCGCTATGATTTCTTCTGACCCTGATGCGGTTCAGAGTTTCTTTACAGAGCTGTCAAGATCAATGTACAGTAAGCTCTCTGACCTGATGAAGGGCACATCCTACAGTAGCTCTTTTACCATCTACGAAGACAAGCTCATGGCATCACAGTACAGTTCATATACAACCAAGATCAGCGATGCCCAGAAAGCGCTTGAAGCTGCACAGGACAAACTGTACAAGAAGTTCTCAGTAATGGAGACAGCGCTTAGCAAGGTGAATTCCACAAGTGGTTCGCTTGCTAACTTCTTTGGAACAGGCAGCAACCAATAATTTAACAGATCACGGATTTGATAATATATATTGCGAGGGATAGCTTATGCCAGTAATGACACCACAACAGAAAGCTTATGCACAGTACCAGAACAACAAGGTTATGACAGCTTCAGGTCCAGAGCTGACACTTATGCTCTATGACGGTGCTATAAAGTTTCTTAACGTTGCAGATTATGCAATTGAGAAAAAGGATGTGCAGAAGGCTCATGACAATTTGATAAAGACAGAAAAGATAATAGACTATTTGAGGAACACTCTGGATATGAAGTATTCCGTTGCGCAGGACTTTGAAAACATGTATTCTTATATTTATAGAAGACTTATCGAGGCCAACCTTTCCAAGGACAAAGAGATTGTTGCTGAGATATTGCAGCACATGCATGCTATCAGAGACAACTGGATTGAGGTAATGAAGGCCAATCATATTTACGTCAAGGAAGCATAATTGGAGGAATACATGATTTCATCAAGTCTTGATATGCTGGAAGAGAGCCTGGTAAAAAAGATCGAGGTCATGAAAAAGATTGAGGAAGAAAATGAAAAGCAAAAAGAAATCCTCAAGAATTATGATGAAGTAGATGATAAGGCTTTCGATGAGACTCTGGACAGAAAGGGTGAGCTTATCGACCAGCTCCTTCTTTTAGATGAAGGCTTTCAGTCTCTGTTCGACAAGATGAAAAAAGAGATTGGAGATAATAAAGATTCTTATAAGGATCAGATAAAGAGAATGCAGAACCTGATCCAGGAGATCACAGGACTTTCTGCTTCCATAGAGGCAGCAGAGCACAGAAACAAGAAACTGGCAGAAGGATATTTTAGTGCAGCAAGGCAAAAGATGAACTACAGCAGACAGACATCTGCAGCTGCATTTAATTACTACAAGACCATGAATAATTTCAAGGACATTCCGCCACAGTTTCTTGATAAACAAAATTGATACAATTCAGGGCTATAGGGACTTCCGCCATATATCGGCGGGAAGTCCCTTTTACTTTATAGTAAACTTAAAAAAAGTGAAAAAAATTTCAAATTGTGTAAAAAAATTGAAATTTTTTTCTGATAGGGGTTAAGAATGCAGATGTGGTGCCGATATTAGTAGTGTAAAACAAAACAAAAGCAGCCATGGAAGGGACTCCGCGCAAGCTGCAAAATATTAAGAGATGGAAAGGCAGCAGGGAAGCGGGCCCCGTTCATGGAGGATTATAATATGGTAGTACAACACAATATCACCGCAATGAATTCTAACAGACAGCTTGGTATTACAACTAATATCCAGGCTAAATCTAGTGAGAAACTTTCTTCTGGTTACAAGATCAATCGTGCAGCTGATGATGCAGCTGGTCTGGCAATTTCCGAAAAAATGAGAAGACAGGTAAGAGGTCTTACACAGGCTTCTGCAAACGCTCAGGACGGTATTTCTGCAGTACAGACAGCAGAAGGTGCGATGGTTGAAGTTCATGATATGCTTCAGCGTATGAACGAACTTGCTGTTAAGGCTGCCAATGATACTCTTCAGTCAACAGACCGTTCTTACATCCAGTCAGAGATCTATCAGCTATCAGCTGAGATCACAAGAACAGCAGAATCTACAGAGTTCAATAATCAGATGCTCCTTGATGGTACATTCAAGGACAAGAAACTTCAGGTTGGATCTGAGACTGATTCAATGGCTCAGATTCCTATCAATATTGATAGATTAAGTGCATCTCTTCTTGGTGTTGCAGCACTTCCTAAGACCGACCCTAAGACATGGCTTGATGATCCTGCAAATAAGAATACTGATGCATCACCTATCAACAATGATGAAAATATGAAAGTAGGTCCTGATCAGATAAGTGTAATGACTCACTCTCTTGCGAAGAATGCGATCATGGCTGTTAAAGCAGCACTTCAGAAAGTATCAGAGCAGAGATCAAATCTCGGTGCTGTTCAGAACAGACTTGAGCACACCATCAAGAACCTGGATAACGTAGTAGAGAATACACAGGCAGCTGAGTCACAGATCCGTGATACAGATATGGCAGAGGAAATGGTTAGATATTCTAACAACAACATCCTCGCACAGGCAGGTCAGTCAATGCTGGCTCAGGCAAACCAGACAAATCAGGGCGTTCTCTCACTTCTTCAGTAATCCGGAATTTGGTAAAAAGAGAATATTTTGTAAAGTTAAAGGGCTTCGGATCAAGATCCGGAGCCCTTTTAAAAAAATTTATAATTTGTTAATAATTTTAGGGGTTAAGTTTTTAGAATTATCGTCGATAATTAAAGTGTAAAATAAAACAGGGATGATTTGTAGGCCAGCACTGCAGATCATTTCACAACAAGCAAACGAGCAGCAAGGAAGCTGCCGTACAAATTCAAGGAGGAATAAATATGGTAGTACAACACAACATTACAGCAATGAACTCAAACAGACAGCTTGGCATCACAACTGGTATCCAGGCAAAGTCAAGTGAGAAACTCTCATCTGGTTACAAGATCAACAGAGCAGCAGATGATGCAGCAGGTCTTGCAATTTCCGAAAAGATGAGAAGACAGGTTAGAGGTCTTACACAGGCTTCTTCTAACGCTCAGGACGGTATCTCTGTAGTACAGACTGCTGAAGGTGCTTTGAACGAAGTTCATGACATGCTTCAGAGAATGAACGAGCTGGCAACAAAGGCTGCTAATGACACATTACAGTCAACAGACCGTTCTTACATCCAGTCTGAGGTTGCAGCACTTGCAACAGAGATCACACGTACAGCTACAGCAACTGAGTTCAACAACCAGCAGCTTCTTGATGGTACATTCAAGGACAAGAACCTTCAGGTAGGTTCAGAGACTGATGGCCAGAACCAGATCAAGATCTCTATCAACAAGATGAGTGCATCTATGCTTGGTGTAGCAGCATCTGCTAAGGCAGCTACAAAAGCAGGAATGGCAGCTCCTGCAAACAAGAATGATAATGCTGAGCTTGATAAGGGCAATATAGCAAAGAAGGCTGCAGATCAGATCAGTGTTATGACACACTCACTTGCTAAGAATGCTATTTCTGCTATTAAGAACGCTCTTAACAGCGTATCTCAGCAGAGATCTGACCTCGGTGCTATCCAGAACAGACTTGAGCACACAATCAAGAACCTTGATAACGTTGTTGAGAATACTCAGAGTGCTGAATCACAGATCCGTGATACAGATATGGCAACCGAGATGGTTAAGTATTCAAATAACAACATCCTTGCACAGGCTGGACAGTCAATGCTGGCACAGGCTAATCAGTCAAATCAGGGTGTTCTTTCACTTCTCGGCTAATCATAATCGTTCGTTAGAACAAGCAGTCGTTTGAAAAAACATTGCAGCTACCAAAAGGGGCTCCGGTTTACCGGAGCCCTTTTTCTTATACTTTCTTTTTGATATCCGTTATTACCATGATGATTCCTCTTGTAGAATGATACGTTATAATATGATAGCATAATTAATTGGAATATCGTGATTTATGAGGAAGTTATGAAACAAATTGTACTTTTTAAGGGGCGTATTCAGACGCTGGATTATAAAATAGATAGATTTGTAGGATATCTTGAGAAAAATGGTATTGATCACTATATTGTTAATACCAACGATGCATCCACATATTGCTGCGAGGCGTTTGATAAGTTTATCCTGCAGCCTGGCTGCGTGATGTTTACCTTTAACGACATAGGGATAAATTTGTCTGTAGGCGAGAATGAAAACCTTTGGAAAAAGCTTGGGATCCCTGTGTTTACATTTATTGTTGACCACCCAAGAAATTATTACGATGAGCTTCTTGAACCAAAGTGTGACTTGAATGTTATTTGCTGTGATAAAGATCATGTGGAATTTATTGAAAAGTTCTATCCGAAAGTGAAAAAGGCTTTCTTTGTGCCCCAGGGTGGAACAGAAGTAGATAGTAGTATTCCTATAAAAGAAAGACCAATAGACGTCCTGTATATGGGAAGTAACCAGGCTTTTTCTGGATTTCCTCTTATAGACTTTATGGATGATTCAGGTAAAGATTTTTACTCCTATTGTGTGAAGCACCTATTTGAAAAACCTGAGGATACAGTCGAGAGCGCTATAGATAAGTGGCTTGAAACAAGAAGCGGTACGCTTTCGGACGAAAATGTATTGCGATTGTATCTGGATTACGCAGGATCTGTTGCTGCCTACGTCAGAAGAGAGTTTAAGCTTCTGTGCATGCATGCTCTGGATGACGCAGGTATTAAAGTGGAGATATATGGCGGTGATAGTTGGATAGACAAGGATAATCCCTTTTCTGACAATATAAAGATTCATGACAGGATACCGATAAGAGAACTGCTAAAGATATCTGGACAAGCGAAGATTTCTCTTTGCTTTATTCCGTGGTTTAAACGGGGATGTAGTGAAAAGAATTTTGACTCGATGCTAAATGGCGCATTGTGCGTAACGGACAGGTCGGAGTATCTTAATGAGAATTATAAAGACGGCGAGAGCATTATCTTTTTTGATTTGAATGACCCTGACCAGATGGCAGAACGGGTAAAGGGGCTATTGGCGAATCCAGATGAGATGGAGTCTATTGCCCGTAGAGGTTATGCTACTGCCAAGAATAATGATAGATGGGACTTAAGATATGATCATCTTTACAAGCTGCTAAGCGGTGAGAAGTAGCGAAAGGAAGGCAAATGGTAGTTATAGATAACAGCAAATACGAAGAAGCATTTGCTTGCCTAGAAAATGTGGAAGGCAATGGCCGGATCAGGATATCTCCTGACATGTTTATGGAGGCCAGAAATATAATCGTGGAGCATGGCTATGCCATTGCGGTTAATGAGGCCGGAGAAGATGAGATAGTGTTTGTCTGGAAGGATACGACTTACCTTCATGGGTATGTTTATTCTGGCGGCGTGGACATGTGGTTTTTGAACCAGTACCAGTGCATTTTTCTTCGGGGATGCAACGAGTATTCTGTGGAGCTATGCCTTGGAGCTCTGAAACTATGGGAGGGTAAGAAGATAGTATTTGTCGGAAATGAGTGGAGGTATCTGATTGAACTACTGCCTGAGATTGATGGCAAGGAGTGCCTCTGGGAGGATACGTTGGATACTGACGGAGCAAAAGAGATCGCAGGAGACCTTAAGTATATTGATGTCACCTCGGATCTTCCTTATGAAGAGAAGATGGACAGGTACTATGAAAACCGCATGACTTATGACGAAGTCATGACTTTCACATTTCTTTTTTCAGATAAAAGAAATCTCGGCTCTATGAATCCGGACAAGGACTTTTTTGTGGTTGATGCCAGCTATGGGAATCTGGGACTTTTCGGGATTTATCATAAGGCGATTTCACTCGCTAGATATGCCAAGAAAAAGGGATTCATTCCTGTAATGTGCATCAAGAATGAGTATGGAGAGCAGAGCCTTTATCAGGATTTTCAGGGAGATGACCTGTGGGGGAAGTTTTATAATCAGCCTGAAAAGTATGAGCTTTCTGAGGTGCTAAAAAGCAGGAATGTATTTTTTCCGCCCTTTACTTATAACGCCAGGATCCTGCAGACCATAATGGATGAGTATAGCAAGGGCAATACACTTACCTGGCCCAAGGGATTATATAACAACAGGGTACAGCAGTATCTTGAAGAGAAGGAGAAAGCCTTTTTGCCATATCCTGATAAGACCCTGGGAGTACTGGCAAGGGGTACGGACTACGTGGGGACTCATCTTGCCAACCACCCTATACACGCATCTATGGGAATGGTTGGGGATAAGATAGATCAGTTCCTTAAGGAGTGGGGGCTTGAGTACGTTTTCATCGCCACAGAGGATGCTGCTTACTGCGAGTATTACAAAGATAGATTTGGAGAGAAGGCGTTCTTTACAGACCAGAAAAGATATAGCACAAGGCCAGGAGAGATGCTTGCGCAGATGCACCGTCGAAGCGAGGATAAAGAAAATGGATTTCAGTTGGGAGTGGACTATATCCTGGCCATATACCTATTATCTAAATGCAATTCTTTCATGGCCTCTGGAGACTGTACAGGTGTATCAGAAGCAAAGCGGATGAATGAAGGCAAGTACCAGCACTTTTTTGTGTTTGACCTTGGAAGAAATACGGTAACAACTTAGTAAAAAATCCGGATGTGTTAAAGAACATCCGGATTTTCTATCATTATGGGTTTGTTTGTAAGTTTGAAGAGCTCCATCACACTTCCTGGATCACCGTAGTAGGCGTCTGCCAGGGCAATGGAGGAGGATGGATCTGGATCAGTATCCATGGTGCCAAAGCCTTCGCGGTTGAAGTAGTATATCAGTTCACGGAAGGATTCTGAAATCTCGGGGCGAAGCTGATCTGCAACTTCCAGCATCATAGGATGCGGGCGCCAGATCAGGGCAATGTCATCGGCGCTCTGCTTAAAAATCTCAAAGGAGCTTTTTATCTTGGTGATCAGTTTTGAACTATTATCCAGCATTGTTGGAATAGAGTTGCAGTACAGGATCACCTTTTTGTCTGGATTACTATCCTGTGCGTTATTTATCAATTCCTTGATGGAAGATATTCTGGGATGATCAACTGAAGTGATTTTATTCTCAAGCTGAGTTCTATACTCTGATTCCTCATCTCCTGCCAGGAGTTTTATCATGGTTTCCTTCAGGTTATCTGACTGGAGGATGATCTTATCTACGTTATCGATCCCGGGGAGAGAAAGGTATTCTCTGAGTTTTTCCACCTGCTCCTTACTCTTTATATTTGGCTCTGTATAAACGTATGGAGGAATATAGACCAGCTCGTCACATAGCTCGCTAAGCTTAGCAGTGTAGAATGCAGGGTGAAGACTTGACCCAAGATTGCTGCTGTCGAAAACATTCTGGATGTAGATTACATCTGGATGGATACCAGCAAAATCATAGCTGTTAAAGTGAGTGAGCTTAACATATTCAGGGTAACCATCTGTCTCATAATGTACAGCATCTCCCCCAATGGAGCCATCTGGGGCCTTGTCGTACCAGGGAATTGGAATGACTGCCACGTGGCAGGTTTCATCGGATGCAAGCTGACGATACAAGTAGTCAAATCCGCTCCACAAGTTTGGAGAACACGGAAGGAGGACAACCTCTTTTACAGAAGGAAGTTCTTCGTTAAAGACTTCTACGGCTTCTTGAAGACGGCTGACTGCTGAGCCCACGCCGCTATCAATCTGTTGAGAAATGGTAAAAATATCCTCGCAGAGTTTTTCTAGCAGGGCAACAGTTTTGGTGCCTTCGCCACAGGATTCCTCGATTGAAGTACCTATCACCACGGTGCTTTCCTGACACTGGGATAACAGCTCTATAGCGGCCTCAGTATTACCGCCATCAATCAGGCCTTCAATGTGGGAGAGAGCCTCTGACAGTATGTCAAACATTTCTATTAAGTTCTTGCGCTTTTCTCTGTCTATGATCATTATCAGAAAACATCCTTCATCTTTCCGAGGTAGTTGTGGAGAAGTATTTTCCTGTCCTGTTCAGCATAGAAAGGATATCCGTGAGCGGCCTTAGCCCGTCTTGGAGTCATGTAGTTTGCTGAGTAGCAGGTAGAAAGAACTCCGTCGTAGCCCTCTGGAACAGGAACTTCCATCATTTCAAAAGGCATTGTGAGGGTGTTGCTATACCAGGACAGCTTACGCCTCATGTCATTTTTTCTCATGGCTGAGTCTGGATACCAGAGAATATGACGGCTCTCGCTCCTTTTTGTCATCATGGCGATGCTGTCAGCCAGTTTCCACAGGGAGTTTTGTAGGTGTTCGTCTCGCTTTATTTTTTTGCCAGTGATGCCTTCTATCTGAGTCAGGTAATCTTCAAATTCGCCTGAAGCGATGTACTGATCAGGATTCATTGCCAGAGAATAAGCGGCGCTGTACAAGTTTCTGACATAGTCCCACTGCTGGGAATCCTGCGGGACGTAGTCAAGAGGGTACAGATCCAACCCCGTTACATAAGGGCAGTTATGGTACATGGCCGTAAGCTTGGCCTCATCCTCTGAAATGCCAATATCAATAACGTGTCTGTTTGATACAAAGCCCTTGGGTTGCAGACATTTTTCATCTGTATAAAAGCTATAAACATTACAGTAGTCAGGAAGCTCGTCCTTTAGGATTTCGATGAGCTTCATGTAATCTTCACGCATGACGCAGATGTCGATATCGTCATCCCATGGGATGTAGCCCCTATGCCTCACGGTTCCAAGAAGTGATCCATAGTCCATCCATAATTGGATACCATGTTTTTTCGCTATTCCGAGAGTGAGATCCAGCATAGTCATCTGTATCGCCCAGGCTTTCTTCATGGGTTCAGGTATGTAAAAGTCGTTTCGGACTTCTGCTTTGTAGAATTCTTCAGGGATAGATAACATGCGCTGGTCTCCGTCAAATATGCGTTTCTTTATTTATTATATTACATTAACGCTTAGATGTGGGAAGTTACTGGGGAAATTCAAAGTTGTGGAAGATTGTGGAAGAATAATTGCGGTGTTTCAGTGTGGAAGTGTAAGCTTTTGTGATAAAATATACTTAAATACGTAGACTCTTTGTGTAAACAGGGGACAATTATGAAAAACTTTTTTTTGACAGCATCCATGATGTGTGCAGATTTTGGACATCTTCGTCAGGAGGTCAGAAATCTTGAAAAGGCTGGAATAGACTCTTTTCACATAGACATAATGGACGGACGTTATGTTAATAACTTCGCTATGTCCCTGTATGATATGGCAGCTATAGCTAAGGTTACAAAGCTTCCGCTAGATGTACACCTCA
Organism: uncultured Butyrivibrio sp.; assembly: GCA_947167765.1. Classification (GTDB taxonomy): domain Bacteria; phylum Bacillota; class Clostridia; order Lachnospirales; family Lachnospiraceae; genus Butyrivibrio. The sequence continues at coordinate 38,590 of CAMVJI010000004.1, read as the reverse complement.
TGATTGAACACCCTAGAAATAATATAGATCTGTTTCTTAAAAGGCTTCGCCCTGGGGATACAGTGTATATCCACCCTGAGGCAGAGTATCATCCATCAACTACACTTCAGAAGATCATAGACGCAGGTATGCACCCTGGAATAGCAATTAACCCCGGCACCAGCGTTGAAACGGTAAAAGAGATGCTGAGGATAGTTGACCACGTGCTTGTTATGGCAGTTAATCCGGGTAATGCCAGTCAGATGTTCCTGCCATACGTTGGAGAGAAGATCGAGGCACTTATTAAACTTCGTGATCAGATGGATTTTCAACTTGTTTGGGACGGTGCATGTGGGGCTGAGAGAATGCTTGAGTATGCTCCTCAGGGAGTGGACGGATTTGTTCTTGGTACGACTCTTTTGTTTGGCAAAAAAACCAATTATGAAACAATACTTGAATCTGTAAGAAGGCTCGATTTTGAATATCTTAAGAATGAGAAAAAGATTAAAGCTGAACCTTACATGAGCTGACACCCTATGAGAGAACGTTGCAAATTGGACAATCTTAGCTTTTCTCCTGAGTTCTTTCAGGACGAGGTGAGGGAAGGCTTTTATATTTCAACTATGATGAAGCGCTATTGGGCCTCACAGCTCAAGGTGCTTTCTTCTATTGCCAAGGTTTGCGAGAACCATGGCATCAAGTGGTATGCCGACTGTGGCACTCTCCTCGGGGCAATCCGCCACGAGGGCTATATTCCCTGGGATGATGATCTTGATATATGTATGCTCCGAGTCGACTGGTTGCGGTTCTTTGAGGTTGCGGCAAAAGAGCTCCCAGAGGGCTTTCAGGTACTGACTATTCAAAGCAATGATGAGTACGATCAGATCATTGGAAGAGTTGTGAATGGCAATTCTATTGATTATAGTCAGGAACATCTTGAGGAGTACTATGGGTGTCCATATACCATTGGAATAGACGTTTATCCCCTTGATGGAGTGTATAGTGATAACGGTAAGGAGCAGTACAGGCTTGGAAAGGCCCGGAAACTTCTCGAAGACCTTGATGCTATACAGAATGGACGAAAGAGCTGTTCCAAAGATAAAGAAAGACAGCTTCTTAAACAGATAGAAGCGCTCTATAGCGAGTGCTCCAGCGATGATGCGGAGTTTGTGGCTCTTATGCCATTTTATGTGCCGAAGGAAAATCATAAGTACCCTAGGGAACTCTTTGATGATCCAATTCTGGTTCCATTTGAGAATACCTATGTTTATGTGCCAGGAAGATTTGAAGAAGTACTAAAAATTGAATACGGAAATTTTATGCGTATCCGAAAAGGCGGCGGGATGCATGAGTATCCTGTCTATGCAGATCAGGAGAGGACACTTGTAAGTACACTTGGACGTAATCCCTTTGGGTATAATATGAATTACAACGAGCTTCTAGCCTCAGTGCAGAGATACGTTATGAAACTAGCTGCACCTACAGAACCAAAAGCTGGGAAGAAGATAGTTGCCATGCTTCCCTGCAGAGCTAAGTGGTGGTATAGCATGGAACCTTTATGGCGTTTCTACAAAGCCCATGACAAGGAATATGAAGTACATGTACTTCCGATCTTTTATTTTGATTGTGATCATGCAGGTAGCATTGGTGAAAAGCATGATGAGAGAGAGCTATTTCCAGCTGAGGTTGGTGTAGAAGCATGTGAGGGCTTTGACTTTGGGGGAATTTATCCTGATATTATAGTTACGCAGGTTCCTTTTGATGGATATAATACTGCAATGACAGTTCATGAGTTTTTCTACTCATCAAACCTTAATCAGTTTACGGATGAGCTTATTTACGTGCCGTGTTTTGATCCAGAGGATCCAATAGATGAAAACGACAAGGCTATAACTGCAATCAGGATGCTGGTGGAGCAACCGGCAGTTATAAATGCTGACAGGGTTATTGTAAGCGGTGAAAAGGTAAGGGATGTGTACTATACAAGAGTAATAGAGCTGTGCGGTAACGAAACTGAAATGTACTGGCATCAAAAGATAGTGACCATGGATGAATATATTGGTGGTGGCGTGGATGGCCAAAAGGATGCAACTTTGCCAAATTATGATGCGATTATTGATAGGGAAGCAGTTGCTTTTGAGCGTATTGATGAGGAATGGAAGTCTCTAGTTGGAGATACAAGAAACAAAAAAGTCATCCTATACTATGTTTCTATGAACTTCCTGTTGCAATACAAAGAGCGAGCTCTGAATAAGATATCACGAGCATTAGATACCTTTTCTGAAGCTGGGGATGATATTCTGGCAATCATTGAACCTCAGGAAGCGGTGCTCACACAACTAAAAGACATTGATGAGGCTCTTGCTAGTAGGCTCTCAGAACTTCTTGACGAGGCAGCAGGTGCTTCAAATATGGTGGTAGATAGGAATTGCATTGCCATATCTCATCTGAACCAATGTTCAGCATTTTACGGTGATCGAGGCGCTTTGCAAAAGAAATGTTCAGAATTAGGTATTCCAGTGATGATCCAGAATGTGGATGTATGAAATAAGCCGTGATTCTATGAGTTAGAATCACGGCTTAACTGGTAATTTAAACACGATTACTGTGCCCAATATAGTTTAACTCTTTCCTCTGCGTCTTTTTCAGAAAGATTGTATTTTTCGGCAACACGTTTTATTGTATCGATATAAGAAGCGTGATAATACTGTGCCTCTATAACAGTGGCTTTTATCCCACCTTTAACTTCTGCTTCATCAAGGACTGTACACATACTTATTTGCTCCTTTCCTTTTACTTCGTCATAGATATCAGAAAATCTGTTGTCATTAGTTAATGCGCTCATAAGTGAAAGAGTTTCCTGGACATGAATAATCCTATCTGATGGTGGAATATATTTTCCGGTCTTTCTCATCTGAACAAAATAATCAACAACAAATTTAAAATCGCTCTTGAATTTAGTGATTTGCTCATCGTCAAGGTAAGCAATTTCAAATAGGTTTATTCCATAGTCGAAAACGTATTTCTTGAGCTTATCTGGTATGGATAAACGTTCGTATAGTGTTCTTGCCTTTTGCCACCTGTTCTTGTAGCCATAGTATAACACAAGAGTTACTACAGGATAACGATCTTTTTTATTGGTGGGAGAGAGCTGCGCTCTATAGCCAGCGGCATCATAATTAATGACTCGTAGGGGCATATCGGGTTCTTCAAACGTTTCATTTTCAAACCCAATTGCAGATAGTCTTATTTGGCTGTTGTTCCAATACTTATAAATGTCACGTTCTTGGTCTCGTATTTTACCATTTTCTGTGTAGTTACTATATGGACTAGCTTCAGATAGGCTTCCGGGGGTAAGGATTTCTTCACCATCGAAAAGTAACACATTAACTATGTCGGCGAAAACGTCATTTAAATCTTCAAGTGACTTCTCGGTTTTGTCTTTTGATCCCATTAAAAGCATCCTTTCTATGAATATTGAGTTACTACTTAGCTAAGTACAAGGAAATAATCTACTAGCAGATATGTAGCAGATGTTGCCAAGAATTGGCACATGGAAGAATGTAACATAATCAAGTTCTCAATACAAGGACATTAAGAGAATCTTAAGATTTCTACAACAAATCTTAAGGAGTTGACGAAATATCGATGTTGCATTATAGCTTTTTAGCACCAAAAAAGCTAAATATTCTGATAACTATGGTATAATATACAATATATAGTTTACAATTTAGCTATGATGCGGCTAATTATTATATAAGAATATGTCGATATACTATTTGAGCATTTCTTGCTTTCTGATTTAAAAAATCTAATTGCAGATGCAAAGGAAATAGTAACAACATGACAGATAAAAAAGAAATCTTTGTTACGAGGTCTTCAATGCCTCCATATGAGGAGTTTATTGAAGCAATAAAACCTCTTTGGGATACCCATATGCTAACAAATATGGGCACCTATCATAGGCAGCTTGAAAAAGAATTGGCTGCTTTCCTTGATGTACCAGAAATCTCTCTTACAGTTAATGGCCACATGGCTCTAGAACTGGCAATTCAGTCGTTTGATTTCCCTGAAGGCAGTGAAATAATCACGACTCCATTTACTTTTATTTCTACAACTCATGCGATAGTTCGTAACAAACTTAATCCTGTATTTTGCGATGTGAAAAAGTCAGATGGAACAATTGATGAAACAAAGATAGAAGAATTGATAACTGAGAAGACAGTAGCCATCTTACCTGTCCATGTTTATGGAAACTTCTGCAATGTGGAAGAAATCCAGAGAATTGCTGATAAATATAATCTCAAAGTAATCTACGATGCGGCCCATGCCTTCGGAGAAACGTACAATGGAAAGGGCATTGGCAATTATGGCGACGCGTCAATATTCAGCTTCCATGCAACTAAAGTGTATAACACTATAGAGGGCGGAGCAGTAGTCTGCAAGAATCATGAGAAATATGAGAGATTAAAGGATCTCAAGAACTTCGGGATTAGAGGTGAAGAATTAGTAGCCTCAGTAGGTGCCAACGCCAAGATGAATGAGTTTTGTGCAATCATGGGACTTCTTAACCTTAAATATGTAGATGATGTTATCGCAACAAGAAAAGAAAAATTTGAGGAGTACATGGCTGGGCTTGCGGGACAGAAAGCTATTTCTTTCTTTGACTTTAGTAAAGTGTCCCAGAGGAACTATGCATATTTCCCAATTTTGATCAATAAACATTCCAAAGTTAGTAGAGATGAAATATATGATCGTTTGAGAGATGAAGGGTATCACGCTAGAAAATATTTCTACCCGTTAACATCTGATCAGGCATGCTTTAAAAATAAATATATAAAGAATGACCTTGATGTAGCAAGGAAGTTAGCGAAACAGATACTTCTTTTGCCTATTTATGACACACTAGAATTATCTGATATAGACAAAATGTCAGATATACTAACAAAAGCAATAGGCTAGCGGAGGAGAGTTGTTAAACATAGCATGGAAAAGTTATTAGTACTTGGTGGAGCGGCGGTGCATTGCAAACTGGTAGAGACGGCAAAGAACATGGGCTATTCTACAGTGGTTGTGGATTATTTACCAGTTGAGAAATCTCCTGCGAAGCAATTGGCAGATGAATACTATCAAATAGATATTAATGACGTCAAGACCATTGACGAATTCTGTAATAAGCAGAATGTGAAAGGGGTAATAAGTACTCATCTTGACCCGTGTCAGAGACCATACGGAAAGATATGTAGTGATTTGGGGTTGCCATGTCTATGGAATAACGAACAGATAGAGTTATTTTCCAATAAAAGTCTGTTCAAGAAAGAGTGCATAAAAAATGGCTTAGCAGTTACTGAAGAATACATGACAAGTAGAGATGATATAGAATATCCTGTTTTTATAAAGCCAGTTGATAGTCGAGGGTCAAGAGGGCAAATAAAGGCTCAAAATGAGCTTGAACTAAAAAAAGGTATTTTGACTGCTGAACTAGAATCACGGACGGGTAAATACATAATAGAAAGATATTATGAGCGTTTTCCAGAGATTCAAGCAACATATTTTTTGAAAAATGGAGAAAGTTTTCTTATCAGAACTACAGATAGTTACAGGGGAAAAGACAGTTTAGAGAATGTAATAACATATGCTGTTTCGCCTTCATGTTATGATGAAGCATTTAAATCCTTAATAAATAAAGATATAAAGATAATGCTAAAAAAGCTAGGCATAAAGAATGGTCCTGTGATGATGCAAGGCTTTTGGGACAATGGGAAGTTTCGGATTTTTGATCAGGGATTGAGATTTCCGGGAGTAGATTATGAAAGGATAATCTACAGCGAATTCAGATTAAATCTTCTTGAATCCCTAATTGAATATGCATTTTCAGGCAAGATGGCAGATATTGATATTGACGAGAGTATGACCCAACTTAATGGAAAGAAATCTATTATTCTTTTTCCGGTTTTAAAGCCTGGTAAGATTGCAAAGATAGATGGAATAAAAAAGATAAAGGAATTAGATGGCGTAATTTCAGTTATATGTAGGAAGTATGAGGGAGATATTGTCTCTGATTCCAATAGTATTGATAGAAGATTGGCTGAAATTGATATTATTGGTGATGATGAGGCGCAAGTTCGTGATAGGGGAAAAAAGATTATGTCATTGTTACATGTGGTTGATTCTAATGGCAATGATATGATGCTTCCTTATGGCAGTTGACTTGAAAATGTTTATATTTTAAAAATCCAAGAGGACATGAAGTGAATGGATAATGAGTTATTATTGGTAATTAAAAATTATAAAGGGAGAAAATATATATACGGAGCTGGGAATTTAGGACAATACCTTTACAGGAAGCTTTTGTCGCAAGATATTACTGTAGATGGTTTTATTGTGGACGACATATTGAGTGATAGTGAACAATCTGTCTATACAATGAAGCAAATAATTGAAAGTGGCCACAAAAAGAAATTACTGATTATAGGGTACGCTGGTGGATATGCAAAATATAATGAATTGGTTGAACAGGGGGATTTTGATAAAGTCATAGAATTAGCATTACCTTTTGATCATCATGCGCATTTCGGAAAAGAGTGGGTTGAAGCCAATTCCGAAGTGTTATGTGAGGCAGAAAGGCTTTTGGAGGACGAATTGTCTGTTCACATGTTTAGGGCTTTCATTAGTGCAGTTTCTCTTGAATCAGTTTCTTATGTGAGAGATGTGTTTGATTCTAAGAGAGAGTATTTTGCTAATGATGTTATTCAGTTGGGAGATAAGGAGGCTTTCTTGGAAGTTGGAGCTTTTCAAGGAAAAAGTGTTAAAGACTTTGCTAATGCTTGCGAAGGTAAATATAAACGGATTGTAGCGATAGAACCAGATAGTGATAATTTCCTGAAACTTAAACAGAACTTGGATAAGTGGCAAATTGATGCGGAGCTATATAACGTTGGGTGCTGGAATAAGCATGATTATTTAAGCTTTGATTCGGATGACAAGATTTCTAGATTAAGTGATGAAGGGCAAACCAAAATCGAAGTAGATAAGCTAGATAATATAATCGGATCAAAAGAGATATCGCTAATAAATTTAGGAGTATCTGTAGCTCAGCGGGAAATTCTTTTGGGAGCTCAAGATATTATTTCATCATGCAAACCTAAAATGGTTATTTTCTTAGGAAGTGCTAAAGAAGAATTGTTTACTATTCCGTTGCTACTTAAAGAAATTCGACAAGACTACAAGTTATATATGAGATTTGTTGACTGTATGCCATCAAGATTTTTTCTTTTTGCTGTTTGATCGACTAATTACAGAAAGCTGATCGTATAGGAGACATAAATGCCGAACCCTCAAGAAACATTGCTAATTTCGTGCGAAGATCAAAAACAAATTTTTAATGATGGATACCAAGATGCCTTAAGGGTGGTAGAAAAATTCTTTTGCCTGAAGGCTGATGGACAAGAAACTCTGTCCCCAAAAGTATCTATGATATTTGATGAGAAAACTCAAAGCAGGATCAATTGTATGCCGGCAGTGTTAAAATCCAGTGAACTATGTGGAGTTAAGTGGGTGTCTGTGTTTCCAGATAATCCAAGATTTGGATATAAAAATGTAACAGGAACTATCATCATTTCTGAGCTGAAATATGGACATACCTTATCAATAATGGATGCAGGCTATTTGACTTCAATCAGGACGGCGGCTGTTGGGGCATTAGCTGCGAAGTTCCTGTCGAGGGAAGATTCCGAGATTGTAGGTTTTATAGGCGCAGGACAAGAAGCCAGAAGACATCTTGATTTATTAAAATTGGTACGTCCGAATATAAAAACGTGTTATGTTTCATCGCGTTCAACTAAGACGGTAGCCAGCTTTATAGAAGAAGAGAAAGCGTTACATCCAGATATCAACTTTGTGCCTTGCGGAAGTGACTATGAAACTGCTGTTTGTGGTGCAGACATTATAATTACAGCGACTAGTGGTCAATCAGATATTTTAAAGTCTAGATGGATTAACAAAGATGGCGGGGTGTTATATATACATGTTGCTGGGTGGGAAGATGAATATGCGGTTGCGCAAATGGCGTCTAAAATAGTTTGTGATGATTGGAATAGTGTAAAGAAGAGAAGCCAGACACTTAGTAGGATGTATTTAGAAGGGCTAATAGACGATTCAAATATTTACGCAAATCTTGAAGACTTAATAGTTGGAAGAAAAAAAAGTCGAGAGGATCGAAATGAGTTTATATATTTTTGCTCTGTTGGACTTGCCAATATAGATGTCGCAATTGCTAATTATGTTTATGAAAAATGTAAAGAAAATGGATTGGGGATGCCGTTCGTTTTTTAACTGGATTGATTCTATGTATTTGAAGAATTAGTACTTTTGGTGGTTCGACAAAATGTATATGGTTAAAAGCATCATTGTAGATGAAATTAATACGTTAAACGATAAAGAACCAATAGACGTATCTATTTGGCGAGCCACATTTAAGCAATGCCTATATATTGAGGATGCATTAAAAGGATTTATAAGTCAGGAGGGTTCTGTTCGATTTGAGGTTGTCGTATTTGTTCATTTATTATGAACAGATATGCGTTTGATGTGTAGATAATCGTGGCGCTAAATAAAGAAGGAAATAAATGTGAAGGTAAAGAAAACATGAATTTATACATGATATTCACAACTGATATCCATCCTATAGGTGGTAATCAATTGTTTACTAGTGAAATAGTAAGGTATTTTGATAATAGAGAAAACTGGGATGTAAGAGTTATTCATCATGGCCGTGCGCTGGGTAAGTGTATGATTGATAGTTTAAATCCATTTTTGGACGGAGGCAATTTGCTTTTCTTAAACTATAAGCCTGCTGAATTGGTCACAGAGCAATTAGAAGTGATTTACAATCATGTATTGGATAATATAGGAATTAAGCCTGATGACTATGAGGAAATATTGATAGGATCATACAATAACAATATGTCTGTCTGGGCAGAGTATTTTGCTAAGAAAATGAATGGTAGAATGATATGTTTTGATGTATCTGAAGTTTTTAGAGGACATGGATTATGCTATGAAGAGTATATAGACTTTTTTAAATTTAAGTACTATAGAGGAGAGTTATTTAGTTTAGATATCAATAGATTATTTGAGGGGTATTTACATGTAGATAATGCGTTAGATTATAAGATTTATGCGACTGAAGGGAATCCTATTCAAGAAGTTAGTAATTCAGTTGTGGATAGAATATATAAATCAGAATTCAATATTGCCTATATTGGGAGAGCTCACAAAAAATATGTTCCCGCTGTAATTAGAGCGGTAAGAGAGTTTGCATTAAGACATACTGATAAGTCTATACAATTTATTATGGTGGGTGATGCAGAAGTTCGGATAAAAGCTATTTCGGAAAAGTTGATGGTATTGCCAAATGTAAAAGTTCTTCTGCTGGGGGATATGGTACCAATACCAAAAATCTTGTTTGATAAAGTAGATGTTGTACTTGCTGGTTCAGGTGCTGCTAATTATTCTAGTCGAGAAAAAGTTCCTGTTATCGTAATTGATGCAGAAAACTGCATGGCTAATGGGGTGCTAGGATATACGTGTGGATCAGATGAATTGTTATATCATAGAGCTGATAATTTGCAGTATAAAATTGAGGATTTAATCGACGATGTTCTAATAACAAAGAGTTTTTTGAATAGCAGAATTGCGTTAATTGGAACTCCTAATTCGGATGAGAGAATTAGCGCTATGATAGAGAAGTTCAATACATCATCATCGGAAAAAGAATACTATGATGTGGAAAAAGAAACAGGTATCATAGTAAAAAAGCAGCTAGCTTTACCAGATTTTAGTGAAGAAGTCGATGTTATTCGAAAAAAAATTGCATTGTGGAAGAAGTTAAATAAAACAATCATATTTGGGGCGGGAAAAGATGGAGATAAGTGTCTTGACTTTTTACATAGTATAAATGTATCGGTTGATGCGTACATTGATAATGATGAGACTCGTTGGTATACGGAATTACGTGGAGTAGACATATTTTCCGTTGACTATTTATGTACGATTACTAACTATACAATAATTATCTCTAGTACAAAATATAGTTATGAGATGAAACAACAATTGATGGAATTAGATTGCGTGGATGGCAATGCAATTATTCTTTTTGGGGATTTAATGAAATATGATAGAGCGCTACTAATATGTGATTGAGGCGGGGAAACATGGAAAAAACAGTTTATGGAATGGCAGCAGAGATAGTTGATGATAAAATGTATTTTGCTTGTCAATACGATAATGCGTTATATGTGTATGATTTCGCAACATGTGAAATACACTTTAAAAAGTATTTTTTTCATGAATACAAAATAGCTACTTTGTACTATAAAGCATATGTGTATGAGCGAAGTATATTTTTTATTCCATGGGAGGCTTCTAACATAGCAATATATGATGTCGATACTAATGACATGAGTTATATTGAGAAGCCTATTGGCCTGACAAAAACTGAGACTGTTAGAGTTGGAAACGCTGTATACTTGTTGCCGATTGAAGGGACTTCTATTTTTATACTTGATTTAGAAGGTAGAAGCGTTACAAGATATCAGCTGGATGGGAAAGAAAGCTTAATTGATTATAAGCATAGAAGATTTGCGACTGTTAATGATGAAATACTATGTTTGCCTGGCAAAGAGAATGTCTTGTATGGAATTGACTTAAAATTGGGTAGGATTAACTCACATGAGATGCCGTTTAATGTTGAGAAATATTCAATTCATGCTACGTGGGGAGATAAGAAAGCATTCGTGCCTTTTTCATTAGAAGATGGACTTGTCATATACGATAGCAAATTAAACCAGTACGAGATGATGAACTTTGGAAAAAGAGCTGAGAATGTATGTTGTGTGGCAAGCCTGTTGATAAAAGATGAGTTGTTATTATTACCAGTATATGGACATATTGCTTATGTAATTAGTTTATCATCAAATTTCATTACACAAATTGATTTGAAAGCAGAGAATGGTAATGTCTCCTCGGATTTGGGATTTCAGAATATTATACGATATAAAAACACATATTATGCTGTATCAGATAGAAATCCAATCATGTTAGAAATTAGTGAATATGATGCTCATGCAATCAAATTGATTCACTGGCAATATAAGAATAATGATATTAAGTTGCGCATTAGTGAAATTGTCGATCATGGAAAAGAATCAGTAAGTTTTGAAGAGAAATCAGAAGTGATGTTTGAAGGACAATATGAATTGGAAGAGCTGTTTTTAAGAATGTATCACAGAAATCTGTAAATCTGAATTATGTTTGTGTAGATAATAATGAAAAACACAAGTGTGATTTTATATTTCTATTTGACCTGATTGTAGATGGTTAAAGGGATTCTTCATGACGAAGGGGTTAAGTAAGAAATATGGGTTGATACCGATATAAAACTGATTTTGGGTAAGCAAATCAATAGTTAAGTCTCTTAATAATTGCTGAAGATATTGTAAAATAAAGTGTTTGACATGTGGTGGCTATGTACAGAAATAATTTTGAGAATTACGAAGGAAAATATAAGCTTGAAAAGGACTGGGTATTCCCATTTTCTCAAGTTGGATACGGCTCACAAATAGTGTTGTATGGGGCTGGGGATGTTGGTCAAGCCTATCACAAGCAAATAGAAGATAGTAAATATTGCCATGTCATTGCCTGGGTAGATCGGTGCTATCAACAGTGGAATACATGGGGGATTGATGTATGTGATCCAGTACAGATAACACAAATTAGCTTTGATTTCGTTGTAATCGCCGTTTCTGAAATGGGAAAAGCTAAGGAAATACATGCTTTTCTCATCAGTATAGGTGTTCCACGAGAGAAGATAATATGGATTGGTGATAGGCGAACTGCCAAAAAAGGTAGTTGTTACGAAAATAGATTATTAAAACCAGTGGAGCATTGTGTTAAACAGTATTTGACACGCCGAGGCATTGATCCAGAAAGTGAATTTGGTTCCAGAATAGTTAGTAATAGTTTAAGCGAAGTTTTAGACGAGAACAAACTTGTTGTTCCGCGTATGGTTTTTGAATTGACAAGAATGTGTTCTTTAAAGTGTCGTCATTGTAATAATTTGATGAATAGATATGATCATCCTAAGCATGTTGAACTAGATGTTGTTCTTCGGGATATTCGAGCTTTGTCAGAAGCGGCTGACAAAATAATCACCATTGAACTGATCGGTGGTGAACCATTTGTTTACCCATATTTAAAGGATGTAATCAATTATGTGGTAGATATTGATAATATTTGGGGTATAGAAATTACAACTAATGGCACAGTAATCCCTAAAAATGAGGTGTTGGATGTTCTTAAGAACCCAAAAGTTACTGTGAGGATAAGTAGATATGAAGTTTCGTCAAGAATCGATGAGTTGGAAGAAACATTGTTTTTAAATGGAGTGCGGTTTGAGGAAATATCAGAACTAAGCTGGATTGATTCTGGAGATATTAATTCTAGAGGTAGGAGCCTAGAACAATTATTAGATATTTATAACAGATGTCCATCAAGTTATTATTGTAAAACTGTACTAGAGGGAAAAGTATTTTCCTGTGCTCGAGCAGCGAGCATGTATGATTTGGGGATAGTTGAAGATGAAGAGAGCTATGTTACAGTAGAAGGCAATCAATGTTTAAAACGCGATTTGAAAGAATTCTTTTTGAAATTGAGTGATGTTAATTGTGACAGGTGTGATGTTACAGATATTTGGAGGGTAATAGCGGCTGGAGAACAATAAAATTGGATTGCCAATAGGAGGACCGAATTGAGTAAGGTAATTATTTGGGGAACAGGGAGCTATGAACGAAGAATATTTAGTGAAGGAATTACAGCTGATATAGTTGGATATTTAGAAACAACCCCAACCATTAGTGAATATAGAGGTTATAGAGTTTTTTCTTTTGACACTATTCCAGATGATTATGACTTTATCATATGTGCGTTCATGGCAACAGACGAGGCTTTTCGTATTATTGAAGATAAGGGCATAGACTATGAAAAAGTGGTTTTTTTAAAACCAGGAAGACGATTTCGCATATTTAATGATGACGAGAGAATTAACTCAATTCTATCTGAGAAAACGTTGTATCGTTACTACAATGAATATGGGATGGTAGATGCGAAATTATTAAATGAAGACATCGCAAAGTACAGCAAAGAGAATAAGGACAGTTCTTTCGATATACATGAAAGAAATCTGTATCCAATTGTTCGAGAAAAGTATGCAAGTGCAGGAGATGTTGACTTTTACTTTTGGCAGGATTTATGGGCGGCCAAAAGAATAATTGCCAGCAAGGTAAAAAGTCACTGGGATGTTGGAAGTAGGATTAATGGTTTTGTTTCAACCCTTTTGGCAGCGGATATAGAAGTTAATGTTATTGATGTCAGACCATTGGATACACTTGTGGAAGGAATGCATTTTATTCAGGATGATGCTACTGAACTAGAAAATGTAGATGATAATTCAATTGATTCTTTTTCAGCCATATGTAGCATCGAACATTTTGGACTAGGACGATATGGGGATCCTATAAGACCAGATGCTTGGGAAGTGTTTATAAACAGACTACAAAGGAAAATGAAATCTGGAGGTAATATTTTTATTTCCGTTCCTGTAGGAGAGCAACGAGTAGAGTTTAATGCCCACAGGGTGTTTTATCCTCAAACAATTATTGATAAGTTTAGTCAGTGTAATTTAGTTGAGTTTTCTGGAGTTGAAAGGAAAGGAAAGGATATTTGCTTTGATTTAAACGTGGATATCCATAGATATGATAATTGGGACATGCGTTTTGGTGTGGGATTGTTTTGGTTTAGAAAGAAATAGATAGTCTAGTGATTTATAATCCAGAGTCGTTTTATGATAGGAGTTGAAACGGATGTTTCCAATGCGATATATCCCGAAAGGGGCAAAGGTTATCATTTATGGTGCGGGCAAAATAGGAAAAGAATACTATACAGGCGCTCATGATACAGGATATTGCAAAGTAGTGCAATGGGTTGATAGAGATGTAAGAGAAGCGTTTGGATGCCACATAATATCCCCCGATCAAGCCAACTATGGATTGGCCGATTTTGTATTAGTGGCCATTGATGATGAATCAGTGGCAAAAAAAGTTATAGACATGCTGGTTGGTAAAAGCGATGTGGATGCCAAAAAAATAATTTGGAGAAAATATAACGCAGATGAATTGTACCAAGATTACATCGCTTATGTGCGTAAGCATAAATATGATAACCCAAAATCAGCATTGGGAATAAAACTACATTCTTTTGATGAGTCTTCAATTAGGCATTTGGTAGCGATGTTGGAAGACTATGATCTGGTTATATCAGAAAACCCAGAAGTTGAGTTCTATGGGTTTGAGTGTGGAAGAACAGGACTTTATCCTGAATGCAAGAAGAATTCAATTAAAGTTGCTTTTTGGCCAGGTGAGAGCTATGTTCCAGATTATACTATAGTGAATTATTCTATTATTTCTCGTGAATTACCAACAAAAAACAATTTATATTATTCGATTTTTTTTCCAACAGATAAAACTATAAATGATAGAAAAGAGTTTTTGAGTACAAAAGAAGCTGAAAGAAAATTTTGTAATTTCATTTATTCAAATTCAAATAGAGGAGATGGAGCTTTATTAAGGAAGCATTTTTGTAATCTACTATCTGAATATAAAAAAGTAGATTGTCCAGGGTTAGTGCTCAACAATATGAAGGAAGCCATAGTTCCAAGAATCGGGAATTGGGTGGCTGGAAGGCGGGAGTTTGTCCGCAACTATAAATTCACGATAGCTTTTGAAAATTCATCTGCGTCGGGGTATTCTACCGAGAAACTATTTGAAACATTTAGAAGTGGATCAATTCCTATATATTGGGGAAATCCTGATATTGATAAATATGTCGATTCAAGAAGCTTTATTAATTGCCATGATTATCATAATTTTGAGGAAGTTGTAGATAGAGTCATTGAATTAGACAATAATCCGGATCAATATATGGAAATGCTTAGTACCCCCCCTATGAACGATGCTTACAGATATAATAGAAAAGAGGAATATCAACGCTTTTTTGAAAAAATACTCCAGGATGGAATTTGATGATATGAAAACTACTGTTTCGATTATTATTCCAATTTATAATGCGGAAAAATATATTGAGAGCGCTATTCAAGATATTTTAAATCAGAGCTTTCAGGACTTTGAAGTAATATGTGTTGATGATGGATCATCAGATTTATCTGCTTCATTATTGAAAAGATATTCTTCAAAAGATCATAGGATCAAGATACTACATCAGGATAATCAAGGAGCTGGAGTTGCTCGGAATAACGGCTTGAAACAGGCTAAAGGCGATTTCATTATTTTTTTAGATTCAGATGATCGTTTCGAACCCGATATGCTAACAAAAAGTGTAGAGGCAGCGTGTGCCAATTGTGCTGATGTAGTTATATTTGATTTCTCTGAATTTGATGATGCTACAGGGATAGTAACGAATAGTTCATGTGGAATAAACAAACAAAACGCTCCGATGAATCAATGTTTTTCTAGTGAAAGCATTTGTGACAAAATATTCTGGATAACTAATCCGGCACCATACAATAAACTGTTTCGCAAATC
Organism: uncultured Butyrivibrio sp.; assembly: GCA_947167765.1. GTDB lineage: Bacteria > Bacillota > Clostridia > Lachnospirales > Lachnospiraceae > Butyrivibrio. The sequence continues at coordinate 22,955 of CAMVJI010000004.1, read as the reverse complement.
ATTCTTGATTGATAATAATCTTCAATTTGATTCCACACCATATGCAAATGATATTTTTTTTGTCTATATGTCGCTGTTATTAGCACATAAAATATACTGCATTTCAGATAGATTATTAAGGTATAGGTGTAATAATTCTGCATCTACAACCGGAAATAATTTACGAGAAAAACATCCTAATATTGTTAAGAATTACTTAGAGGCATTGATTGCACAAATGAAGGAACGAGGCATAAAGCTTAATGGTACAGTAGGATTTTTAGAGTTCTATTATGAGCAGCTGTTGTTTAATATGAGCTTTGTTGTCAAAGATAAAAGGTCATTAAGAGTGTTTTTTGATAATGTGAAAAACAGTTTATACAGCACTGAGTTTAATTATGACTTCAATAATCCTGTAAATCTTTCTAAAAACAATGCGAAGCTATTAGATGTAATATTTAATGGAGATATTGAGGATTATTTATTATTCAAATTAAGAAACAAAACTAGTTATGATAGGCGGAAACACTGGTATATTGACGAGCAGATATTCGAACCCGGTAGCCGAGTAGTAATATATGGTGCGGGCGATGTGGGGACTGACGCATACAGGCAGTTGAGTAATTCAAAAAAAGTGCAAATTGTTGGATGGGTTGATAAATATTTGAGATATAACGAACAATTGGATGTTTCGATTACGGATGTAGCTAGCGTGGATGAAATAGAGTGTGATGTAATCCTTATAGCAATAATGAATAAGGATAAATCAAAAGATGCGCGTGAAGAGTTAGCACGCAAGACAATCAGAAAGCATAGAATCGTTGATGTACGCTTTGTTTAATTTATGGTGGATATATTAGTATGGGAATTTTTACAAAAATATCAGCAATTATACCTGTTTATAATGTTGAAAAGTGGGTTAAAGATTGTTTGGAAAGTGTCGCAAATCAAACTAAACAATTCTATGAAATTATTTTAGTTAATGATGGATCCACTGATCAAAGTGCTGGTATATGCCGTAATTTCGCTAGGGAGTATAAAAATATCACATATTTAGAGCAACACAATAAAGGTTTAGGTGCTGCTAGAAACAAGGCATTAGACAACATGAAGCCGTGTGACTATTTTTTGTTTTTGGATTCTGATGATTATTTGGCATTAGATACCGTGGAAAAATTACAGAAGGAATTGAGCAATGAGGAATTAGATGGAATATATTACAATGGTAATAGTTTTATGGATTCCGAATATGTGAATTCTAACGATAACGTTATAGCTGATTATATGAGATTCCCAGAATTGACTACCAAGTCAATGTCTGGAGAAGCCTTTTTTTATGATGCATATCCTGGGGGGTGGGATGCTTCGGTATGCTTTACTCTTTATAAGTATTCGCTAATAGATAGAAAAAAGATACGTTTTCATGAAGGGGTGTTACATGAAGATCATCGTTTTTCGATAATGTTTATTTGTGAGGCAGAAAAGGTTAAATACTTTCCTGAGGCCTTTTACAATAGACGATACAGGAATAATAGTATCATGACCAATAAGCTAACAGACAAGAACATTATTGATTTTTGCTCTGAGCAAATTGCGATTATTGAGTATTTGCGAGACCGTAAGTACCAATATGATAATTCAGCTAGAGGACTTCCTAGATATTTAAAAGATATGGCGATTCATGCTCTTTGTGAAGCTAAAAGAGCAGTAGTTACCGAAGATGCCATTGAAAAAATGAATACTTGGATTAAGCAGTTCTTATCCGAATTACTTTTGCTTTTTGATGATTTGTATACAGATAATTATTTTACTAATGGATACTTTTCAAGTGATTTTGCCTTGCTCGATAGAATAAAAAAGAGCGAGCTATTTGAATTGAATGAAATACGTACTTTTCTCAAGGGGTATTTAGTGAAAGTTAGAGAGTTCTATAAAAATGAATTTAAAATGTTAAATAGTGATGAAATTTATTTTTATGGTATTGGAAAGCATTCTGAAGGAGTGTTGAGAATATTTGAGAAGGTCAATGAGCATAATTTAGTAATTAAAGGTTTTATTCAAACAAAAAAGGATCGGGAAGCATTTCTTGAGTTGCCGGTAATTTCTTTAGATGAATTTGAAGAGATCGGAGGCAAAGTGTTTATTTCTAGCATGAAATATAGAGATGAAATGCGAAAAGCAATACTTGAATTAGGAATAAAAATAGATGTTATAGATTTTTATGATAGTATCAAAAACGATGTTTTCTCATGTTATGGCAGCATAGAATGGCTACTGTGACATTGACTGAAAGGTTTTGTGAATGGAACAATTAAGAGTAATGTATGTGGCTCATGATTCATCCGGAAATGGTGCTGATAGATCACTGTTGGATATGGTTATTGCAATAAAGGAGTATGTTGTTCCAATAGTTGTAATTCCCAAAAAAGGGAAATTGGAAGATGAGCTTATCCAAAATGGTATAAGGTATTATATTGTTCCGTACGTATCTAAGCTAAAAAATAAGAGTAAGATTACAAATGACGATGAAGAAATGCAGGTTGTTAATAATGTATGGGAGTCCTTTAAGATTGCAGATATTATAAAAGAAGAGAACATTGACATAGTACATACAAATTCGAGTGTTTGCGATGTTGGAGCCCTGGCTGCAATGATAAGTCGTAAACCTCATATTTGGCATGTAAGAGAGTTTATGGAGGAGGATTTTTCTGCTTCATATCTAAATTTAGAAATAAAAGAAAAACTATTCAAGTCCGCATCTAGACTCATTACGATATCTGAAAGTGTTAAAAAGTCCTTTTACAATAAGTACGGGGTAGAGTCAACTTGCTTATCTGATGGAATAAATCTTGAAAACTATTATTCTAAATCAAATAATCGAAATAATAGATTTATATTAGCAGGGAGAATATCGGATGGAAAGGGACAATGGGATGCTGTCAAGGCGATGGCAATCGTAAATAATGAGATAAGTGCAAGTCTGGTAATTGTAGGAGACGGAGATACTAAGACAATTGATGATTTGAACAATTTCATAACGAATAATGAGTTGCAGCAAAAAATTAAAATACTACCGTTTTGTGATGATTTACGTGGATTGCGAGATGAATGTACATTCGCATTAACCACGTCAAGGATGGAAGCTTTAGGAAGAGTTACAATTGAAGCTATGGCTGCAGGTCTTGTGCCAATTGGGACTAATACAGGTGGTACAGCAGAAATAATAGGGAATGATCAAACAAGAGGTTTTTTGTATTCTCCTGGGAATTATCAGGAACTTGCAAAGGCTATTATAAAAGCTATAAATATGACTGATACTGAGTACTTTTGTGTCATTCGTCAATGCCAAGAATATGTAAGAGATAGATTTGATCTAAATAAATATGTGCATAGTATACTAAAAATCTATGAAGATGTTGAACATATAAAATTAGGAAAGGAAAGTTTGATTTATAAAGACATTTCTAGAAAATGTAAAGAAATAGCTGCTGCTAATGTTAGTCCTGCAAGAACTGTTGAAGCTTTATGGTGTATGGTTAAGATTTCTGGTAGATCAATATCTGACTATTTGTTAAAAAATGGTGTTAATACTGTATGCATTTATGGCGTGGGAAAATTCGGAAAGAGAGTTTTGGAGGAAATTAGTGCTAGTGCTATAAGAATTGTTGGAATGATTGACAAAAATGCTCAAGAAGCGTTTTGGGGCTCAATAAGGATGTTTGACGAATGGGAAGGCGCTTGTGAGGCGGATTTACTCATTGTAACCCCATCCAAATATGAGAAGCAGATTATAGATGAGAGTTTTGCTGAAAAAGAAATAAATGTTGTGGGACTATCTGAATTGCTTCATAAAGTAGTTGAATCATAAAGCATAGAAGGATGGTGGGTAGAATTATGAAGATTATTGCGATGTACCTTCCTCAATATCATAGAGTAAAAGAAAATGATGAGTGGTGGGGTGAAGGATATACAGATTGGGTTGCGGTTAAGAATGCAGAATCGTTGTTTGATGGCCATGATCAGCCGAGACTTCCGTTAAATGCAAATTATTATGACTTGACAGACAAGGATTCGATGATATGGCAATCCAAACTCATGCATGAATATGGCATTGACGGTATGTGTATCTATCATTATTGGTTCAAGGATGGCAGACAAATTTTAGAAAAGCCTGCTGAATTGTTACTTGAGTGGAAAGATGTAGATATGCCATTTTGCTTTTCTTGGGCCAATGAGACTTGGGCTAGGACTTGGTCGGGGATTAGAACAAGTAATCATTGGGCAGATAAGTATGAACAAACCAGTAGTGGAGAATTAGTGAACAGTAATGGAATACTGTTGGAGCAGGAATACGGATCAGAAAAAGAATGGAAAGATCATTTTAAATACTTACAGCCTTTTTTTAGGGATGAACGATATATCAAAGTTGATGGAAAACCTCTATTTGTGATTCATAATGTAGAAGATATTAGTTGCCTGAGAAAAATGATCGATTGTTGGAACAGACTTGCATATGAAGCGGGATTTAAAGGAATGTTCATTCTTGGAGGAGGATGTAGGCAGGAAATGACCAATGTGCTAGATGGGCAAATTTACCGATACCCTAGAAGAGCATTGGCAAGGATAAAGAAAGATAAAATAAATGGAATAAACGTTGTAGAAGGACAAAATGCTTGGGACAGTTTGCTTGAAGAACCGCAAGAATATAATACTATTCCATATTTTATGGGTTTTTCTGGATATGATGACACACCAAGAAGAGGAGGAAAAGGCACTGTAATAACGCGGGTTTCTCCAGATCGATACGAAAGAAACATATATGAATTACTTAAAAAAAACAGCAGGCATGGAGCGAACTTTACATTTATTAATGCTTGGAATGAGTGGGGAGAGGGAATGTACCTTGAACCTGATGAAATCGATAAGTATCAGTATTTACAAGCAATAAAGAATGCTAAGGATCAATTTGAAAGCGAAGAGTGTCAATTTGATAAGACCTTGCAAGTGCTGGGGGGAAAATATACTAATCTTTCAATTCTCAACAAGCGAACAGAAGCGAATTTACGAGTCTTGGATAGATGGTTAAATTTGTCTGAAGAAGGGGTTAACGTAGGCAAGAATATTGCTGATAAATATGGTGATGTTGTTGCTGTTTACGGTTTTGGAGTACTAGGAAGACATTTAGTACGTTGTTTGAAATCAGCTAATGTTCGAATTGAATACGTGGTTGAAAAGAATGTGACAGTCAAGAATAAGTATCCAATATTGGATGATATTACAGTCTATTCTGACTATTCAGTAATTCCCAAAACCGAGACTATCATTGTTACTGCACCATTTTCTTTTGGAGAGATAAAGTATAATCTCGAAAAACTAGGAAGAATCGGGAATATAGTATCCATATCAGAAGTCCTTTCGGAGATCACCAATGGCTAAAGCGATTCTATTTGGAGTGGGTAGCTATTTACAAAAGAATATTGAGAAACTGTATGCTTTACAAGATTTAGATATTCTATTTGCAGTGGATAACAAGGCAGGACAGTTAAGTGGTGAGGCTTTTGGTCTTTCTGTTTATCAGCCAAAACAGATACGCGATGTTGATTATGACTATATCGTGATAACCAGTACCTTTGTAAATGAAATCAGACTCGAATTGATAGGCATGAAAGTCGATGAATGTAAAATTTACAGCCTAGATGAATTGATGATTGTGTATTCAGGTGAACGGCAACAGGTTTTTCTTCCTGAAGAGAAAAAAGAATGTAATGATGCTGTACTAATGATTACTACGAGAATGAACTTTGATGGGGGAACGCTAGCAGGGATATATGCTTTATCCGCATACCAAAAACAAGGATATAGGACAAGGATAATAACACCTCGAGCTAGTGAGGATATCACGAAATATGTATTAGAATTGGGGATTGAACTAGTAATAGATCCCATTATTGAAACCCATAAGTTTTCCGGGTACGAATGGTTTGTTGAATTTGGTCATATTATTATAAACACCTATCAAGCTATGTTTTATACACTAAAGTGTAGTTTATCTAAGAAGACTATTTGGTGGCTACATGAAAGTGAGTCAATATATAAAGAATTTGAAAAAAAGTATGGGTTTATTCCTTGGGAAAAAATGGAAAATATCCAAGCCTTTGCGGTTAGTAATTTGGCAAGGGACAATTTTAAGATTTATTACCCAGATAAGAAATGCGATTTGCTAACGTTAGGAATTCCTGATTTTGCATCTTCAACAACAATGGTAAAAAATGATAAATTCATTTTTGCCTTTGTTGGAGGATTTCATAAGATCAAAGGTTGCGATATCTTGCTGGATGCGATTGAACAACTAACTGATGATTGTTTGTCAAAATGCGAGTTCTGGATTATTGGAAGAGCACCAAATAATAGCTTTACCAATGCTCAAATGGAGCGTATTAGCAAACTTCCAACAGTGAAATATCTGGGAAGTATGACACATAAAGAAATAGAAGACATTTATCCACAATTCGATGCGATAATTTGTTCATCCAGATCAGAGACTCTTTGTATTTCTATCATTGAAGGAATGATGAACAGAAAAATATGCATTTATCCAGATGGGATAGGTGTATCTGATTTTATGGTTCCAGGAAAAGATGGAATGAGCTTTAAATTAGGTGATTCAAAGGATTTGGCAAGATGTATTGAAACGGTTGTTTCAAATGAGGAAGACTTCGACCAAATGAGGGATAGTGCTAGAAATACATATGAAAAGTTTTTTTCAATGGAGGCCTTTGAAGCTAGGGTAGAAAAACTATGAGTAAGAAGATTTGTCTTTTTGTGATATATGATATCGAGGGCAGAATTCATGGTTATGTCGAGCATCTTTGCAGGGAATTAATCTCTGTTGGAGTAGATATTTATTTTATTATAAATGGCTTTGTCACCGAAGAAGGAGAAAGGACTCTTAAGAAGTATACAAATAAAGAGCTGTATATTAGAGATAATAGAGGATATGACGGAGGAGCTTATGCAGATTTTTTATTGCATTATTTTGACAAAGACACTTTTTCACAGTTTGAGGAGGTAATATTTTGTAATGACAGCTTTTTTGGTCCGTTTGTTTCAATGAAGGAGCTGTTTGATGATTTTCACCGAAGGAATGTGGATTTTTGGGGAATTCATTATGTGAATAGAGAGTTTTATAAATATATCGAGTCATACTTTTTGGTGTTTGAAAAAAATGTTATTCGAGGGAAAGATAGAAATCTGTATTCGTTCTTTGTAGAAAATAGCTACTTACAAGAAGCTGGGTATGATGAGGTTTGCGCTGGATTTGAAAGAGGGTTATTTTCATACCTTAAACATGGTGGATTTACATTTGATGCGTATTGCAAGGGCGATACTTATGACATTTTTTATAATGGTGACGTGGGCATAATAAAGTATGGGCTTCCAATCTTTAAAAAGAGATCATTGAGAGATAGATATAATAATATCCAACTTCCAATTGTCTATAACTACGTTAAGGAACACTATAAGTATCCGATACAATTAATTAGGGAATATTATGAATCCGAGTTTGGAAAAAGCTTCCCAGAAGAACCAGTGGAAAGAGAAGTGGTTGAGAGAAGAATCGCTGAGTGCAAGTTTATCCCAAGTACAAAGCTAACGGAAGAAGATTTAATAGAGTATTTTAGTTCTAAAAGGCCTTTTTATATTTATGGAGCGGGCAAAGAGGCTGGAAGAGTGTTCTGCTATTACAAGGAGTTTATGCAAAATTTAAAAGGGTTTGTTATATCTGGCGACCGAAGCAGGGAAAAATGTAATAGTTGGGGATACCCATTATATACTTTAGGCGAAGTGCCATTAGGGAGCAGATTTTTAATTGTAATGGGGCCAAATAAGACAAAGGCTATCATTGAGTTGTTGGCAGATAAATATGAGTATAAAGGCATTTGGTAACCTAGTTTAGGGTAAAGATGATGAACAGAGCAGATATCAAAAAGGTATTAGAGGAAGCGATAAAGACTGAAAAGCAAGGCAAGAATAGAAAGTTGGTGGTTTTTCCCTATGGACATGCTGGCCGCATAGTGGAAAACGTTCTGATTGAAGAAATGAATATTACTCCGGCGTATGTTCTTGATAATCAATTATGTAAAGCAATTGACAGCATCCATCCGTTGTCATTTTTGGAGGGACTATCGGATCAGGAATATGTGGTAGTTTTGTCATGTATAAATCCTAAAATATACAAGGAACTAAGAAATCTATGTTTGGAATATTTCAAAGAAGAAGCAATAATTGACTTATGTAATATTGATAGGTACTATGAACGAGTTTTTACCGAGGTTGGAAAGTATTCTTATGGGCCAATAGCGCATAATCATTATCTGATAAAAAAGATTGGAAATTTCTGCTGCTTCGCCGAGGGTGTGGACGTGGTTCCAAATCATCCGATGCAATACATCAGCATTCATCCCATGATGTTTGCTGGACAGGTATGGGATGAGTACACGACTGATTATGAACAGTATAGAGATAAACGATGGTATTTTGAAGGCGTTCAGCCACATCCTAATGCAGAATCCAGAAAAAGAATAACGATAGGAAATGATGTATGGCTTGGAAGAAACGTTATCATAACCAATTACTCCAATATTGGCAATGGAGTTGTTGCAGCGGCAGGCGCCATTATCACAAAGGATGTTCCAGACTATGCCATTGTGGCTGGAGTTCCAGCAAAAATAATTAGATACAGATATACAAAAGAGCAGATAGATGCTTTGAACAGAATTCAATGGTGGAACTGGGATGATGATGTCATTCGCGAGAGATACGATGATCTGTATCTTCCAATAGAAGACTTTGTCAGGAAATATGATAAATAAAGGGGGACACATATGCTAGTACGACTTAGGAAAGAGCACATAGAGGGTCTTGAGAATAAAAAGATTGTAATAGCTGGATATTCAGAGGAATATCTGAAGGAAATATACGACGAGTATCCCACACTTCCTTTTCCAGAATTTGTTCTAGATAATTACTCTAAACGTCAGGGGCGAAAGGAAGTTTTTGGCAAGGAACTATATGTTTACGGCAACAGTAAGATTGCAGATATTAATGAGAAGGTAGTCTTTATCTTGGCGACTGGGTATTATGAGAATTCCTATGAATCAATGAAAAGAGATGGGGCTCTGGAGAAGACTGACGATGATGTTTACTATTTTGTAAACAAGAATACTGGATATTATCAGGACTACAATGAAATATATAAGGATAGTCCTTTACTTGATCTTGTTTTGTTTAGAAGCGGACCAGGTGCATCTTATTATGTTAGGAACTGGGATTTTGCAGATAATGCCAGGGCTCTTTTTGAATATATGGCTGAAAATGGTTATACCAAGAAATATGAGTTGGTGTGGTTGGTAAAGAATCCTTCTGAGTTTAAGCATATCGAAGATAAATATGAAAATGTTCACTTTATCTCTTTTGATTGGGCTGTGTCAGAAAACAAGGAAGAGAGAGACATATATTATCGCGCGTTATGCCGTGCAAAATACATTTTCTTTACTGAGGCATGCGCATTTTGCAGATATCCAAGAGAGGACCAGATAAGGGTTCAGTTATGGCATGGCAGCGGATTTAAATCAAGGACTGGAAAGAGCAGATTTGAGGAAAAGTGTGAGTATCACACAGTTTCCAGTGAGTTATATGCGGAAGTTCACTCTTCTGAACTTGGAGTAAGAAAAGACCAGATTCGTGTAACTGGTAATCCTAAGGACGATTGGATTTATCATCCGATTGAAGATTGGAATTCTAAGTTAAATATCCCCAAGGCTGGGCATTATATCTTTTGGCTTCCAACATTTAGGACAGCGGTTGGTAAGATTGCAATTGTTAATGACAAGGCCTATGACAACGAAACTGGTATACCAGTAGTAGATACTTTAGAGCAAATGAATGGGCTCAATGAATATCTTAAGAGTGTAGACACTTGCATGGTGATCAAACTTCATCCTGTTCAGGACAGGGATAAAGTAACAAAGGAGAAATTCTCGAATATTGTTTTCTTAGAGAATGAAACGCTCAATAGCCAGGATGTTCCAATAAACAGAGTACTGGCATATGCTGATGCACTTATTTCAGACTATTCTTCTGTTGCAGTGGACTATCTACTTTTAGACCGACCGCTTGCGTTTACATTAGATGACGCAGATGACTACGAAAAAAATAGGGGATTCGTATTTTCTCCAATTAGAGACTGGTTGCCAGGAGCGTTAATAGATGATTATGATGAGTTTATGAGATTTATCAGATCTATTGCTGAAGGCGATGATTATGCCGCAGAAAAGAGGAAAGCACTGCTGGCTAAGATGCATGCCTATAGAGATGATAAGAATTCTCTGAGAGTACTTAATGCGCTTGGAATTGCAAAGGATTAAAAATGAAACTGACATACATTGATGATTGCCAATCTCTTCATGATGATGACAAGAAAGTAATATGCGTAGGAAGAGATGTGTCCATTCTTAAGGAGTTTTACAGTGACTACAAAATGAATGGACGTATTCTTTGCGTTATCAATACTAATGCTAGAGATCAAAAAGACATAGTGCTTGGTGATGAGACAATCTCTGTTTGTGGAGAACAATACCTCATAGATAATGAAACCAGCGATTACCCGATAGTTATTGTAGATGATTTTTATAGGGAATTATTTGATGAGTTAAAAACATTTTCTTCGTTAAATAATAGAGACTGCGTTTATTATTTTTTGAATAAAGAAGCCAGGATAGAAGCTTCTTATAGAGAAAAGTACAAAAATACTGAGCTTAAGAATATTGTCGTTTTTAGAAGTGGCCCTCATGTTACTCAGTATGTGGAGGGAATGGACTTCGGCGATAATGCGAAAGCTCTTTTTGATTACATGCTATCTGTAGGACTAAATAAATCCCATAAACTAGTATGGTTCGTATATGATCCAAGTAAGTTTGTTGAATATCAGAAATATGCCAACGTAGAATTCATATCATACTTGTGGTCGGTGTCAGATGTTGAAGAGCAAAGAGATAAGTATTATGAGAACTTATGCCTGGCAAAGTGCTTTTTTTTCACAGATGCCTACGGATTTGTCCGCAATTGTCGATCTGACCAGATAAGAGTACAGCTTTGGCATGGAAGTGGTTTTAAAAACAGAGTAAATCACGTTCGATGCGAAAGGCGTTATGATTACATGACAGTTTCTGGTGAATTATATGCCAGATATCATGCGGATCTGTTTGGACTCAGAGATGAGCAGTTAGTTGTGACAGGTAATCCTAAGACCGACTGGGTTGTGAATTCGGATAAAGATTTGTTATGCCAGAATTTCGATGTACCCAGTGGAAAAAAGTATATATATTGGCTTCCGACTTTTCGTGAGTCCAGAAGCGGTCTGGGAAATCTTAATGAGTATTCTATGGGAGGGACTACAGGCTTACCAGTAGTTGATACTATAGAAAAAATGAAAGAGCTGGATGAGCTTCTTTTCGCCAAGGATGAAGTATTAGTTATAAAGCTCCATCCATTCCAGAAGAGGGAAGTAGTTAATATAGGAAATCCAAAGAATATTATTCTTATCGAGAATGATGATTTAGATAAGAAGATGCTAAATATCAATCAGTTGCTTAAAGGTGCAGATGCTGTTATTAGTGACTATTCTTCCGTTGCAATTGATTATCTGGCTTTGGACAGACCAATGGGATTTTTGCTTAATGATCTTGAAGCTTATGATGGATCCAGAGGAATAGCGCTTCAGCCATTACGAGATTATCTTCCGGGAGAAGAGCTCTATAATTTTGAAGACCTTTGTCAGTTTATAGAGGACATATCTAATGATGTTGACAACAGCGCACCCAAAAGACATTTGCTGATGGACGAAATGCAGAAGTATAGAGATGGGTGTAATTCAAAACGAGTAGTTGAACGGTTTGTTCTTGGCAATAGTTGATAAATAAGTATGACATCGGAGGGACTATGAATATAGGAGTTATTTTTGCTGGTGGTGTTGGTGCCAGAATGCATAGCAAAGAGAGACCAAAACAGTTTTTGGAGCTATACAATAAGCCAATCATTATCCATACGTTGGAACACTTCGAAGATAATCCAGACATAGATGCTGTGGTGATCGCTTGTGTTGAAGAGTGGATACCTCATCTTGAAAAGCTTCTATATAAGTTCAGGATAAATAAGGTTAGAAAGATAGTCCCTGGAGGGGAAACTGGCCAGCTTTCGATTTACAATGGCCTTATGGCAGCAAAAGAGATTGCGGCAAATGACAAAGCCATTGTTCTTATTCATGATGGTGTAAGGCCCATGATCACATCAGAACTTATCAGTGAGAATATCAGATGTGTAAAAGAATATGGTTCTGCAATAACTGCTGGAGTTGTTAAGGAAACAATAGTAGTTGTTAATGAAGATATGGGAGTTGAGCATGTTCCATCAAGAGCTCATTCCAGGGTGGCGAAGGCTCCACAATCATTTTGGTTGGATGATATCCTTGCAGTTCATGAGGAAGCTTTATCAAAGGGTGTAAAAGACTCAATTGATTCCTGTACCTTAATGAAAAATTTTGGTAGGGAGCTTCATATGATAGATGGCCCCTATGAGAACATTAAGATAACAACACCGGATGATTTCTATACAATGAGAGCACTACTAGAGGCTCGAGAGAATGGACAGATATATGGGTACGAATGAGAATAATATTGAAGAATTATATGAAAAGCTGAATGGAAAAACCGTTCTTGTCACTGGAGCTACGGGGCTTATAGGTAGAAAGCTTTGTGTTACACTTTCACAATGTGGCGCTAAAGTAATGGCCGCTGTAAGAAATTTGGAAAAGGCTCAAAAGTGTTTTGATGATACCAAGAACATTGAGATAGTAGTTTCAGATATAACCAATTTGGAAATTGCAGACAGGCAAATTGACTATATTGTCCATGCCGCAGCTAATACGTCCAGCAAGGCTTTTGTTCAGGACCCTGTGGGAGTAGCTATGACTTCAATACATGGAACCGAAAGGATTCTAGAGCTGGCAAGGCGTTGCAATGTTGAAAGAATAGTTTATCTATCCACCATGGAAGTATATGGCGCGCCTACTACAGATGAGAAGATAGATGAACTTCATGCTAGTAATTTGGATACGATGTCTCCAAGAAGTAGCTATCCTGAGAGCAAGAGAGTGTGCGAAAACCTTTGCGCTTCTTACTACTCCCAATATGGAGTTCCGGCTATTGTTTTAAGACTTACTCAGACATTTGGACCTGGAGTTGAATACAATGATGGCAGGGTTTTTGCCGAATTTGCAAGATGTGCCATTGAAGGACGCAACATTGTATTACATACAAAAGGCGAGACAAAGAGAAATTATCTGTATATTGACGACGCTGTTAGTGCAATCATTATTGCAATGCTTCGAGGAAAAGCTGGTGAGGCGTACAATGTTGCCAATGAAGAAACCTATTGTTCGATTTATGAGATGGCTAAGTTGGTAGCGGAAAAATGTGCAGATGGGAAGATAGATGTTGAAATAGATGAGGAAAGTAATGCGCAGAGCTTTGGGTATGCACCTGTTCTTCATATGAATTTATCTACTCAAAAGATAAATGAATTAGGATGGGAGCCATCTGTTGGACTTGAAGAGATGTTTAAACGAATGATTGAGTGGATGGATTGTTTATGGAAGAAAATGTAGGTCATATTAACACTGGAGCAACAAATGGGCTATTCAATATCAGCTTTATTGCTGGGATGCCAGATTCTTTCTGTGGAAAGACAGATGTTGTGCCTAAACTAATTAATATTGTATATGGTCTGGAATTGATCAATAAGGATTTGGATGAGATATACGCTTTACATGAGAAATTGAGAATGAACTACTCAACTAGCAGTGCGAGAAATCCAGTTGATGCTAATAAATGTTTTTTTAAGTATCATCAATTATGCAGAAGAGTTATTCATGATCTACGAGTTACTTGTGATATGCTTATCATTCTGACATGTATGGCAAATGATAATATCTACGAGATTGGAGGTATAAGTAAGTACAATCAGTTGTATGAAAAGAAAGATAATCCTTTTAGATGGTGTTATGACTCATATCATGATTTTTTTAAGGGGCTTATAGACTGTGATAATGCTAGTAAACATCATTTTCTCTTTGATTTATCTATGTCGTTTCAAATGGAATGCCCAAGTCTTAGCTATGTGTTTTGTGGGAAAACCCAGGAATCCGAGAAGCCAGAAATAAGAATAGTACCAATCGCTAATTTAATCGAACAATTTAATTCCTTTTATGGAGCAGCACTCAGAGAATTTAAGATTGAACAAAATGTCTTAAAAGGCGACGTTGGAAATGAGGGGGCTTCTGTCTAGAGATATACGCTCTATATATTCCCTTCATCTTTAGATTTGCTCAGCTTAACAGCGTATTTGTAAAGCAATTCTTTTTCCTTCTGATCAAGGGAAGGGTATGATTCAATTATTTGTGACAATTTGGAATCTCTTAGGTTAATAACCACTTCTCGTGGTGAAGGATCATCAACTTTGTTTGTTAGGTACTCTACAGAAGTTCCTAGAGTAAGAGCCATATTTCTTATTGCAGAGTATGATGGTTTTGATTCTCCACTCTCGTATCGCAAGTATACACTCTGTGCTATGCCCATTTCTTCAGCAGCGTAATTCTTGCTCCATCCTTTTTGTTCTCTAAGTTCTTTTAAACGTGGATAACTCAATACTGGTTTTCTCATAGTTATAATTTCCCCCGGAAGATATGAATGTCATATATTGATTATAATAGGTTGACAGAGAAAATAAAACCCTATAGTATATACATATTGTATAACCAATGTGTATAAAAGGTTGGATGATGCTTTGAAGGGATATAACTTGACGTTGAATGGAAGGGGCGACTATGACTAATGCAGATTGAGACTAATTTAGCACAGGTAATTGAAATTACGAATGAAAGAGCCAGATATGATGAGAGTGTTAAGCAACTCTTGGCAGACAAGCAGATTCTGGCCAGAATTCTTAAGTATACATTGGAGGAATTTAAGGACTTAGATATTCAAGAGATAATCGGTAATATCGATGAACCCGAAGTGTCCAAGGTCCGTGTGGAACCAGGATATACAAATGTTGACAGAATCAGGAAGGGCTCTGAGGAAGATAATGTACCGGGAGAGGGTAAAGTCTTTTTTGACATAAGATTCTCGGCGTATTGTGGGGAAGATATTGTAAAAATACTGATCAACATAGAAGCTCAGAAGAGTACAAATGCATCTAAACTGGGGTATCATTTGGATAATAGGATTATTTTTTACCTGGGAAGAATGATTTCATCTCAGAAGGAAGTAGAGTTTAGTAAATCTGATTATGATAATCTGAAAGCTGTTCGTAGTATTTGGATCTGTATGGATGCTGGAGATGAGGAGGATTCTATCAGCCGGATTTCATTGTGGCAGGATGTTTTGTTTGGTAAGCAGATGAATCTCCCAAACATAGATAAGGTTCAAGGTGTTATAATAAAATTGAGAAGGAATGAACATTTGGCAGAGTCTAAGAATCAGTTGATAGCAATGTTGGAAGCTCTCTTGCGGAGTGAACCTACCGATGTCAAGAAGAAAAGGCTATCAACAGAGTATGGTCTTGAGATGAACAGAGATACTGAACGGAGGCTAAATGATATGTGTAATTTGAGCGAGGTTGTACTGGAGCGTGGACTTCAGCAGGGAATAGAGCAGGGAATTGAGCAAGGCATAGAGCGGGGAATAGAGCAGGGGATTGAGCAAGGAATAGAACAAGGTTTAGAGCAGGGGATAAAGGCTTTTATCGAGGATAAGCGCGAAGACAATGTATCTGATGATGTAATAAAGAAAAGGTTATGTAAACGATTTTCGATTACAGAAGAGAAAGCGGAGGAATATCTTGGCAGGTTATAAATGTTAGTCTTTCCAACAGATTTCTTTAAAGACGAGATCAGAAATGATTTCCTGATCTCTGAAATGATGAAAAGAGCATGGGCAGCGCACTTGAAGATCCTTGACGAGCTTCAGGCGCTGTTTAGAAAGTATGACCTTCTTTACTATGCGGATTTTGGAACGCTTCTTGGTGCTGTAAGGCATGGCGGCATTATTCCCTGGGATGATGATATTGACATTTCTATGCCAAGAGCAGATTTTATGAAGCTTCTTGAGCATTCGGATGAGATAGGTGGAGGCCTTACAATCCGCAGCGTCTATAATACAGAATCTTTTACCAATTTTCATGCAGTAGCTACGCACAAGACAGACCTTTTGAGGTGGGATGATGACAGGATGAGGGACTATTATGGCTGTCCTTTTATCTGCTACATCGACATTTTTCCTATGGATTACATTCCTCGTGATCCGAAAAAGAAAAAGCTCATGCAGCAGTTGTATTCCTACGCTTATCAGATGGTCTACACCTGCGTGGAGATCGAGAATTCTTTTTGCGGCGGAAATCTGATCACTTATAGAGAGCTAAAGAGCGGACTCGAAGCCTATTGTCAGGGCGCATTATCTGGTGCTATGACAGAGAAAACTAACAGTTTTTTGTCACAGTTAAAAGAGCTGGAGGGCTTCCTTAGCAGATTTTATGGAAACAAGATTTCTATTGATAAAGACAAAAAACTTAGAAACCAGCTTTGCCTGGTAACTGAATATATAGCATCTTCTTGTAACTCAAGGGATGCTGACAGAGTAGATTATTGTCCTCATATGGCCTATGCAAAAAAAGATCTTTCCAGAGATAAATCCTGGGTAAAAGAGACTGTGGAGATGCCATTTGAGGTGACCACCATTGCGGCACCCAAGATGTATCATGAGGTTTTGATCAGCCGCTTTGGCCCTAATTACATGACGCCAAGGCACCTTCCATCAACCCATGAATACCCCTATTATAGGACCCAGGTAGAGGTGTTGATAGAGGGAGATACTGGTGAAAACTACCATGAGTATCCTCAGAAAAAAGAGCTACTAGATGTACTTGAGACTTTTAAAGAGGGTCATCAGGTTCTGGATACACTTACAAGTGCAGATGAGATACAAAACCTCCTTGCAGACCTCCAGGATGGCGCAGTTGGCCTTGGAGAGGCAATCGACAACATCTGCGGGGAAGGCACAGACCCTGTAAAAGAGCTGGAGAAGTACTGCGAGTCTGTTTACCATATCTATCAGGGAGAGGGCATGATATCAGACCTCTCAGCGATTATTCAAAATGTAAGGCGCGGAATTATCAGGCAGATCCACGAGGACATTCCGACTGACTGGGAAAAGAAATTAAAAAGAGCCGATGGTTCCACGAAAAAAGTAGTAATCTATGGGATTTCAGCTGTTGAAGCTTTGACCAACAGCAAAAAGAGCGCCGAAAAGATCAGGAATTCCCTGGAGATTTTTGAAGGGAGCAAAGAGGATGTTTTAGTGATCTTCGAAGTACCAAAGGAACTTATGGAATTCATAGTTAAGTGTAGCCTCGAGCTTGCGCCCCTTTATGCTGACGCACTTTCTTTTGCCCGGCAGCTTGACGGCTGTATCTGTGATGATGGGAAAAAGCTTGAGCTTGCTGTATCTCTTGCGGATGCGTACTACGGGGATAAGTGTCCTCTGATGGATATCTGTAAGGATGCCGGAATGCCAGTGATGATACAGAATTACGATATCAGGTGACACGATATATCGGTTCAAACTGATTACTTTGATTATTATAAGTGGAGGCGCATATATGAATGTCGCAATTATCCTGGCCGGGGGAACCGGCAGCAGAGTTGCATCAGAGATTCCTAAACAGTTTATCGAACTGTCGGGGCAGATGATGATAATGCACAGCCTCAAGCCATTTGCAGAGAGCAAGATGGTGAATGCAATCCAGATTGTTGCAGGGCAGGAGTGGCGCGAAAAGATAGAGAGTGAGCTGTTTGAAGATCCGGAACTTGCAAGTGAGTTTAACGGTTTTTCGGACCCCGGAGAGAACAGGCAGATGTCTATCTACAATGCGCTCAAAGATATTGATAATACACTTGAGAGCGTTGATGGAGTCATAATCCATGATGCGGCAAGGCCCTTCGTTACTGTGGAAGATATCGATGCCTGCCTTAAGGCACTGAAGGAGCATGATGGCGGAATGCCAGTTCTTCCCATGAAGGATACTGTGTATTTTAGCAGGAATGGGAAAAAGGTGGACGAGCTTTTAAACCGCAACTGCATATATGCGGGACAGGCACCGGAAGCTTTCAGGTTTAGAGAGTACCTTGAGGCCAATGAGGATCTTCTGCCAGATAAGATTCTTTTGATCAAGGGATCTACAGAGCCTGCAATTATGGCGGGGCTGGACGTGGCCATGATCCCAGGGAACCAGCTTAACTTCAAGGTTACTACAAAAGAGGATTTGGAGAGGGCAAAAGAAATATTAGAGGGCTGAACATTTCATGAATATCCTTCTTTACGATTTCCTAAATTCATATATTCAGTACGACCTGGTCTATTACCTTCAGAAGGCAGGACACAAGTGCAACAACGTGCTCTACAGAGAGGGCATCGACAAGTACGAGGACGAAGCCTTCACTGCCAGGATGGAAAAAGACCTCTCAGAGGGAAGTTACGATCTTGTGCTCACCACCAATTTCTGGCCGGTGGTGTCCAAGGTCTGCAAGAGCCATGACCTAAGATATGTGTCATGGTTTTTTGACAGTCCGCCTAATCTCCCCACAACAGAGTGCATGGACTATTCATGCAACGAGATATTCTTTTTTGCAAGGGTAGACTATGAGACCTACAAGGCCATGGGGCTTACCAATGTTCACTACCTGCCGCTGGCAGTAAATGTTGAGAGATTAAATGGCGTGCGGACGGACTACTGCAAGTATGAGAGCGAGATCTCTTTTGTGGGAAGGCTCTACGAGTCCATGTTGCCAAGCCTTACATCCCACATGGACGAGTACCAGAGGGGCTATATTGACGGCGTTGTGAACGTGCAGACGCAGCTTTATGGCGGATATATCATTGACGATGCCATAACTGAGGAATTTACGGACAGCGTCAGGAAGCGCTACAGGAGCCTGTCTGAGAAGGCAATTCAGGTCACCAAAAAAGAACTGGCCTGGGCGGTGGCTTCTTATGTGACTCATCTTGAGAGGATGACGCTTTTAAGCGTCTTGTCCCAGAGGCATCAGTTCAAGCTCTATACCTATGACCTTTCAGATAAGGAAAAAGAACTCCTGCCCAAAGTGGAGTTTATGGGCTCTGTAAACTATCTGGACGAAATGCCTCAGGTGTTCAGGGCCAGCAAGATCAACCTTTGTCCCGTGCTCAAGGCAAATCGCTCTGGAATACCTCTTAGGGCGCTGGATATCATGGGCTGCGGAGGATTTCTTTTGTCCAGCTACCAGTCAGAGCTCTACGAATATTTCCTGGACGGCCAGGAGTGCGTTATGTACACATCACTGGAAGATGCTGTTGCAAAGACTGAGTTCTACCTGCAGCATGATGATCTTCGCAAGGCAATTGCAGCTGCTGGAACTGCAAGGATCGAAGAGGCCTTTAGGTACGAGGACAGGATTGAGGAGCTGCTGAAATAGGAGGTTGAACCGATTGTGAAAGCTCAAATCCTATACGGAATCGGAAATATAAAATACACAGAAGTCGAAGTGCCAACTCCGAAAGACAACGAGGCACTGATACAGGTCAGTGCCTGCGGAATCTGCGGCTCGGACATCCCAAGGATTTACAAGACCGGAGCTCACAACATGCCCCTTGTACCGGGACATGAGATGACTGGGGCGGTAAAAGAGTGCGCGTCAAGGCCGGAGCTGGTTGGCAGGAGAGTGGGGATATTCCCGCTGATTCCATGTAAGGAGTGCCCTCAGTGCAAAGCCGGGCACTACGAGATGTGTGAAAACTACAACTATCTGGGATCTAGGTGCGATGGCGGATTTGCAGAGTTTGTCACTGTTCCGGTTTGGAATTTGATACCGCTGCCTGATGACATATCAGACGATGAGGCTGCGATGCTTGAGCCTATGAGTGTTGCAGTGCACGCTATCAGGGAGATTGGACTTATCAGTAAAGTCACTGCCCAGGATGGCTCCAAGCAGTGGTCAGCAGGAGCGGCTGGTGATGACGAAACTGGCAGCCAGCCCACTATCGCAGTTTGCGGCCTTGGGACAATCGGCCTGTTTGTTGCTATGTTCCTAAAAGATGCGGGCTACCGAAATGTCTTTTGCATAGGCAACAAGGACATCCAGAAGAAAAAGCTTCTGGAAATGGGATATGTTGAAGGCGACCTTTGCGACGTGCGATTTGGGGAGCCGGCTACATTTATAAAAGAAAAAACAGGCGGCCGCGGAGTGGACTACTACTTTGAATGTATTGGTCGTCCTGAGAGCTACGAGCAGGCCATTAAGTGCGCTGCGCCTCTTGGCAAGGTGATGCTGGTGGGCAATCCCGCGGCAGATATGGACCTTCCCAGGGAAACTTACTGGAAGATACTCCGAAATCAGTTGACCCTCAAAGGAACCTGGAATTCTTCCTATCCCGATGACTGGACCTATGTGGTTGAAAGACTTACATGCTGGAAAAAATTGCGCGAGAGTGCAATAAAACCAAATGATGAACTTTGTGCTATGGATCCTTCTTCTCTCATCACCCATAGATTCAATCTTGAAGACATGGACCAGGGGCTTTTCATTATGAAGAACAAGTCTGAAGAATATATTAAGGTCATGGTAAATCCGTAGTGCGAGCTTGCCTCTTGACACAGTTAAGAAAATAGACTAAAGTAACCACTGTGTTTGGCACATCGATGACCATATAGGTATCCGGACATTCGTCCATCGATTCCCCAAGTTGTATTTGATGATTTGTTAGGAATGAATTATAATTTTTCTACATCACATTTGGAAATTTCTTGAGATGACTTTACCTTATATGTTCACCGAAAAATATAAGGCAAAGGAGGTGAGAAAATGTCACTGACAAAGGAAGATTTACAGGCAATCCGGGGTATTGTTGAAGAGAGTGTGTCTGGCCTTAAGGAAGATGTATCCGTTCTTAAGGAAGATGTATCAGGTCTTAAGGAAGATGTGTCTGTTCTTAAGGAAGATGTGTCTGGTCTTAAGGAAGATGTGTCTGGCCTTAAGGAAGATGTGTCTGGTCTTAAGGAAGATGTGTCTGGTCTTAAGGAAGATGTGTCTGGTCTTAAGGAAGATGTATCTGTTCTTAAGGAAGATGTGTCTGGCCTGAAGGAAGATGTATCTGGCCTTAAGGAAGATGTATCCGTTCTTAAGGAAGATGTATCCGATCTCAAAACCAGAATGGGTAATGTTGAAAGCGATATGAGAGAAGTCAAGGTCGATTTACTTGAAAATAACCTTATTCCTAAGGTTAATGAGATTGCAGCATATCAGAAGTCTGTATACGAAAGGTATTCAAAAGATGCTGATCGTTTTGAACAGAAGATAACAATTGTTGATATGTTGGATGGCACTGTTGCAGATCATTCAAGACGGATTCAGAAACTAGAGTGCAAACAGGCATGATAATTTCAAACCTTACGTAATTTTTGAGCAGCCGTCCGGCTGCTCTTTTGGTTAGGAAAACTGCTTAAAGCAATCAGCATAGTTTCTTTTTCTGCCTTCATATGTTAAACTCAATGAGTTGACTTGTAGTATACACATTTAGAAAGAGGTAACACATTGAGAATTGCAGTAACTTACGAAGATGGACAGGTGTTCCAGCACTTTGGACACACCGAGCAGTTTAAGGTATATGAGGTTGAGGATGGCAAGGTAGTATCCTCAGAGGTTATCGGAACAGAGGGAGCTGGACACGAGGCTCTTGCAACTCTTCTTTCCGGAAAAGAGATCGATGCACTGATCTGCGGTGGTCTCGGTGGAGGCGCAATGGCAGCTCTTGAGGCTAATGGCATCGAGGTTGTAGCTGGCGCTAAGGGCGACACAGATGCAGCAGTTGAAGCTTACCTTAAGGGCGAGCTTGAGAGCACAGGCGTTAACTGTGATCACCACGACCATGACCACGACCACGAGCACGGCGAAGGCCACGAGGGTGGACACTGCGGACATCATGGCCACGAGGAATCAGAAGGCGGCTGCGGTGGATGTCACGGAGGCTCAGAGGATGACGCTGAAGGTTGCGGCGGGTGCGGCGACTCAGAAGGTGGATGTGGCGGATGTTCAGGATGCCATAGCGGTGCACCTATCATGGAAGGCAAGAACGCCGGCAAGAAGGTTTCAGTTCACTATCGAGGAACTTTCAACGATGGCACTCAGTTCGATGCTTCATATGACAGAGGCGAGCCTATCACCTACATTTGCGGAACAGGCATGATGATCCCTGGCTTTGACCTTGCAGTTGTAAACATGGAGAAGGGCGATATCGTAGACGTTCATCTTACTCCAGACCAGGCCTACGGCGAGTACAATGAGGACTACGTTGTAGTTGTAGATGCTGATGAGTTCCCTGCTGAAGAGGTGGAGAAGCTTGGGGTTGGCGACAGAGTCTTTTTACAGGACGGCTATGGCCGTGCATTCCCAGTTGTGGTAAAAGAGCTTGCGGATGACAAGATCACTTTCGACGGCAACCACGAGATGGCTGGAAAAGAACTTAACTTCAAGATCGAGCTTGTAGATATATTTGATTAATAGACAAGACACGGGGATAAGCCATGGGGACGGTTCTTTTGGCTGGTTTAGTTTTTCAAAACCAGCCAAAAGAACCGTCCCCATGGCTTATCCCCGTGTGTTATCCTTTATACTACATCTTCAGTAAACATTCTGTTTGCTTTTTCTATTTCTTTTTGCTTCTTGACTCCAAGAATGTAATCAAGCAGCACTGTTGAAACATTTATGAGCTGGCACCCAACAGCCTCAAACTGATCTATCTTAAACTTTCTGACCACCTGGCAGCTGATCT
>CAMVJI010000003.1 GCA_947167765.1 uncultured Butyrivibrio sp. | reverse complement strand
AAAACTTAAGTAAGAGGAGAATTATGAATACAAAATATAACAAAATCACTGTTTTGGACGGAGTGATCGACAAGCTTAAAAAAGCTCCTGAAATCATTCAGAATATTGTGATCCCACAGGACATTCCCCACGGCGACATGCCAGGTGATAAGGTCGAGATTGAAGAGGTTCACATTAACAAGGCCAAGACTATCTTTCCTTTATTAGTAAAAGAACTTGAGGATAAAATGTCAGCTAATCCATATAACAGAGCTGTAGTGGCTGTTTGCGGCGGATCAGGCGTAGGAAAATCTGAAATTGCGTCACTTCTGTCATACATGCTCCAGTCAGCAGGAATAGGCAGCTACACCATGTCTGGAGACAATTATCCACACAGGATCCCAATGTACAATGATGCTGAAAGACTTCATACATTCAGGGTATGTGGAATCAGAGGTATGGTTGACAGCGGTGTCATGAATCCGGAAAATGCTTCTAAGATAAGAGAGCTTCAGAAGGCTGAAGATGACGCAAACAAGGCACATCTTGAGACTGACACATGGTTCAGAAGTTATTTTGAAGCAGGAAAAGAAGGACTTAAAAACTACCTTGGAACTCCAAAGGAAACAAACTTTGAAGAAGTTGATCAGATAATGAAAGCTTTTAAGGACGGAGCTGACAAGCTCTATCTTAAGAGAATGGGAAGGGATGAAGCTTCCCTCTGGTACGATGAAGTAGACATGTCAGACAAGCAGGTTCTCATTGTTGAGTGGACTCATGGCAACAGTGACTACATGAGTCAGGTTGATATACCAGTTCTTTTAAACAGCACTCCAGAGGAGACTTTAGAGCACAGAAGATCCAGAAATCGTGATGGAAAGCTTGACAGTCCATTTACAATGCTGGTTTTAGAGCTTGAACAAAGTAAGCTGGTGGATCAGGCTCACAAGGCCAAGATCATCATCTCAAAATCTGGCGAGATTTTAACATTTGAACAGTTTCAAAAGCTTATGGGCTAAAACGGAGGTCTTAAGATGAGTAAATTTGTAGACAATGGTCCTATGCTCAATGCCTATCCTGACAGCTGCGGCGGAAAGCTTTCTGATATAGTAAGCGTTCTGTCAAAAGATGAATTTAAGGATGTGTTCCAGTCTTTTTACATCCTTCCAAGTATCTTTAATACAGACTTAGACAGAGGCTTTTCAGTAATTGACTATAACATCAATGAGGAAATGGCTGACAAAGAGGATATAGAAAAACTGCAGGAGCTTGGAATTGACTTAAAGCTTGACTTTATCTTAAATCATGCTTCAGTTCTTTCGCCGCAGTTCCAGGATCTTCTGAAAAATGGTGAAAACTCAAAGTACAAGGACTTCTTTATAAATTGGAACAAGTTCTGGGATGGTTATGGAGAGATGACTGATGAGGGGTATATTCAACCGGATCAGCAGTACATAAAGGACATGTTCTTCAGAAAGCCAGGGCTTCCAATCCTTATGGTAAGGATGCCGGATGGCAGAGATGTTCCTTACTGGAACACTTTTTATCAGGAAGTTCAGTATCCAAGGTTTGATGCCCAGGATCTGATGGAAAATATGGATATCCAGTATCTGGCTGCTCAGAGACTGTCTGATATGGTGCGTGCGGGGCTTGATGAGGGAAAAAAGCCTTCCGAGATTGAATTTGGAAGATTTGAAAAGTACAAAGATCAGGTAGTTGAACTTTTGGAGTCAAAAAGGCGCTACCTTGGGCAGATGGATCTTAACATTAAATCTGATCTTGTGTGGGAGCATTACAGGAACACACTTAAGGCTCTTTCGGGCTATGGAGCCAGGATCGTAAGGCTTGATGCCTTCGCTTATGCTCCCAAGGAGCCAGGGAAAAAGAATTTCCTTAATGAGCCTGATACCTGGGATGTACTTGAAAAGGTAAAAAAGCTTGCTGATGAGTTTGGGGTTTCACTTCTTCCTGAGATCCATGCAAGTTACAGCGAAAAGATATATGAGACCGTAGCAGACAAGGGTTACATGACATATGACTTTTTCCTGCCTGGCCTTCTGATTTATGCTATTGAAAATAAGAACGGCGAAGTTCTTAAAAAGTGGGCCCAGGAAATCCAGGAAAAGAAGATAAGAGTAGTAAACATGCTGGGCTGCCACGACGGTATTCCGCTTCTTGACCTTAAGGGAATCCTCAAAGAGGAAGAGATCCAGAGCATGATCGACACCATTGTTGGAAGAGGCGGCTTTGTTAAGGATCTCCACGGTGCCAAGAATATGTACTATCAGGTAAATGCTACCTACTACAGTGCTCTTGGGGATGACGATAAGAAGATGCTCTTTGCAAGAGCAATCCAGATGTTCATGCCAGGTAAGCCACAGGTGTGGTACCTTGATCTTTTTGCTGGAAAGAATGATCACGAGGCAGTAAAAAGAGCTGGCGCTGGTGGTCACAAGGAGATCAACAGGACAAATCTTTCCTTGGAGCAGATTGAGGAAGCTCTTAAGAAGGATGTAGTTAAAAAGCAGCTTGAGCTTCTTAGATTTAGAAACACCAATCCAGCCTTTGGTTTTGACAGTGAGCTTAACATTTCCACTGAAGGATCTGTTATGACCTTCATATGGAAAAAAGACGGCCACGAAGCTACACTAAGGGCCGACTTCTCAGATTACAGCTACGAGATAAAATAAAACAAGCCACGGGGACGGGTTAGTAAGCCACGGGGACGGTTCTTTTGGCTGGTTTTGATTTTCAAAACCAGCCAAAAGAACCGTCCCCGTGGCTTGCCACCCCTGCCAGCAGCAGAACCGTCCCCGTGTGTTGTTTTTAGTCCTTCAAATATGCCAGAAAATAGGTGGCGCCTACACAAAGGCTGCCGCCTATTATATTGCCTATAGTTACAGGAATGAGGTTGGTTACTAAAAATCCAAAGATTGAGAGGCCTTCAGCTGGAATGCCGTATACACCAGAAGCTATCATGCCTGCAGGGATGAAGTACATGTTGGCGACGCAGTGTTCAAATCCGCCAATGATAAAGAGCATTACAGGAAACCACAGGGTCAGGACTTTGCCAGCGGCTTCTTCTGCGGCAAAGGAGCACCAGACAGCCATGCACACCAGGATATTACACAGGATTCCCTTTAATAGGCCGTCCATAAAGGTGATATTAGACTTGGTAACTGCTGTTGCCACCACTGCCTGGGCAAGCTTTCCGTCTGCAAAGGCGTAGGTGTGTGAAAAATTGGCAAGAAGAGCAATGATAAGTCCACCAACCATGTTTCCGAGGTAGACGATGCCAAGGTTACGAGCCATTCCTTTTACAGTGGCTTTTTTTGATAAAACAGGAACAATGATAAGGCAGTTGCCTGTAAATAGCTCAGCTCCGCCAATGATGACCATAAAAAGTCCAATTGGAAAAACAATGGAACTTACGAGCCTTCCTGTTGACGGATCAGGCGCGCAGACAGATGCTATCTGGCTTCCAAGGCCGCCAAGGGCAATAAAAGCCCCTGCCATAATGCCCAAGATAAAGGTCTTCCCAAAAGAAAGCCGGGTCTTGGCTGTACCTGCTGTTTCATAAGCTGCTGCAATCTGAGCTGGTGATTTCATATTAATACCCCCTCCTGATAATTAACATATACCCATATACATAATATAGTATCTCTAGAGACTTAAAAACACAAGATATAGTTTTTGCTATTGCGTTAATGTTTAATGTATAATTGTATAAAAGCCTAAATGACAGGGGACTATTGATCATATGAATAAAGTAGTTTCTAATGGTGTAGCAAAAGTACCGGTAGTTATGCAGATGGAAGCCTTGGAGTGCGGAGCTGCGTGCCTTTCAATGATACTTGCCTATTATGGAAGGTGGGTCGCTCTTGAGCAGATGAGGCTTGATTGCGGCGTTTCAAGGGATGGCTCCAATGCCAAGAACATCCTTAAAGCTGCCAGAAAATATGGCCTTGCAGCAAACGGATACAGGCTTGAACTGGATGCCCTCAGAGAAAAGGGCATGTTCCCTTGTATTATTCATTGGGACTACAATCACTTTATTGTGCTGTGTGGATTTAAGGGCAATAAGGCCTATGTCAACGACCCTTCAAGGGGCAATGTGGCAATGCCAATAGAGGACTTTGCCAAGGGCTTTACCGGGATCGCTCTTATGTTTGACACCACTGAAGAATTTGAACAGGGTGGAAAGAGAAAGAGCGTGCTTGAATTTGCTGGAAAAAGACTTAAGGATGCCAGAACTGCAGTTATCTTCACTGTGGCCATGACAATCTTTTCATATGTATTTAGTGTAGTTAATCCATTTATGTCTGAGTACTTTATGGATAACCTTCTTACGAAAAAGGTAAGCGAAAGCGCTCAGCCTTTCCTGATCCTTCTTGGGTGTCTTGCCCTTGTGCAGATCATCGTATCCTGGATATCTGCAGTTCATTCACTTCGAATTGACGGAAAGCTGGCTATAAACGGTAGTACTTCCTTTATGTGGAAAGTACTAAGGCTCCCTATGGAGTTCTTTTCCCAGAGAATGTCTGGTGACCTGATGATGCGTCAGACCACCAACGAGGAAATAGCCAGTGCCATCGTTAACACCTTTGCACCTCTGTGCCTGAATACAGCAATGATGCTGTTTTACCTGGTAGTTCTTATCAGGTATTCAATTCCTCTTACAGTGCTTGGCGTGACCACGGTTTTGATAAACCTTATCCTCTCCAAGATAATTTCAGATCACAGGATAAACGTTACCCGTGGCCTTCTCATAGACAGCGGTAAGCTTCAGACCACAACTCTTTCAGGCATCAGCATGATTGAGACCATAAAGGCAAGTGGTGCTGAAAACGGATTCTATGAGAACTGGGTGGAGTTAAAGGCCAAGGTTGATGAAAAAGAAGTTCAGTTCATGAGGGAAAATACTTACCTTGGAGCTCTGCCAAATATGATAAGTAAGCTGGCAAACTACGGAATCACCTTCGCCGGCGTATTCCTTGCAATGAACGGGCATTTCACCATCGGTATGATCACAGCCTTCCAGGGAATCCTCACATCCTTTATGGAACCTGCAACCACTCTTACAAACGCAGGCCAGACCCTTCTTGAGATGCGTACAGAGATGGAGCGAGTTGAGGACGTTATGGAGTACCCGACTGACGAGTACGCTGACAGAGAAGACGACGACAGCCACGAGTTCAAGAAACTTTCAGGAAATGTGGAGGTCAAGAATGTGACCTTTGGATATTCGATCCTGGACGAGCCATTTATCAAGGACTTCTCCATGAACCTTACAACTGGTAAAAGAGTCGCCATCGTAGGCGGAAGCGGATGCGGCAAATCCACCATGAGTAAGCTCATATCAGGACTGTACAAGCCCTGGAGCGGAGAGATCTTATTTGATGGAAAGAGCATTTCCGAGATCGACAGAAGTACCTTCACAGGTTCAGTTGCAGTTGTTGACCAGGATATCATCCTCTTTGAGGACACTATAGAAAATAATATCAAGATGTGGGATGAGTCAATTGAGGACTTTGAAGTGATACTGGCGGCAAGGGATGCCCAGATCCACGACGACATCATCGCCAAGCCTTCAGGATATCAGTACAGGCTCTCCGAGGGCGGAAAAGACTTATCGGGTGGCCAGAGACAGCGCCTTGAGATCGCAAGAGTCCTTGCCATGGATCCTTCCATCATCATCCTTGATGAGGCTACCAGTGCTCTTGATGCCAAGACAGAGTACGAAGTTGTAAAGGCCATCAAGGACAGAGGAATAACACTTATCATCATCGCCCACAGGCTCTCAACCATAAGAGACAGCGATGAGATCATCGTTCTTGACAAGGGAGAGATCGTGGAGAGAGGAACCCACGATGAGCTCCTTAAGCAGGGCGGATACTACACTGCACTGGTAACAAATGACTAACTACTTACACTTAGGAGCATGCAATTGGGCTGGTTTGACGAACAAATAAGACAAAGAAAAAGAATGGATGACGAGCTTTTCAGGGATTCCTATGACAATATTGCTCATAGGGTGCTTGGAGAGCCTGTTAAGCGAAAAGATCTAAAGACCAATATCAAAAACGCCATTGACGAGATCTTTTACTACTATAACTATCCAAGGATCGAAGTGCCTCACGGCATTTCAGAGCCTTTGGATCAGATTGAGTATGCGGCAAACAGCGTTGGTATGATGAAGGCCAATATTAAACTTGAGGGCAAGTGGTTTACTGACTGCTTTGGACCTATTATCTGCTTCTTTAAAGAGGATAATATGCCAATAGCTCTTTTCCCGTTAGGGTTTGGCAAATACTTCTACTATGATCCTGATACAGGGAAAAAGACCAGGGTAGGTAAGAAACAGACCCTTCTTTTTAAGGACGAAGCAGTGGCGTTCTATGAGCCTCTTCCCCTTAAACCTCTTGGAATTCCTGATCTTATCAACTTTATGAAGAGACGCCTTACGGCTTTTGATTACCTGTCGGTTGCAGTTCTCTCACTGGCGCTTGTTCTGGTTACCATGATCCTGCCATATGCTTCTCAGATGCTGACTGGCACAGTTCTTGATACCAAAGACTACGGGCTTTTCTGGGCCCTTGTGGTAACCATCATAGTGACGATCTTCTTTACCAGTGCCTTCGATGCGCTCAATAATGCAGTTATCGCAAGGATAAAGTGGAAGGTCACAATTCCTGTTGAGCAGGCTGTAATGCAAAGGATCCTTACTCTGCCAGCTCCATTTTTCAGGAAGTACTCAGCCGGTGAGCTTTCCAGCAGGTCAAGCAGTGTCAACGAAATCTGTGAGATCATTATAGAAGATTTATTCTCACTGGGCTTTTCATCGCTCTTTTCACTGGTCTATATGGTCCAGATCTTTAAGTTTGCGCCAAAGCTTATTGTTCCATCCCTTGTGATCATGCTTCTTACGGTGCTGTTTTCAACCATATCTATCCTGATGCAGGTTGGAATCTCCAAAAGGCGCATGGAGCTCCTTGCCAAGGAGAGCGGTCTTACCTTTGCCATCATTAACGGCATTCAGAAGATCAAGCTTGCAGGAGCAGAGAAAAGAATCTTTGCAAAGTGGGCCAATCAGTATGCAGAAGAGGCTGCCCTTCAGTACAACCCGCCATTTTTCCTAAAGATAAGCGGCGTTATCAATACTGCTATTTCCCTTATTGGAACAGTAGTGCTTTATGGACTGGCCATAAATTCAGGGGTTTCTACTTCAGAATACTTTGCTTTTAACATTGCCTATGCAACTATGTTTGCAGCTTTTTCAGCTCTTTCCATGGCATCTCTTTCAGTTGCCAAGATAAAGCCTGTTCTTGACATGGCAGAGCCAATCCTTAAGGCTGAACCTGAAAAGACCTTAAGAAAAGACATCGCCACAAGAATAAGTGGCGGAATTGAGATAAACGGTGTCTACTTCAGATACAACGAACAGGCTCCATATATCCTTGAGAATTTTTCATTGAAGATCAAAGCAGGCGAGTACGTTGCCATTGTAGGTAAGACAGGATGCGGTAAGTCCACTTTAGTAAGGCTTCTTCTTGGATTTGAAAAGCCTGAAAAGGGTGCAGTTTTCTATGACGGAAAAGACCTTGAGAGGATCGATCTTAAGTCTCTTCGCCGCAAGATTGGTTCAGTAATTCAGGATGGAAAGCTCTTTTACGGAGACATATTCCACAACATCGCCATTGCCTCTGAAAAGCTCACTCAGGATGAGGCCTGGGAGGCTGCAGAGCTGGCGGGTATCGCTGATGATATAAAGGCAATGCCAATGGGCATGCACACCATAATTGCAGAAGGTCAGGGAGGTATCTCTGGTGGCCAGAAGCAGAGAATCCTCATTGCAAGAGCGGTAGCAAGTAAGCCCAAGATCCTTATATTTGACGAAGCCACCAGTGCCCTTGATAATATAACCCAGAGACAGATCTCTGAAGCCCTTGATGGCCTTAAGTGCACAAGGATCGTAATTGCCCACAGACTTTCAACTATCAAAAACTGCGACAGGATCCTGGTTATGGACGGCGGAAAGATAGTGGAACAGGGCACCTATGACGAGCTTATTGCAAATAAGGGCTATTTTAGCGAATTAGTAGAAAGGCAGCAATTGTAAGAACATGATAAGTTATAAATGTCCAAACTGCAGCGCCGAGATGGTGGTGCATTCATCCGGGGACCTGGTATGTCCCTATTGCGGAGCAAAAGAGAATTTCTCTGACGCAGAACTTGCGGGCTACAAGGCTTTCAGGATCCACATGCTTGAGTATCTGAAAGCCTGTGCTGACGCAGATCCTGATCCTGACAAGACAGACAGGATGTGGGACAGGGCTGAGCACCTTTCCTTTAAGTCAAAAGATGGAGAAGACGTGGTTATAAGTTACCTCTACAAGGCAAAAGAGGGACAGGTGACATCTTACTTTACCAGGTATAATGTCATTTACCACTTCCCTAAGACTTTCAATAACCACACTGATATTACCGATACAGGGGCCCTTCATGGAAACCTGACATCCAAGGCGATAAATGGCCTTTCCAAGCTCAATTACCCGCAGGCAGACCTTAGGCACCTTGAAAAGTGCTTTCCACAGTACCAGGGCACGATTGTCCTTGATGATGGGAGCCTGCTTCTGATATTTAAAAAGCCGGAGGAGTTTTATCCCCTTGAGCTTTTTGGAGCTCTTTCAAAAGAGCATGTGGCCTGGATAATTTCAAGGCTTGAAAATATCTGCTGCGTTCTTGAGTACAGCGGACTTGTTCACGGGGACATAACCCCTGACAGCATCTGCATCAATCCAAGAACTCACGAAGCTATGCTCTTTGGGGCATGGTGGGATATATCTGAGAAAAAGAAATCTCTTTTGCCAGGAGCAAATAAGGACCTTGTAGATCTTCGGAAAACTGCTAAGATGATACTTGGCTATGATGCTGATCTTAAAAAGGACAGCTTTGAGAGATTTCTTTCTGAAAAGCCAACTCATGATGCCTACAAGGATTTTGAGAATTGGGACAAAGTGATAGAAGACGCCTTTGGGGGAAGACGTTTTACTAAAATGAATTTTTAAGTTTATGGAGGAGTAACTACAAATGGGATACGGAAGTTATACAAGTGCGGACTGGTCTAAGCTTAGGGAATCAGCAGGAATTTCAGAAAAATCAACTGCTTCCCAGATCTTTAAGAAGCTGGGAATGGAGGAAAAGTTCAACCCTAAGTTTGTAAATATGCGTGAAGCAATGGATTCCGAGGATCATCCAAATTCAACACCTATTATCATCGGACTTGATGTTACGGGTTCCATGGGATATCTGTCTGAGGAGATTGCCAAGAACTCCCTTCACGAGACAATGATGAAGCTCTATTCAACCAAGCCTGTGGATGATCCACAGCTTCTTTTTGCTGCCATCGGAGATGTTTCTGACAGGGCGCCTCTTCAGGTTACCCAGTTTGAGTCAGACATCCGTATAGCTGAGCAGCTCCTTGACCTTTGGCTTGAGGGAAGGGGCGGAGATTCACCTGAGGACTTTGAGCTTTTGTGGTACTTTGCTGCCAGGCACACCAAGATTGATTCCTATGAAAAGAGAGGCAAGAAGGGATTTCTTTTCACCATTGGAGACGCAGACTGCCATCCAGAGGTAAGGGGATCTGATATTGCAAACATCTTCGGAGATGACCCTGAGAGATTCACATCAAAAAAGCTTGCTGATATGGCAGGTGAGAAGTACGAGATCTTCCACATCGACCTTTCTGGAAACTTCACAAAGCCCTTCCACTTTAATGGAACTATCCCTGGAAGGATCATTACATTAAGTAAGCAGGACGTATCTGCAATTCCTGAAGTCATCATCACAGTAATGCAGATGGTTAACGGCATGAGCCTTGAAGACGCTGTAGCGCAGTGGAGCAGCTACGCTCAGCCTATAGTTAGAAACGCAGTTGAAGGTCTTGTTCTTAAGACCAAGAAAAAAGGATTCTTCTTTTAATGCCCACAAAATTTTTCGTGGTTATTGGTAAAAATTTCGGTGATGAGGGTAAGGGACGCATAACCCATATCCTCTCAGAAAGACCTGGAAAGAGCCTTGTAGTCCGCCACAACGGCGGCGCTCAGTCAGGTCACACCGTAGTCATAGCTTCCGATACGGACAAAGATGATAAACTGCCACTTGAAGGCCCACATGAAAAGAGATTTATCTTTCACGAGGTCGGATCTGGCAGTTTTTGTGGTGCTGACACTTTGTGGATAGATACCTTTTTTCCGGACCTTTTTAAACTAAGGGATGAGTACGATTCTTTTCGGGAAGTATCAGGGCAGGCTCCAAGGATATACGCACTTCCTGACACCAATGTGACAGTGGTCTGCGATGTGCTCTTTAACATGGCCCTTGAGTCCTCAAGGGGAAATAAGCGCCACGGCAGCTGCGGAATGGGTATCTATGAGGCGTTCCTTCGGGTAAAGCAGGGCTTTGGCCTTACCATGGCTGAGGTTAAGTCCTTAAGCGTAGAAGATCTGGCAGAGAAACTTATACATATAAGAAATTATTATTACAGGCCAAGGATTGGGGAAATCTTTGGTGGTGTTGGGGATTCCCAGTACCTTAAGGATATTCTGGACAATGTGGTGCTTAGAAATGCGGCCGCTGTAATGAAGAGAAATTCTGAGCTTGTGGAAATAGTATCAGGCGATGTGAGAACTTTTCTCAATAAGTACGACAATGTCATATTTGAAACGGGACAGGGGCTGCTACTGGATGCAGAGAATGAAAAATATGCTCCAAACGTCACAGGTTCAAGGACTGGACTTACCAATCCGGGAGCGTTTTTGGACAGTCTTGGTCTTACCATAGATGAGGTGGTGTATGTTACAAGAAGCTACGTCACAAGGCACGGAGCGGGAGAACTTTCCTTTGAGTGCGAAAGGCAGGAGCTTGGAGATGTGGGGGCTGACACCACCAATGTGACCAATACATGGCAGGGGGCCTTTAGATATGCGCCGCACGCTTCAGTATATGACTTTATTGATCCTGTAATATCAGACCTTAAGCAGCTAAGCTACAGGCCTAAGGTCACCTTAGCTGTGACCCATCTTTCGGAAACAGGTGGAAAAATTGTTTTTCAGGACAGAGAAAGCGACATGACAGTCAAAGAACTTGGCGATATACAGGAAGTTTCCATGGTGTTTGATGATTTTTGGGAACTGTCCTGAGCAGTTCACAAAAAGTTTCTTTGATTTTATATATAAAATAGCATAGAATATAGGGAAGTTGTGTGCAATGTATTTGGTAATATGCTATTTTGAGGAATGTTATGAAAAAACTGGTAGAAATCAAGGATGTAAGCAAGATCTACAATCCTGGGGAAAACGAGGTCAGAGCCCTTAATCATGTTTCTCTGACCATCGGAGAAGGGGAATTCGTAGCAATTATCGGACAGTCTGGTTCCGGTAAGTCTACTCTTATGAATATGCTTGGCTGTCTTGATACGCCAACCTCTGGCAAGTATTATCTGCACGGACAGGACGTATCACATATGACAGATGACGAGCAGTCTGAAGTCAGAAACAGAGAAATTGGCTTTATTTTCCAGGGCTTTAACTTAATACCGTCACTGACAGCTCTTGAGAATGTTGAGCTTCCTCTTATATATAGAGGAGTTGGCAAAAAGGAGAGGGAGAGGCTGGCAAATGCCGCTCTTAACAGCGTTGGTCTTGAAAAACGTAAGACCCACAAACCCAACGAGATGTCCGGAGGTCAGCAGCAGAGAGTTGCCATAGCAAGGGCTATAGCCCAGGCTCCGCCAATACTTTTGGCAGATGAGCCCACAGGTAACCTGGATACTGCATCTACAAAAGAGATCATCAGGATCATCAAAAGGCTCTACTTTGAGGGCAGAACTGTGATCATAATCACCCACGATCCTGGCATTGCAGCACAGGCCAAGAGGATCATTACTATATCAGATGGAAAGATAACCAGCGACATTATGAACCCCGATTATAAAGATGAGATTTAAAGGGGGGTAAGGGCCCATGGCTCCTTACACGTCCTGAGAGGATAGGCATTGAAGTATGGAGGATGTTATGGAAGAGAATAAGAACTTAGAGGAGAAGGTAGTAGATACAGCTGTAGATACTAAAGAAGCTGAGTCAAAAGATACTGCCACAGCAAATATTGCTTCTGATCAGAATGTGATCAAAGAGACAACCGGAGCGTCTGTAGAAATCTACGACGAGGACGACAGTGTTGATCTTTCAGATTCAACAAAAAAGAAGAAAAGGAAGTTCAAGAAGAGATATATTCTTTTTGGAATATTAGCTCTTGGAGTTATCGGATTTATCATTGGCAGGATCAATGCCAGCAAGAATTCAATTGTAACAGTTGAGACTCATGAAGTTGCACTTGGAAACATTGAGAATATCCTTTCAATCTCAGGTACTGTTGAGAGTGCTGAGAACAAGAACTACTTTACAGAGATAACTGCTCCCCTTGATACAGTTAACGTCAAGGTTGGAGATAAGGTTAAGGCTGGCGATGTGCTTTGTACCTATGATGCAGAAAATCTTGATATTCAGCAGAAGAGCGCAGAACTTGCAATTCAGCAGGCAAAGGGCAATTACAGCGCACTTTTCAGTCCGACAGGAGCAGCTGACAGAAAGTACGCTGAGGGCATGACTGCTCAGCAGATCAACGACAGAATAGATGCTATAACAGCAGAGATTGATTCTATCAGCAGGCAGATCACTGAAAAGACAAGCCGTATGAATCAGACACTTACTGATCTTCAGAAGGTGGCAAGAGATATTAACCAGAACGGTATATCTGACAGCCAGGAGCAGCTTTTTGAAGACGGCAATGATGATTATATTTACAGAAATACCCAGGACACCAAGGAAGACGGAGCGTATACAACACCTACAGAGTCCAACAAGCAGATGGCCCTTGCAGTACAGGATTCTATTTCAGATGTTTCCTATGCAATCCAGAATGACCCACAGATTCAGGCTTGGAACAATCAGATAACTGCCCTCAAGGAAGAGCAGGCTCATCTTTCAAGTGCCAAGGCTGCTCAGGTAAATCCCGGTTCAGCTTCAGCATCCAAGGCTTCTATGGAAGCTACAGAGCTTACCCAGGAAGATACTCTTTCTAAGATCGAGGCAGCCAAGGAAGGAATCAAGGCTGATTTTAACGGCGTTATCACAGCAATGCCCGCTACAGTTGTTGAGGGAGCAACAGTTGCAAATGGCTCACAGCTCTTTACTATAGCAAACCTTGACGATGTACAGGTTTCTATCTCAGTGTCCAAGAGTGACCTTCCAAAGGTTTCAGTTGGTGAGAAGGTAGATATCACAATTAACGGCAAACAGTATCAGGGAGAGGTTACCAAGGTTTCAGGTACTGCAACCAAGAATGCCAACGGCGTTGCAGTAGTAGCAACCACCATCAAAGTTACCAATCCTGATTCAGATATCATTCTCGGAGTAGAAGCGAACAACAAGATCCATGCTCAGAAGGCTGACGATACAATAGTTCTTCCTTACGAGCTGATCCAGACAGATTCTACAGGAGATTTCGTATATGTTCTTGAGAACGGCGTTGTAACAAGAAAAGACGTTACAATCGGTATCTCAACCAGCACGGATGCGCAGATCACAGAAGGTCTTTCAGTTGGAGACCAGGTTATTTCTTCAGATGTATCTCTCCTTACAGAGGGAATGGCAGTAGTAGCGGCACAGTAAAATGGGAAAATTCGGCGAGTATTTAAAAAGCGCAATCAAACAGATCATTGGTAATGGCTACAGAACAGCCATGACCATGCTTGGAATAGTTATAGGAATTGCTGCGGTTATCGCGGTTGTGGCTCTTGGTAACGGAATGAGTGCATACGTTACCAACTCACTTAACGACCTTGCAGGTAACTACGGCATATTTATCGTGGATACAAGTAAGACCTCTGAACGCTTTAACCAGGACGACATAGATCTTGTACAGGAGTATCTTCCTGATATCAAGGGAATGTCCCCAAACATAGAGAGCTACGCCAAGGTCAAAGGCAGGAAGGAAACCTTTGAGTGCTATATAAACGGCGGAACCCAGGCTTTTGAGTACGCTTTCAGCAATGGAATAGTTAAGGGAAGTTACTTCACTTCCCAGCAGGTAGAGACAGGTTCAAGGGTATGCGTAATGCTCCTTGATGATGCAAAAAAGATCTTTGGAACTGAGGATGCTGTGGGCAGAGAGGTTGACATTACCGCCAATGGCAAGACTGCAACCTACACTGTAGTTGGTCTTCGTGACCACATGAACGATATGTATCAGTTCATTATGGAAGGCCAGGATTACTTCGCTCAGATAGAGGTTCCTTACACCGCCATGGGTGCTGACTTTGATATCAAGACCGACGAGTTTACTCAGCTCATCCTCTTTGATGATCAGTCCACATTGAATGAATCTGTTACCAAGGCAAAAGAGATCCTGACCAACAAACACGGTCTTCGTGGTACCACAGCTCTTTCCGGTTACAGTATGGCAGACTTTTCTGATCAGCTTGATAAGATCCTTGGCTATGCTCAGGATTTCCTTTTACTTGTATCAGTAATATCCCTGATCGTTGGTGGCATCGGTGTTATGAACATTATGTTGGTATCAGTAACAGAAAGGACCAGAGAGATAGGTATAAGAAAGTCCATCGGAGCCAGCACTGGAGCTATCCTGACCCAGTTCCTTGCTGAATCAGCCATCCTTACACTTCTTGGAGGAATAGTTGGTATCATTCTGGGAATCATCCTGGCTTTTATCATCTGCTCCGCAATAGGCTTCGACGTCATCATCACACCCTCATCAGTTTTGGGTGCAGCCCTATTTTCAATCCTTATCGGCCTGTTCTTTGGAATCTACCCAGCCCGAAAAGCAGCCCTCATGAAACCAATCGACGCCCTGAGACTATAATGAGATGCCATTGTGTGGTATAATATTGTAGATTAATTGTTTTTTGGGGTGTATTGTGAGAGAGATTATAGATCAGCTTCTACAGGGAAAATATGTTTATACGCAGAGAAATTTGGATTTTTCTACTGCCCGTATAGAGATAGGTCTCGGCCCCGGTGAGGCAGCTACTGGCTCTTTTACGATTTTTGGACCTGAGAATGCTCTTTTAGAGGGCAAGGTGACTTCATCAGATCTTAGGATGGAGGTCATTACGCCAGAGGTTTCGGGTTCTCCTTATGAAGTATCCTACAGATTTAATGCCCTTGGAATGTCACATGGTGATGTCCTTAAGGGAGATTTTCGCATAATATCTAATCAGGGAGAGTATGTTCTTCCCTTCGTTGTCACTGTAAGGTCGCAGGTTGTTGCAAGTAGCCTTGGTGATATCAAAAATCTATTTCATTTTGCAAATTTAGCCAAGACAGATTGGGATGAGGCGGTAAACCTCTTTTATTCTGCTGACTTCATATCAGTACTTAAGGGCAATGATTCCCAGTACGAGAGCCTCTACAGGGGCCTTTCTGAGAATCCTGACAACGAGCAGAATGTTGAGGAGTTCCTTATCTCCATCAACAAGAAACAGCCTGTATCTTTCGTTATCGACCAGGAATCCCTGCAGATAGATTTCACTGGTCTAAATGGGGACCATGGCATTATCATAACCAAGAACGGATGGGGCTATACCCACCTGTTTGCGGATGTTGATGGTGATTTTATAAGTCTCGACAGATATGAGATCGGAGAGGATGACTTTACTGGTGCAACAGCCAGGGTCAAGATGCACCTTATTTATGAGAAGCTTCACGAGGGCAACAACTACGGCCGTATCCGCTTCTACAATAACTTTACAGAGGTCATATTCCCTGTAACAGTGGCAGTTCACTTATCTGATAATCACCTGACAGGGGACTACCAGGAGATGAAGAGACTCACAGTAGACCTTGTAAGAGTCTATGAGAACTTCAGCTGCAAGAAGATAACTTCAAGGGCGTGGCTTTCTGAAACAGGTAAGATCATCTCCAAGATGAACGCCATTGACGACAAGAACCTGGAAGTAAGGCTCTATACCGCCCAGTACTACATAACAGCAGGCAGGGTCAATGAGGGCAAATGGATCCTTGATCAGGCGGAAAAAGAGGCCCTGGATACCGATGGTGATACTCTTTACAGCTACTATTTGTACCTGTCTACACTTTGCAGCAGAGAGGACGCCTACATCAATGACATATCTGAGAGGCTTGAAGGGATATTCAGGCGAAATCCTGATAACTGGCGAATAGCCTGGCTTCTTTTATATATCTCAGAGGAATATACCTCAAGTACGCCCAGAAAGTGGATGATGCTTGAAGAGCAGTTCTCCTATGGCTGCAGGAGTCCGATCCTGTATCTTGAGGCAATGAATCTTTTAAATGATTCGCCTTCAATACTTACACATCTTGATAATTATGAGCTTTTTGTCCTTGAGTACGGAGCTAAAAAGCAGATTATATCTCTTAACCTCATAGACCAGATAGTATATCTGTCCATGAGAGTGAGAAATTTTGACATGAGGCTCTTTAGGATCTTAAAGGCCTGCTATGAGATAAGGGAGAACAGCGATGTACTTGAGGCGATCGTATCTCTTCTTATCAAGAGCGGCAAGACAGCGCCTTTTGCCTTTGAGTGGTACCAGAAGGGCGTTGAGAGCGAGCTTCGAATAACAAGACTCTATGAGTACTACATGATGAGCATCTACACCGATGAAAACGGGCTTTTGCCCTGCGACATCAACAAGATGGTCCTTATGTATTTTTCATACCAGAGCGATCTTGAATACGACAAAAATGCAATCCTTTACAGATACATCCATGAGCACAGGGAGGAATATCCTGAGCTCTATGATTCCTATGTTCCACAGATAGAGAAGTTCCTTATGGCCCAGCTTGATAAGGGCAGGGTTACCAAGGACCTTGGCTATCTTTACAAGAACATGCTCACAAGGCAGATGGTTGATGCTGCCAATGCCTCCAAGGTTTTGTCAGTTCTTTACACCTCAGAGATCAGGGTTTCTGACCCAAGGATAAACGGCGTCTGCGTTGTGTACGATAAGTGCGAGGGTGCCATGAGGTTCCCTGTCATCGACGGAGTCTGCTACGTGCCACTGTATGGCAGTGATTACACAGTTCTTTTAACAGACCACGATGACAACAGGTATGCTGGAAGTATCCCTTACACCAACACCAAGCTGATGCTTCCGGGGAAGCTTGCTTCCTACGCGATCCCTTATATCCAGAAGGGAAAAGAGAACCTGGATCTGTTTTTGTGTGATCTTGGAAAGAACGCCTACACCATCGACATGGACAATGTGGGCAGGTACAGAGATCTTGCGGCTTCTGAACTTGTAAGAAAGAGCTTCAGGAACGAGATATCAGGAAATCTTATCAGGTACTACTACGACAACGATTTCACAAGGCAGCTTTCTGAGTACCTTATAAACATAGATCCTACGGACCTTGACAGCCAGAAGAGGGCAGAGGTCTTAGAGATCATGGTAATGGCAGGTCTTTATGACAAGGCCATGGAGTGGGTCAAGACCTTTGGATGCTTTTCAATAGATGCAAGGGTGATACTTAAGCTATGCGTGCGCCTTCTTGATAAGGGCACTTTGGAGCCAGGGGAAAAAGAGCTTGAGATAGCAGGTTATGCCTTCAGATCAGGCAAGTATGACGAGCAGCTTCTTAATTTCCTCATTGCCCACTACAACGGAACCCTTAAGGAAATGAGGGATATCTGGAGGGCAGCAGAGTCCTTTGGCCTTGATACCTATGCTCTTTCAGAGAGAATCATCATTCAGGGGCTTTACAGTGGCTCCTATATTGGTGAGAAGATGGAAGTCTTCAAAAACTATGTAAAGAGCGGCGGAGTAGCTGATGTTGAGATGGCCTTCCTGTCCCAGAGCGCCTATGACAGCTTTGTAAAGGGAACAGTGACAGACAGGTTTGTCTTTGACAGGATCGAGAAGCTCTCCCTTGAAAACATGCCACTTTCTGAGGTGTGCGAGCTTGCATACCTGCGCTACTATGCTACAGACAGGAAATCGGAAGAAGAGGTCAACGAGGAGGTTGCAGCAAGATTCCTTCGCCGCCTGCTTTCCAAGGACGTGTACTTTTCTTTCTTCCAGGAATACTCTGGTATCCTGCCAGATATGGTGCAGTTTATAGACAAGACTATGCTGGAGTACAGGACCCGCCCAGATGCAAACTGCAAGGTGCACTACAGACTTGATAACGACGATGGCAACGAGTACAAGGTGGTTACTATGCGCCAGATGTACGACGGCATCTACGTTTCAGATTTTGTCCTGTTCTTTGGCGAGCAGATGCAGTATTACATCACCGAGCAAAACGGAGAGGAGGAGATCCTTACTGAGAGTGGAACCATTCAAAAGAGTGACATCATCGGAGGACAGCTCCCTGGAAGGTTTAGCCTTATCAACGACATCATGATCGGTGAGACGCTGCAGGACTACGATACAGTGGACAACCTTATTGGCGAGTACTACAAGAAAAAGTTTATTTGCGACAAGCTCTTTTCCGAGATGGATACGGAAGATAGCAAGGAAGGATGATAGACAATGCTTTTTGGTAATTCTGACTCAAGGCGATTTGTCCTGGGGTATGATCTGGGTGAAAAGGTATCTCAGATCAGCTACCTGGCGTCAGATGCAGATATGCCTGAAACTCTGTCAGTTCTGGCAGGGAGCGAACTTTATAATATCCCTACTGTCCTGTGTAAAAGAAAGGACGTCAACCAGTGGTTTTACGGCAAGGAAGCTGTAAGACACATTGAGGACGGCGATGGTACCAAG
Source organism: uncultured Butyrivibrio sp. (assembly GCA_947167765.1). Lineage (GTDB taxonomy): Bacteria > Bacillota > Clostridia > Lachnospirales > Lachnospiraceae > Butyrivibrio. The sequence continues at coordinate 49,679 of CAMVJI010000003.1, read as the reverse complement.
GTGGACGGCCTTATTGCTGCCGCCAAGGAAGGCAAGCCTGTAGTTGTGGGGGAGTCAGAGTATGACCCCATAGCGCTTCTTACACTTTTTGTGAAAAGAAGCTTATCCCTTCTGTCACTTGAGGTTTCCATGGACAACGTGGACGCCATAATGTTTACCACAAAAAGCCTTGATCATCGCATGGTGCAGGTACTTAACGCTGTGACAGCGGCTCTTGAGCTTAAGACCTCAAATATCTTTTATCAGAGCCACGAGGAGAGCTTTTATAACTACATGCTCTATCAGCCCGATGACCTGGCCCGTCATACAGTCCTTGCCTGTGACTATGACCTGGAAGAACTCTCTGTGTTTAAGATGACACTTAACACCAACACCAAGCCTGTGGTTGCTACAATAGATGTTGAGAATTTTGATGACCTTATGCTTCCTACTGGTTTTCCTAAGGATGCAGCTCTTTTCCACAAGACCTGTGAGAGACTTGATGATGAATTTCTGACCATCATGCAGAAGGTCTGCGAGGAAAAGATAATCTCAACAGTATTCCTTCTGGGAGATGGCTTCCATGAGAAGTGGACCAAGAGGTCCCTTGAGTTTTTGTGCAGAACAAGGCGTGTGTTCCAGGGAAACAACTTATTTAGTAAGGGTGCCAGCATCGCAGCAAGAGAGAGGGTGGCTCCCACAGGAAACGGCAGCAGGTTTGTATTTCTTGGGGAGGACAAGCTTAAGGCAAACCTGGGAATGAAACTTTTAAAGTGTGGAACTGAGGTTTATCACGCACTTTTGGATGCAGGTGTCAACTGGTACGAGGCTGAGACAAGCCTTGATATCATCATGGACCCAAGCGGCATACTTAATATCGAGGTTACGCCACTTACTGGCGGTCGCCCCAAGGTTGTTCAGCTCTATCTGGACGGCCTGGTGAAAAGACCTGCAGGCACCACGAGACTCCATATATCCATGAGCATGAGTAGTGTAAATGAAGTTAACGTCAAGGTGACAGACAAGGGCTTTGGAGAACTGTTCCCGGCTACTGGCAAGGTGTGGGAGCAGACCATAGAGGTATAGACCAATGAGTAAACCGATTTTGTGCATAGGAAGCTATGCTGAAAATCCATATCACATAGAGAAGATAGGCAGAAACGTCTATTGCATCGAGGAGCTGTGCTATTGCATAGTCAAAAACGCATTTCTTCTTGATGAAGAGAGCTTTGGCTCATCGCTCTTTGACTGGATCGAGGAGGAATGCAGTCTTGTTAAGCTTTCAGACGAACTTAGGAGCATGTACGCCAAGAAGTGCTCAATGGCTGCGCTTGCAGGAACTATCCTTGATTATGTTGGTTACAACACCAGAAAGGAAGTGGACAAGACAGAGGAGATCCTTCGCGGAAACGCTGGAATGGACGTCTATCAGAAAAAGCTTGCAAGGGCAAACTTCCTTCTTAAGAACGGAAGATACGCCATGGCTTTCAGGGAGTACGAGTTCCTTCTTGCCAACACTCCTTCAATTGACAGGCAGCTTCGAGGAAGGATCGAGCACAACGAAGGTGTCATGTATGCAAGGCTCTTTTTGTTTGACAAGGCAGCAAAGATGTTCCTTAAGGCCTACGAGGACGGCGGTGACAAGGAGTCTTACTACCAGTACTTATCTGCAGTCAGAATGGACCTTTCAAATAAGGAGTATGTTTCTTTTATAGCTGATAATGACGAGGCCTACGAGGCTTCCATGGAAATAGAAAAGAGGATGAAGGAAGCTGAAGATCTCTATGCTTCCAGCGACGAAAACCACAGGCTTGGTACTCTTTCTGTTTATAAGGCAGAGGGCAAGATGCACGAGTACTACGAGCAGGTGAGCGAGATAACTGACAAGATGAAGCAGACATACAGAGAGCTTGTAAAAGACAGGGTGAAGTAAATGGGCTTTTTAGACATCTTTTCAAACAATCACAGAGATGAGGACTGGGCGGAGCAGACAAGGCTTCAGGACTGGAATGATATTGTCTACACCAGAAAAGACGTGGACATGGACGACCCCGTCCAGAGAAGAGAGTACATAGGCAGCTGCCTTCTTCAGATGCAGGAGGCGGTAAGGGAACTTGACGCCCTGGAGTTTGAATACAACGATGTCACAAGCCACCTTCGTGACATGGAGGAGATCGATGCTCTGCCCCCTGAGCAAAGGGCTGAGATCGATGAGTGCGCTCAGAAGATCGTAGACTCCCAGGTAGCCAAGGAGAAGTTTGGCAAAAGAAAAAGCAAGATGACCGATGCTGAATTTGAACGCATGGAAAGGCTCCAAAAGGATGCCAGGTCAGGAGCCGGTAAGCTTGCTGAGGCTGAGAGCTATCAAAAGAAAATACGAAATGACTTAAAGCGCCTTGACAGTGAACACGAGGCTTACATGTTCCAGGAAGAGGAGCTTCTTGGAACCATAGAGAATACCAAGAGACTGATAATTGCCATTGGTGTAGCACTTGTGGTGATACTGATATTTCTTTTGTCACTGCAGTTTGCCCTCGGGCTTAACGTGGTATATGGCTACATGGTGACGATCCTGTTGTCTGCCATTGCCATCACAGTTTTGTATGTGCAAAATTCCAATGCAGCAGTTGAACTTAAAACAGTGACAAAGTCCATCTCAAGGCTTATAATGCTTCAAAACCAGGTTAAGATAAGATACGTAAACAACACTAACCTTATCGATTACCTGTGCATCAAATACGGCGTAAACTCTTCAAAGGAACTGACAGATCTGTATGAGCGCTACGAGCAGGAAGTAAAAGAAAGGGCTAAGTTCGAGGATGCAAGAAAGCTTCTTGATTCCAACGAAAAAGACCTTATCTACATGCTACGCCACTACAGAGTCAAGGACCCTGATATCTGGATCCACCAGGTTGAGGCACTTCTTGACCACAACGAAGAGGTAGAGATAAGGCACAGCCTGAATGTCCGCAGACAGTCCCTTAGAAAGCGTATGGAGTACAACAGGGATGTGGTTGCAGGAAACGCCAAGCTTGAGATAGAGGATATGGCTAGGCAGTATCCCAAGTACACCCAGGAAATTCTGGACATGGTATCTAAGTATGAGGATAAGTATGAATGATCGCGAAAGCTTTTTTGGCGTAGCAATCCGTATATCATTCATTTATAATATTATTCAAAAAAAGAGGAGAGTATGAAAAAATGAGTACAGACCGCTATGTAAGCCCATTGTCAGAGAGATATGCAAGTAAGGAGATGCAGTATATCTTTTCACCTGACATGAAATTCAGAACCTGGAGGAGACTTTGGATCGCCCTTGCAGAGATAGAGCAGGAACTGGGACTTCCTATCACAGATGAGCAGATCGAAGAGCTCAAGGCCCACAAGGATGACATTAACTACGATGTTGCCAAGGCCAGGGAGAAGGAAGTTCGCCACGATGTAATGAGCCATGTGTACGCTTATGGAACACAGTGCCCTAAGGCTAAGGGAATCATCCATCTTGGTGCAACGAGCTGCTATGTGGGTGACAATACAGATATCATCGTGATGACAGAGGCTCTTAAGCTTGTTCGTAAAAAACTCATCAATGTTATCGCTTCTCTTTCTAAATTTGCTGGAGAGTACAAGGATCAGCCAACTCTTGGATTTACACATTTCCAGCCTGCTCAGCCTACAACAGTAGGAAAAAGAGCGTGTCTGTGGCTTCAGGACTTTACCATGGATCTTGAGGACCTTGATTATGTTCTTGATAACATGAAGCTTCTTGGATCCAAGGGAACAACAGGAACGCAGGCTTCTTTCCTTGAGCTCTTTGACGGTGACCTATCTAAGGTTGACAAGCTTGATCCTATGCTTGCAGAAAAGATGGGCTTTAAGGGATGCATGGCAGTTTCAGGCCAGACCTACAGCCGCAAGGTGGACATGAAGGTTATCAACGTCCTTGCAGGTATCTGCTCATCAGCAACCAAGATGGCTCAGGATATCAGACTTCTTCAGCACCTCAAAGAGGTAGAGGAGCCATTTGAAAAGAGCCAGATCGGTTCATCAGCCATGGCTTACAAGAGAAATCCTATGAGAAGTGAAAGAATTTGCTCACTTTCAAGATATGTCATCATTGATACACTTAACCCTGCTATCACAGAGGTTTCCCAGTGGTTTGAGAGAACTCTTGATGATTCAGCTAATAAGCGTCTTTCAATCCCTGAGGGATTCCTTGCTACAGACGGCGTTTTAGACCTTTGTCTCAACGTAGTAGATGGTCTTGTTGTTTATCCTAAGGTTATTGAAAAGCATATGCTTGCAGAACTTCCATTCATGGCAACTGAGAACATCATGATGGATGCAGTTAAGGCAGGTGGCGACAGACAGGAGCTCCATGAAAAGATAAGAGAGCTTTCAATGGAAGCTGGCAAGACTGTTAAGGTAGAAGGTAAGGACAACAACCTTCTTGAGCTTATTGCAGAGGACCCTGCATTTCCACTTACCCTTGAGGAACTCAAGGCATCTATGGATCCTAAAAAGTACGTTGGATGTTCAGCTCACCAGGTAGAGAAGTTCCTTTCAGAGGTAGTTAAGCCTATCCTTGATGCCAACAAGGAAGACCTTGGAATGTCAGCAGAGATAACCGTATAAGATTTAGGAGACAGCATGAAGATTACAGATATTTTTAAGAATAAAGAAGTAACCCTGTCCTTTGAGGTATTTCCTCCAAAGACTGACGCCGGATATGCTGCAGTTGAGCAGGCAGCAGCTGAGATAGCAGCTCTTAAACCTGATTTCATGAGCGTAACCTATGGCGCAGGCGGCGGAACCAGCAAGAACACAGCAGCAATTTCATCAGACCTTCAGGACAAGTATGGCGTAACTGTTTTATCACACTTAACCTGTGTATCCTCCACCAAGGATACAGTAAAGGCCATGATCTCTGAGTACAAGGAGAGGGGCATTGAAAACATCATGGCCCTTCGCGGCGATATTCCTAAAGAGGGCCGCATATGCTACGACTACGACCACGCCACAGAGCTTATCAGGGATATCAAGTCAATTGATGAGAACTTCTGCATCGGCGGAGCATGTTACCCAGAAGGCCACGTTGAGTGTGCCCGTCAGTCTGAGGATATTGAGCATTTAAAAGAGAAGGTTGATGCAGGATGCGATTTCCTTACAACCCAGATGTTTTTTGACAACTCTACTCTCTATCAGTTCCTGTACAGGATAAGAGAAAAGGGCATCGAAGTTCCTGTTCTTCCAGGTATCATGCCAATAACCAATGCCAAGCAGGTTTCAAGGAGCGTAGCACTTTCAGGATCTACCATTCCTCAGAAGATGAAGATCATGGTGGACCGTTTTGCTGACGATCCTGAAAAGATGAAGGAAGCAGGCATTATCTACGCCAGCGACCAGATCATTGACCTTATCAGTAACGGCGTAAGCCACATCCACGTTTACTCCATGAACAAGCCTGACATTGCTGCAGGTATCATGAGAAACCTGGCAACCATAATCAGATAAAACCAATGAAATGGTAGGAGTCGGCAGATCATCTGACTCCTGCCGTTTTTAAAAGACTCTAAAAAAATGGAGAAATATTATGGAAGTAACAAGTGCTAATAATAACATCACCGAAGAGGAGTTTAACTACTCCCAGGAGGTTTTAAAAAAGCTCTCTGACTATTTCGAGAACAAGGTAGTTGGTCAGTCTCAGCTTAAGCTCTCACTGGTAGGAGCAATAGTAGCAGATGGCCACATCCTTATTGAGTCAGTTCCTGGTCTTGCCAAGACTACAGCAGCCAAGGCTATTTCTGATGCTGTTGATGGCAAGTTTGCAAGGATCCAGTGTACTCCGGATCTTCTCCCTGGAGATATCATTGGAACCCAGATCTACAACCAGGCCACAGGTAAGTTTGAGAATATCCTTGGCCCTGTCTTTGCAAACTTCGTTCTTCTTGATGAGGTCAACAGGTCCAGTGCCAAGACTCAGTCAGCCATGCTGGAAGCCATGCAGGAGAAGCAGGTAACTATCGGAGGAAAGAGCTATCACATGCCTGAGGATATCTTCATCGTTATCGCAACTCAAAACCCAATTGAGCAGGAGGGAACATACCCTCTTTCAGAGGCGCAGACTGACAGATTCCTTATCAAGGAAGTCATCACCTATCCAACAGCTGGGGATGAAGTAGAGATCTTAAACAGGATCGAGTCCGGAGCAATTTCAAAGGTTGATCCTCCAGTGCTTACCATCAAAGATGTTGACAGGCTTCAGGATATTGCAGAGAGAGTCTATGTTGACGACGCTATCAAGTGGTATATTTCAAGCATAGTTGTGGCATCAAGAAGAGCTAGTCAGATACAGGGAATGGAACTTGCCAAGTACATCAGGATCGGAGCAAGCCCCAGAGCTTCTATTGCCTTTCTTAAGATGGCCAAGGCAGCAGCCCTTATCCAGGGCAGAACCTATGTAACTCCTGAGGATGTCAAGCAGGTAAGCCACCAGGTACTTCGCCACCGTATAGGTCTTAACTATCTGGCAGTAGCTGACAACGTGCCTGTAGAGGCAGTTATAGACGCCCTTGTTAATTCTGTGAAGGCACCATAATGAAGATCGATTACGAGTATCTGTCAAAAATAAGAAGGGCAGTAGCTCTTTATACAAAGAGAAAGACGTCAAATATCTTAGACGGTGATTTCCACTCTGTTCACAGAGGCCGCAGCATGGAGTTTGATGATCTTAAGGAATATACCTATGGTGATGATGTCCATGACATCGACTGGAAGAGTTCATCCCGCATGGGTTCTATTCTTGTGCGCAGGTATATGACAGACAGAAGGCACAACGTTATGTTCATCTGCGACAGAGGCCTTAAGATGCTTGGAGACACCACTTCTGGTGAGAGCAAGGCAGAGCTTATGATGATGACCTTTGGAACCCTTGCCTATATTGTTGGCAGGAACGGCGCTGATTTTGCCCTGTCCTATTCTGGAAACACCCACGCTACCACCAGTATTTTCAAATCAGGAACGGACCACCTTGAGAGCCTTCTTTATGACTATGAAAAGAGTGTGGACTCTGACAGCACTGTTTCCCTGACAGACACCATAAAAGAAGTCCTTAACACAGTCCATAAGAGGATGATCATTTTTATCCTCACTGACATAGAAGGACTTAGCGAACTTGATCCAGGCATAGTCAGGAGCATCACTGACAATAATGACCTCATGATCATAAACATTGAAGACGCCTTTCTTACTGGTGACCAGGTCTTTGACAGTGACCTTAAGGTCTACGAGAGATTCTTTTTATCCCACTCAAAGGCCCTCCACGAGGAAGAGGTAAGACAGAGACAGGAGATAATAGATGGTGTGTCCCATACCTGCAAACAGCTACGGGCAGCCATGACAACAATCTCCAAACAGGAAGATATTATTGAGAGCGTGATCGCGCTCCTTGAAAGGTATAGAAATGGTTACTACGGTTAAACTTCAGGCGCCATTTGAATACAGCTGGATCGTGACTTTATCGACCATCGTCCTTGGCATCATCGCGGCAGTGATCCTTGTGTATGTGGTAAAAAAACTTTTGGACCTCCGGGAAAAAGCTACAGCTAAACGGCCTAGATATCACAAGATACACCTTACCCCCGAAAACCTTGCCAGGATGAAAAAGGATTATATCGGAAGGGTTTCAGCGCTGCTTAATGGGTATCTGTCAGGGAACCTGACAAAGAGAGATGGATACCAGAAGCTGAGCGGTATCATCAGAAGCTTTGTCCATGAGGTAACTGGCATAAATGTTGAGTCTTTTACGGTCAAGGAAGTTAAGGCCCTGGGTATAAGAAAGCTTGACGAACTTATGGAAGAGTACTACGTTCCTGAGTTTGCCGAGGATGATAAGGCTGAAAATAAAGATTTTGCCGCTTCCTGCAGAGTGGCAATGGGAGTGATCAATTCATGGAGCTGATGCTGATGTATAAAGAGGTTGTCATCGCAGGTGTATGCGCTTTGTTGGCAGCTCTTTTGATAATCTATTTAGTTCATAAGAAGAGAATAGAGAGCTTTGAGGGAGGACTTAAGGCAGCTAACACTGCAAGGATCAGGAATTCCAAGCTGTATAGGTCTTTAAACACCAGGTACAGGATCCTGCTTTCCATTTTTATGGCAGGAATGGTCCTAGCGTCTGTGGCAGCTCTTTTCCTGGCTGCAAGGCCATATAAGACCGACGATGTGGTAAGCGGCGTCAAGAAAAGAGATATCATACTGTGCCTTGACGTTTCCTACTCGCTCTACGACCTCAACGCAGAGATCGTTGACTACTACAAGGGCGTTGTGGCGGGTCTTGACGGAGACAGGTTTGGAATAAATATCTTTAACACCTCATCTGTTACCTATGTACCTCTGACCGATGACTACGATTACATCTTAGACAGACTTGATGAGCTGGATGGTTATTTTGCCATGCAAAAAGAGTACTTTGAGGAGTACTACACTGTCTATGACAGCTATACATACATGCCTGATGACAAGTATGCAAGGTACGCTGAGCTTCAGGATAAGCTTGACTACTTCGAGGCAGGAACTCTGTATGAGAACTGGTACAGAGGATCTTCCCTTATCGGAGAAGGCCTTGGCACAGCCCTTTACTCTTTTCCGTACCTTGGTAATTCCGAGAGGACAAGGGTTATCATCATGAGTACTGACAATGAGAACAACTCCTTTGTCAGAGAGGTGCTCAACTTAAAGGAAGCAGCTAATTTCTGCAAGAAAAACAAGGTTACTGTCTTTGGCATCTTCCCATCGGAGGAGAAGTTCTATCTGCCGGAGGAGTACGACTATTCATCCTGCCTTGCCGGATTTAAGGAGGCAGTTGAGACAACAGGGGGCAAGTTCTACATAAGGACCAGGTCCCAGACTGTTGAAGAGATCGTCAAGGATATCCAGAAGCAGGAGGCCATGCTTGTTAAGGTTGTTATGACAAGACAGACAATTGACCTTCCAAGGGTTCCATTTATCATAATGCTGGGGTGCCTCGTTGCAGGGTGCCTTGCGGGATTGGTATTACAAAAATGAGCATTAAACCTATACTTCCAATTGGAGTGCTGCTCCTTATTATAGCTGCACTATTTGGCGTTACAGCACTTCTTATTATCAGGAATAAATTTAATACAAAAGAAAAGATAGCGTCCCTTCTTAGAATGAGCGCTATCTACGTTCTGATCCTGGTGATCGGTCTTCGCCCTGTGATCCCTGAAACTCAATATGAGTTTGCCACCAAGAACCTGGACGTTTTATTTATCGTGGACAATACCATCAGCATGTGGGCTCAGGACTACAATGGCAGAAGGGAGAGGATGAGCGGCGTTATTAAGGATGTAAATTCCATCATCAATGAGCTTGCAGGCAGCAACTTTGGCCTTGTGACCTTTGATGACACTGCCCATGTCTTGTCGCCTTTTACCCAGGATATGCAGTATATCAAGGATCTGTTTGACACTTTCAAATCTCCTGACAGCGACTATGCCAAGGGAAGTGACCTGTCAATTCCCTATCAGGATATTGACGCTCTGCTACGTTCTTCCGCAAGGAAAGAGAACCGCAAGACCATTGTGTTCTTTATAAGCGATGGTGAGATCACCAATGGAAAAGAGCTTGTGGACTACTCAGAGCTTGCCCAGTACATCGATGCTGGCGCGGTCCTGGGCTATGGAAGCGAAACTGGCGGCAAGATGAAAGAGGATTTTGGCTATGGGTATATCTACGACTATAGTACTCACAAGGATGCCATCTCCAGGATCGATGAGGAGAACCTTAATAAGATCGCCGAAGACTTAGGGCTACAGTACCTTAACATGAACAGTGGAAGTTCTGCCCTTGACGGCGCTGTTGAGATCATAAAAGAGAGCAGCAAGACCATCATTGAATCAGGAAACGGTGCAGAGATAGAAAGAGATATCTATTTCTTCTTTGCGTATCCGCTGATTTTTATGTTGATGTTTGAGATCGTGCTATTTGTAAGAAGAGGGAGGCTGTGATAATGAAAAAGATTCCTCTGAGAGTAATATTTGCGGCGGTTTGCGGACTATTTTTGCTGGTTGTCACAGTGGTGATGGCAAGGCGCCTTATAATAAACCACAGTTTTGTAAGTGCCTATGAACAAGGGGATTATCAGGTGGATAAAGAGAAATCTCTTTTGACCATGAACTTCCCGGAAAGCTACGTGCCACTTTACAATCTAGGAAATGCATCCTACAAGCTTGGAGACTACAACTCAGCCATATCCTATTACACCAAGGCCCTTGAGATGTATCCACCAGAGGCTAAGGAGTGCGACATCAGGGTTAACCTGGCGCTTTCTCTTTGCGACACCATAGACTTTTATCATCTGGATTCACAGGACAAGATAGACACAGCTCTTTTTATCCTGTACAAGGCAAGAGATGTGCTGACTGAAAAGGGGTGCGCAGCAGAAGCAGAGGGGGAGAAGGGCCATGACCCTGAGGCTCAGCAACTTAAAGAAGACATTGATGAGATGATCAAGAAGCTCCAGAACCCTGATCAAAACGGATCCAACGGGCAGCAGGAGCAGAACAGCTCATCTGATGATAGCGACTCTAGCTCTGGCGGCGGCTCCGGTCCCTCCGAGAGAGAAAAGAAGGTCCAGGGCGAACTTGAAGGCAAAAAGAAAGATGCCATGGAGGACCGCAAGGACCAGCAGGGCACATTAGAAAAGTATTCCGACTTTATCGGCGGCGATGAGGAAGGCGGCGGAAACGGCGATGTAGACGGCAGCGGCTCCGGCGACGGCGAAGGGAGCTCCGGCAAACAGGTCAATCCCTGGTGATGGAGACTAAACCGTAGGTTTATTGTAAAACTCTCCACAAAAGCTATAATTGGTTCATAAGACAAAAACAACAGAATAACAAATTGAAATTTATAACAGGTTGAACAAATGGAGCGGATAGTGCCGCTACCACTATGTCCAACCTGTTTTCTGTCTTATGGAACACAGGAACCTTGACAACTGAATGCTTTTAAGGAGGGTAAAACATGAAGAAGATCATCAAAACCTACACAGAAGTAAAGCTCGATAACGGAAAGGGGCTTGATAAGTTCTACGTCAATCCCCTTACCAAGACCTACCAGTACGAACACGCACTTCTTACCACGGTTTCAGGGCTCTTTAAAGAAACCCAGACCTCATCCCTGTGCCTTGACAGGCTAAAGCTCTTCTTTAACGAGCTTCCCATCAGAAAGGAAGTTCAGGAGGAGGCCAGGGCCCAAAAGGAAGCCATGGGTCAGACTGTCACAGGAGATGAGCCCTGCAACAAAAGAACCCGGGACAGCGTCATGGAGGAGGTTAAGGCGCTGGTAACCAGGGACGTTGAGGGAAACGTTGAATTCCCACTGATGCATCAGTGCAGAGCTGATGTGCGGATCTTTGAAAGACAGGACGGAAGCCACACCTTTCTCTTTACAGATGGTGTGTACGCCTTCACCGTAAGATTCGATAAGTTTAAAAAGGGCCACCCGCTGAGCATCCGGGTAAAGAGCTACAAAGGAGGTCATGCTGCCCATGGGGCAGCATGATCAGGCAAATAGCAACCACATGATTCGCTTATTCCTGGATGATTCCAGGAGAAAAGGAGATGAGCATGGAAAATAACAACTATATGGTCTTGGGAAATGACAATTACTACAGTATGGACTGCATCAAGACACAAAAGAACAACAACGTGCTTGTGGTGGGGACTTCTGGTTCAGGGAAAACCAGGAGTATAGTCAGTCCAAACCTCATGATGGCGACAGGGAGCTATATAGTTTCGGACCCAAAAGGAAATCTTCATCACAAATACAAGCGCTATCTTGAAAAGCGTGGCTACATCGTAAAAAAGCTGGATTTTACAGATCCCATGAATTCAGCGCATTACAACTTCCTTCAATATATCAGAGAACCCAAGGATATAACCAAGATGGCTCATATGCTGGCCTATAACGAGGCTGGAGCCCACTATGATCCTTTCTGGGACCAGTCTAGTGAACTGCTTCTTTCATCGCTTATTTCATACTGTATTGAAGCTTTAGACAAGGAAAAGCAGAATTTTGAGTATATAGAAAAACTCCTTCAGCTTGGAAAAAGAGATTGTGACCTTTCGTCTAATGACTCGCTGTTGTCAACACTCATGAGAAACTATGCCAAGAAGCATCCAAAGAGCTGGGCAGTGAAACAGTTTGAAGACGCCAATGTGGCGCCGGACCGGACATTTAACAGTATCTTGATCACACTTATAACGAAGCTCAGAGCTTTTTGCTCTGAGGAGATCACATACATGACAAGCAGTGACGACATTGACCTGCCGTCCATCGGACAGAAGAGAACAGCTCTGTTTGTGGTGGTGAGCGATACTGACAGGTCGATGGACCCTCTGGCAAATCTGTTCTTCACCCAGGCCATGAATGAACTCTGCTGGTATGCAGATCACGAGTGCAAGGATTGCCGTTTGCCTGTTCCAGTGAGATTTATCCTTGACGATTTCGCCACAAACTGCAGGATAGACGAATTCCCCAGGATGATTGCATCCATCAGATCAAGAGGAATATCCACAATGATCATGATCCAGGCGGAATCGCAGCTTGCCAGAGCCTATGGTAATGATGGCAGGACCATCATAGGAAATTGCGACACATATATCTATCTTGGAGGCTCGGATCTTGAAACTGCCAAATCAATAGCAGAGCGCTGTAATATTCCTGTTGGTAAAATTCTAGCCATGGAGGTTGGCAGAAATATAATCTTTAGAAGAGGAGAAGTCCCAAAGTACTGCCAAAACCTTGACCTTTGCGAATTTGAGCAGCAGCTAAACTTCAGAAATCCAAATACCGTAGAGAAAAGAAAAATCGACAGCAGGAGCCTGGTTGAAAGGCTGGCAGGACCAGAAAAGCCTACTGATGAGGAGGAACTACCAGATTTAAGTAAGGCAAAACTAAAAGCTCAAATGGATAAGAAGAGTAAAATAGACGCCAGCTGGCTATTTGCCTAATGATACTAAACTCCAGATTTATTGTATATGGGTCATGGATGAAGTAAGATATTATTAAACCTGTTAAATATTTGATTGAGGGGGGTATTGAATATGCGTGTTCTTAACATCGAAGATGGACCAGCTAAACACAGAGCCATAAGGAATGTCCTTGAGGACTGCAGGGTAACAGACATCGACTGCGAGCGAAACCTGGACGATGGAATCGCTAGATTCAAAGAGGCCCTTGCAGCAGGTAATCCCTATGACCTAATTATCACAGATATGTGGTATTCACCAGAGAGGGGCTCAGGTGAGCAGATGTGTGGCGACAGGCTGATTGAAATAGCTAAAAAAGAACACTGGGACGTACCAATCCTGATATGCTCCAGGCAGGACTACAGCACCTATCCTGGAATCCGTGGAAGCCTGCACTACTCTGACAACGTGGACTGGGAAGGCCAGCTGAGGAATTATGTTGAGGAAATAAAGAAGGAAAAATGATATATCGAACCAATAATGAAAAGCTTCTCTCGCAAGAGAGAGGTTTTTTGTTTTTACTGAACTTATAGTTTATGGCGAAGGCCTAGAGCAGAACATCAACAGGAGCTTGAAGATGTATTCTATCATACTGGAGGACTGTATAACGAAAAAGTAGCATTTTACTTGAACGGCGAATATGATCGTTTGACCGCAAATCTTAGTTGTATAGTTATTGATGATATATTGATAAGAGAATGGTATAATGACTTTAGTGACAAGAGTGAGGCTGTAACATTTTCGTAACATTTAGGCTCGATTTTTGGAAAAGACAAAAAATCGACCCGAAAAAGCTTATTTTCAGAATATTCTGGAAATTATTGCAGAGTAATACGACAGAAAGCCAGTATCCATGCAGGCTAAAAAAGGCTACCGTAGAAAAATAAAAAAAGCCCATTAGGGCATTGATACACAACTAGCACTGATCCTAGCACCTGGCTCCACCTGTAGAAAAATAAAAAAAGCCCATTAGGGCATTGATACTCCTGTGGAGTTTCCTGTGGCTGCTCCGTAGAAAAATAAAAAAAGCCCATTAGGGCATTGACACATAACATTTTTAATTTCTTCCTTTTTAACATGTTTTTGTAGAAAAGATATTGGAGCCTGATAGGGAATGCTTTTTTGTGTACAAAATCTGCACACCTAACCCACAGGTTTATTCCCATAAGCAATAAGATGTAATACACTGCTTACATAGGCAGATAAAAAACAGAGTTATATAGGTAAATGGAATCCAGATTGTTCTGGGGGATAGTTTGCCCATATAGCCCTGTTTTTTGTTTGCCCTTTTGTACCTTGAAAACTTCATAGACATTTACCCACACTGGTCTCTAGATCTGGGGTGTGGAGCAGAATGTCCCCATAAAAAACATAAAAATGGAGGGTGATTAGAATGAATGGATATATTGATAACGCACCTCTTGGGATGATATGCAGCAGGCAGTATGCAGAGTGGATGTTGAGCATGAATGAAAAGCTGGATTTTCCTGCGGAATCCTATTACATGCTTGTAAGATTGTTTAGTCGCCCACAGTATCAGGCTTTCTTTGATGAGGAAAACAGGAAGGGAAATAACTTTGTTTATCACCTATCAGAGACACCGGACAGGCTGATCTGTTACTGTAGCTTTTACAACATTATTGAAACTCTGATAAACGATATCAAGAAACTGGGTCTGATTCCCAAAAGCGCAGACAGATAGGTGAAGGCCTTGCTGTTCATGTCAAAGTTGAGATTGATACCAATAATGATGCGGGCATGGATTGTGATTTTGATGATCTTAAAACTGCCCCGGTTGGGCTTACTAATGAGGACTATGAGAGGTTTTCAGACATGGACTAAACTTTCAGGTCAGTTACTGTAGGCAGCAAAGAAATGTATATTTTAGTTGGACAGAGTAGATGTTCGGAAGAAGGAGGTGCCATGGAAAAGAAAGGCGTGGTGGTTATTGCCAAAGATAAGATGTACAGCATGAATGCAGAAGAAGCGATAGCATTTGGGATCTGTGACAAGATAACAAAAACCTTAAACATAGAGGGGAACAAAAATGCGGATCATTTTTCTTGATGTGGACGGGGTTTTGAACTGTGCTCTGACAAAAGACAGATATAAGGGGATGATGGGGCTGGATGAGAGATTTATAGGTAATCTGGTCCGGCTTGTAGCACAGAGCTCTATTAAAGATGAAACCAGAATTGTATTGTCTTCTTCGTGGAGAGCCAGTGAAGATAAGGACGGAAAATCTATTCCAGACCATCTCAAATACCTTGATGAAAGACTTCAGGCCAGAGGACTTGAAATCTACGATAAAACGCCTGTTATAAGACATCCCAATGAGGAATACAGCAGTCATAGGGGGCTGGAAATAATGACGTGGCTTTATATTCACAGAGAAGAAAATATAAAGGGAATCGTAATTCTTGATGATGTAGTGTTCGAAGACTTCAAGAAGTATAAGCTTGGAAGCTTTCTTGCAAAGAGTATTTACTTTTCCAGGGCAGGCGGTTTTATAGAACCTCTGGTAGATAAGGCGCTCAGGATTCTGGATAAACAAATTGATGTTAAGAGTATATTGCAAGAACGGGATTTTGAAGGAGGAGGTTAAAGATGATAATTAGACATGTTTTGTGTTATGCAGAAGCAATCTTAGTAGTTTTTGGACTTGATAAAAGAAAAATCGCTAACAGAGAGTTCAGGAAAGCGAAAATCCATCAAAACGGTATTATTGACGTTGACGACTTCCTTTGCTTGGGATATACAGAGGAGCTTATAGCTTGCAGCAGAGGCGAAAGACGTGCTATTGACAGATTCATAAAACGCGGAGGAGATCCATTTGCAGAACTTGAAAAAGAGGGAGAGCATCTCTGGAACGACTTGATCCCCTCTTTTAAGTATTTCTCTAGGCGCCATGCTTCGGCATCTGCTCCTGACTTTGATGATGAATCCTTCCTTTATAAGGAACTGCCCAAAAGACGACTTCTTGAGCGCATGGGTGTAACGAAGGAAGATGCCAAGGGCACTCCCTACGAGTATCTCTTTGATGATGTTATAGATTTGGGAGCAATACTAACCCTATAGTTCATTTCTTTCATATGCCCTTGATGGTATATTCTCAAGAGAAAGCGAGGGTATGCATATGGAGTACACATGGGATATTCTTGAATTTAATAATGAAATACCGCAGATCATGGATGATAATGATTTTAAAGAATCGGTCAAAAGGCGAAGGCGCTATAATATGTCTGAGTATACCGGATATATATATCCGGCAGTGATTGAAAACAGCCTGGTCTACAGATGCTTTATCATTGCCGAAGACTCTTTTGCCGAAAAATACCGATACATCTTCATAGACGATAAGATCCTCAGGGAGAGCAGTGACCATGACACCAAGGAGATTACTCTTGATGAGGTTAGAAATACGAAGTTCATAGATGTCATAGATAAGGAAAAATACATAGTCGGAGAAAGGATATTTGATATCTTTAAAGAAAAAGTCCATATCAGAAACAAAAACGCAATGCTAAGGGTGTTTCCCTATGTGAAGCACTCAACTCCCAAACTGCATAGTGGAGCCTTCCTGGAGATATATTCAAAAACCCGGGAAATAACATCAAACCTTGAAGGGGTACCCAAGCGGATAGCCGATGAACTGTATGGCAGGAAGCACGCAGCTTTTAGCTGCCTGAGGATTGACAAAGACCTTGTGGTGATAACCGGCGAGAGGAAAGGAAAGCATACCCTTCTGAAAGAACAGACAAGGATATATTTTGACAAGAAAAGGTCCTATTATTTCGTACATAATGCAGCAACGGGATTCTGGGAGAAGGAGGAGATCTGCAAGCAGTTTCAATATGAAAGAGAAACAAAAGACCGCCTTATAGATGGTGACCTTTTCTGTGGCACTTTCGCTGAGAGGTATATACCATATGCTATAGGAAAAGAGATTGTCAAAGGCAATCGGGTCATATACGGAAGCATCCTTGCACAGATAGGTTTTTTGTGTGCTGAGCAGGCGGCAAAAACAAACAAAAGGCTGTACAAAACAATACTGGAAGGAATATATGACGGCACAATCACGGAAGGAAGGCTGTCCCTGCCGGAAATCATTGGAATTTCGGGACCTCAGCTAAAGTATCTTGAAGGGATAGATATACCGTACAACCTGGATACATTTGCCAAATGCATAAAAGACCGGGAATTTAGAGAACATTTTCCGGATGTGAAAAAGAGAATATTTGCAGCATTGGTTTACAGCTCCCACCATTATGACTTTGAGGGATATGCCGGCAGGCTGGACAAAGAAGACCTGTTCTCTGCAGCAAAAACGATCTGCTCCATCGAGAAAGCAGATGAGTCGAAACGCTACAGGCTTGCATCAGAACTCCTTGACTATCTGAAAATGAGAAAGAGATATCTCTCATATATTGATGGAATGAGGGATGATGATCCTTTCTATAAAGAGGTAAAGGCTTTTGGAGAGGTGCCGATAAATATTAAGCCATCAAAAATACATGATGCTCATAACAAGCTTGGGGATCTCATCAGTATTATCACAAGAAAAAGAACAATTGAAGAATGTGACAAAGACATAGCCATGAGAAAGCAGTGTGAAGCCGATGAAGTCGAGTACACCGACGGCTCTTTTTCTGTCCTGATGCCCTCAGATGCAAAAGAGATAATAAGAGAAGGCAGAATACTACACCACTGCGTAGGCCATGGAGGCTACATAGAAGCCATGGCTCGGAGGGAATGCAGAATCCTTTTTCTTAGGGATAACAGCAAAATCCGGGAACCTCTGATCACCATGGAGGAGCGATCGGGGGCAATAGTCCAGTGTTACGGATTCGCCGATAGTATAAATAAAGATGAGAAGATCAGAGATTTCATAAATGAATATGCAAAGCAAAGAAAACTAAAGATCAGAGCTATGACTTATCTGGCATGATATTATGATTTAATCAGCAAAATACACTCTACTAATTTGCTGATGCTAAAGCGCATGTCCTGATTCCGATAATACAGCAGAGAATAGAGGTCTGCGAGAAGCTTTCAGGAGAATATGCCACTGCAGGGTGACTGACATTGACTGCGAGCGAAACCTGGACGATGGAATCGCTAGGTTCAAAGAGGCCCTGGCAGCAGGTAATCCCTATGATCTCATTATCACAGACATGTGGTATTCACCTGAGAGGGGCTCAGGTGAGCAGATGTGTGGCGACAGGCTGATTGAAATAGCTAAAAAAGAACACTGGGACGTACCAATCCTGATATGCTCCAGGCAGGACTACAGCACCTATCCTGGAATCCGTGGAAGCCTGCACTACTCTGACAACGTGGACTGGGAAGGGCAGCTTAGGAGATATATTGCGGAAATAGAAGGGGAAAAGTGATATAATGATATTGTAAGAAGACATTGTAACATTTTTGTAACATTTAGGCTTGATTTAGCAAAAAGACAAAAAATCTGCCTAAAAATGCTTGTTTTCAGAATATTCTGGAAATTAATGCAGAGTGAGGTGTCTGAAACCCAGTAACCATGCAGGCAAAAAATGCCTAGTGTAGAAAAATAAAAAAAGCCCATTAGGGCATTGATACTTTTAATGTTCTCATGTTTTCCTCCTGTGCGTGTCGGTGCGTAGAAAAATAAAAAAAGCCCATTAGGGCATTGATACGATGTTTTTAATGTTCATGTTCTTTCCTCCTAGGTCTATGGTAGAAAAATAAAAAAAGCCCATTAGGGCATTGATACCTTTTCTTAAGTGTTGTATCCATTATGCTTCCTCCTTAGGTAGAAAAATAAAAAAAGCCCATTAGGGCATTGATACAGTCTTCAAGTGTAACTTCTTTTTTCTTTCCTTTCTTTATGTAGAAAAATAAAAAAAGCCCATTAGGGCATTGATACAGGCCAACAACCGCTATAACGGCAACACCGATAGCAGCGTAGAAAAATAAAAAAAGCCCATTAGGGCATTGATACGTCACGATATCTCCACGATCCTTTGTTGACTTACGAACGTAGAAAAATAAAAAAAGCCCATTAGGGCGTGAATAACATGTTTAAAAGCACTTTCTGCACATTTGCAGAAGGTGCTTTTTTACTAAACTTGTAGTTCATAGGCACAGAAATGAGTATGAGGTAGATTTGATATTAAGAAATATGAGTAGATAGTAGTTATTTGATGGAGAAATAGTATATGGCGGTTATCTATGTAAAAGAACAAGGAGCTACAGTCCAAAAGGTTGGCGAACGGATCATAGTTACTAAGAATCAGAATAGGTTTCTTGATATGCCGGTTTTTCAAATTGAAAACATTGCTGTCATTGGAAATGTTCAGATAACTACGCAAGCACTCCATATGCTCATGGAGAAGGGAGTGGATGTGAGCTATCTGACCTATAGTGGAAAGTATCTTGGAGGTACTTCTGCAGAAGCATCTAAAAATATCTTTTTAAGATTTGAACAGTATCAGTTTTATATGGACGAAGCGCGCAGACTGGAAATGGCTAAGATTATCGTCAGAAACAAGATACAGAATCAGATTGAGATTATCAGAGAACATAGGCGAAAAAAACCAGAATATGACTGGGATAAGGATATAAAGCAGATGATCCTGCTACAGAATTCGCTCCATGAAAAGGCTACTCCAAATGAAATACTAGGGGTTGAGGGAATGTGCAGCAATATCTATTTTAGATCATTTTCACATATGCTGGACTGTGACTTTGAGTTCAACGGGAGGAACAGAAGACCACCAAAGGATCCTATCAATGTCATCATCAGTCTTGCTTATACCCTACTTACAAAAGAAGTGGCCAGTGCTTTAGATGCAGAATCTTTTGAACCTTATTTGGGATTTTTACATGGAATAAGATATGGAAGAAAATCTTTGTCTATGGATATGGTTGAAGAGTTTAGGCAACCGGTAGTAGATAGGTTAGTGCTCCTACTATTCAACAAAAGAATGATTGGAAGAAATGATTTTGAGAATTCGGAGGATGGAAGAATTGTGCTGACTGAAGATGGATTTAAGAAATTCTGTAATGAGTACGAACGATGGATTACAGGGAAGAATTCTTTTTCTGGAGAAAAGAGCTTTCGCGCTGTGATAAGAGAGCAGATAGCTGAACTGAAACGATCCATCAGAAACGGAAAAGCATATTCTCCATATTCATGGAGGTGCCGAAATGTATGTGATTAGTTATGACATAGACAAGGATAGGACCAGAACTAAGATAGCGAAGGTGTTGGAAAATTATGGAACTCGCGTACAGTACAGTGTATTTGAGTGTAGCATTACTGAGGGGCAGTTTGAAGAATTGTACTCGCAACTGGCCACATTGATGTCAGGTGAAATAGAAGGAAATATCAGGTTTTATCAACTGTGTAAAAGCTGTATTGGTAAAATTGCGAAACTTGGATGCAAGCCTGATGAATCAACCAATGATTTTGATGATCTATTTATTATTTGAAAGGAGAAAATGATGAGCATATATAGTAGAACTATTGATTTACAGAATTTGCAAAGAGCTTGGGATAGAGTAAGAAAAAACAAGCCTTCTGCAGGCGTTGATGGTGTTACTTATGATCAGTTTTCTGAAAATAGTAAAGAGGAATTAAAGGCGCTTAACAAAGAATTGGTAAATCATGAGTATCAATCTCTTCCGGTAAAACTTGTAAATTTGTACAAGGGTGAAAAGGTCAGGACGATAGCGTTGTATTCCATGAGAGATAAAGCTGTACAGCAATCCTTGGCAAACGAGCTTACTGAGATATTTGACAACAAGTTCTCTAGTCAGACCTATGCATATAGGAGTGACAAGTCAGCTATTATTGCTGTAGAAGAACTAAGTAGAAAGATACTTGAAGGAAAACACAGCGTGTTTTTGAAAGTTGATATTACCAACTTTTTCGATTCAATTCTGTGGGATACTCTTAGGACAAAACTGTATGTGGCTATTCAGGAAGAAGATACCCTGGAACTAATCAGGGAATGCTCTTGCTCAATAAGTCTTGATGAGCTTACAGGAGAATTGATTGAAAAAAGAAGTGGAATTTATCAGGGATCCAGTCTTGCTCCATTACTATCAAATGTATATTTGATGGATTTTGATAATTGGTTGACTGGAGTCAAAGATATCTTTTTTGCAAGATACTCAGATGACATGGTTATCCTTTGCAATGATTATAATTTAGCAATGAATCTGTTGCAGGAAATCAAAAACAGATTTGATGTGCTTGGCTTAAAACTAAATGATAAGAAATCTGTGCTTGGCTATGTTTCAGAGGGCTTTGATTTCCTGGGATATCATTTTGATGATAATGGGAAAGCAATTCCAGCTAAGGCAGAATCAAATCTCTATGAAAGGCTAGAAATGATGTGGCTTACTTCGGGAGATATTGGTATAGAAGATAAGCTTAAGAAGGTGCTAGAGATAGTTGGTGGTTGGGAGCAGTATTTCAGAGGAGAAAGGGAAATCGGTTCTATATTTGAGATTGCAGCATTGGTTTATTCAAAGGGCAATGCTGAAGAAGCAAGGGCTGAAATACTATCAAAAAGACCACATGTCCAAAATATTTATAGAGATATAGCAGAGTATCTTGCTAATACTTGGCGGGCGGTAAAGTGTTGGGAGGCAGAACTGCTTGAATACGAAGAGTTTTATCATGTTCCGAAACGCGAAGTTACACTTCAAGATAATCAAGAGCTGAAGAAACTGATGCACGAACTATTACATAGTTATAGGAGTTTCATTATTAGGGAAGACTATGACACTGCTATAGACATAATGCAAAGTTACACAGATCTGAAATTATATCCTCAGGGGGAGTTCTGGCAAGATAAATGTGAGCAACTTAAGGCGTTTCAGGAGAAAGCATTTAATGCTATGGTCAACTTTGGTAGTTCTGCCTGTGACATCATCTATAAGAGTGATACAGTAGGAAAAATGGCTAAGTTGTTTGTGGGTAGGGAAGATCTTTTTGCAAGGGAGGAACTTGATACTAATAGTTCTCGCAAGGTGTTGCCAGATTTAAGACCGCTCACAGAGAATTTCATTAGAGAACATCTCATGGGTAAAGTGACTATCGATTCCTATGTACAGCGCCCAAATGCCACAGTGAGATATATGGTATGTGATGTAGATATATGTAAGAATATACTGCTAAAGGTCACTCGAGGAAGCGATGAATTTAAGGCGTATCTTCAGAAAGCGCTAGATATGGCACAGATGATAAAGAGCCATTTTTCAAAAATGGGCTTTCCTTCATATATTGAATACTCTGGAAACAGAGGGTATCATGTATGGCTCTTCTTTACAGAGTGGATTCCAACACGCTATGCCAATATGCTGAGTGAAATCTTGGAAGATGACTTAGAAAAATCAAATGATATATCTATAGAGTTCTTTCCTAATCGAACAAGGATCAAAGCTGGTAAATATGGACAAGTAATAAAGATTCCTTATGGAATACATGGAAAAACCGGAGAGCGCTCTTACTTTATAGATGAAGCTGGAGTGCCAATTCTTAATATCAACAGCGCCCTGGATTCGATTGGGAAAGTAGCACTTTCTGATATAAAAAAGGTGATTGCAACGAGTACCAAGGCTCAGAGTTCGCAGCAGAAAACAGAGGTGGACACAGATATTTCTTGTTTTGGGGAATTGGAGTCGGAAGTATCGGAGGTGTTGATGAAATGCGGGTTGCTAAGATATCTATGCCTAAAATCGGTAAAGACCGGGTACTTGAACCACTTTGAACGTCTCACCATATTGTATGTTTTTGGGCATCTTGGAACAGAGGGAAAAGAGTTTGTTCATAAAGTCATGTCTTTCACGTTGAATTACAAGTTTAATGTCACTGAAGGTTTTATACGGAAGATGCCCGAAAAACCAATAAGCTGTGTGAAGCTTAGAGATCAGTATAAACAGCTTACTGCAGAGATAGGGTGCAGCTGTAACTTCAAAAGGAATAAGAACTGTTATCCATCGCCAGTGCTTCATGCTATCTCTCTGTCAGATGATCTCCAAAGTGATATCACTTTGCCATCCAGTAGGACACTTACAAAAGAAAATGAAACCAAGGTCAAAGCGGAGATGAATATCTATAGCAAAGCGCAGGATATCGTATATAAAATCCTGGATTTGAAAAAGCAAAAGCGTAGCATTGATAAAACTGTGAATAAGTACGAGAAGGAATTGGGAGATATTTTTGATAAACAAGGAATCGATGAGTTGGAACTTGAAGTTGGTATCATGAGAAGGAGAAAGACAGAAAATGGTGTAGAATGGGTTATTGAGATTTAACAGTTTTCAGGGCTGTACTATTTGTACAGCCCTGATATAATATATTAGTAGGTGTGGGAAAGTACCTGTAACAATTCTGTAACATTTGGGCGCTATTTTGTGAAAAGACAAAAAATGAGCTTGAAAAAGCTTATTTTCAGAATATTCTGGAAATTAATGCAGAGCGAGGCGTCCGAACTCCAGTAAACATGCAGGACTAAAATGCCTACTGTAGAAAAATAAAAAAAGCCCATTAGGGCATTGATACTTTTTTTCTCACCTACCTGACTCATCTCATTTATCTCGGGTAGAAAAATAAAAAAAGCCCATTAGGGCATTGATACAATGTTCTAATCTTTGTCATGTTCTCTCCTTCTGGTACGGTAGAAAAATAAAAAAAGCCCATTAGGGCATTGATACCCAGCAACTAATGTTCTAAGATTCTTCATGTCTTTCCTGTAGAAAAATAAAAAAAGCCCATTAGGGCATTGATACACAATAATCGGCCTGTTTACTCTTTGCATAAAAACCAGTAGAAAAATAAAAAAAGCCCATTAGGGCATTGATACGAAATCAATAAAATTGTCACTAAATTTTACATTTGTAGAAAAATAAAAAAAGCCCATTAGGGCATTGATACACCGTTTTTCTGACACATTTCACAATAAGTAGGATAGGCGGTAGAAAAATAAAAAAAGCCCATTAGGGCATTGATACATGACTTCACCCGTTGCTGAATAAACGGTTACAGTTCGCGTAGAAAAATAAAAAAAGCCCATTAGGGCATTGATACAATATCCTCAGCAAGCTCTAAGTCTACTTCGGCTACCTTGTAGAAAAATAAAAAAGCCCATTAGGGCATTGATACACGGGGCTGGCAGTCTGCGTCTGCGTCATATTACGTTCGTAGAAAAATAAAAAAAGCCTATTAGGGCATTGATACACGCTTTCTTCATTTTGCCTCCTTATAAAATTTGTCAGTAGAAAAATAAAAAAAGCCCATTAGATTATTGAAACTTATTGGGACTGAGCGCTTTCTGCTTTTGCAGAAGGTGCTTTTTATTTGGGCTAAACAAAAGACAGACTCATTTCTTTTTTTATCACTGATTTGGAAGTAGTGAACGATACTAAACTTTGACGACAGTACCAAAAACGATTGGGTAGAGATATATTGTAACCATAGGAGGTGGATCACACATGAATGATATTGAAAATGCTAGAAAACAAAAACAGTGCGATGAATATGTAAAAAGACTCTGCCATTATGAGTGCCCATTATCCAAAGAAAGTTTGTACTATATGGATATGCTTCCTGTTGAGGTTTGGTTGCCTATGATGAATAAAGAAGAGGTAAAGAAGTTGATTTCTGAATGCTCTAAGGAAGATCTTATAAACAGTCTTGGAGTAATGAGCAAGCATTGTATTAAAAAGATATTTGATGCTATAGAAGAAGTTGATGAAAAGATAGATTTGTGCTGTAAAGTACGACCGTTCACGTTGGAACTGATAGCGGTAGATAACGGATTATTAACTATGGAGGAATTGAATAATGATTTTGAGATTAACATTCGACCTTCAGTTAATAGGTTAAGTGAAATAATAAGGAAAATCCTTTTCTATAATGACAAGAAAGAAGGTCAATTATGAAAATACGAGGATTGTTGTTAAAGGGATATATAGATGTTGATGAGTTGTTGGCGAAAGGATATGAAGAAAAAGAGATCATGGCTTTATTGGGGCAGAGACTCATCAATATGGCTCTTTTGGACCTTTTTTCTAAAAAGATAGAATTTACCGATGAAAGTGATAGGCACAGGATACTGAAATATGGATATGATATCGTTATGTTTCATGAATTGAATCAAGCACATTTGTTCTGGCATTCATTTCAGTATTCTAAAAAAATGGAGTGTTCTTTTGGAAAATATGTCAGGGTTTTTATGGATTATATAGATTGTGATTTCAAAAAGCTTTGTAAATATACAAAGATCAAATCAAAAGACATGAAGCGATATATCAAAAAAGTAGGAGGTGATGTATTTGGAGTATTGGTGAATGAAGCAGATTGCTTATGGCAAGATACACGGATGTTGGAGGTGTTTTCAAAGAAACATGAACTGCCAGCTGCTGCTTTGTTTGAAACGGTCGATTTTTCAGAAGGTTGTCCACGTCTGTCTGAATCATTACAAAAAGAAGCTACTAAAAGACATCAGGCTTATATGATGATTCCAAAAAAGAATTATTTGGTAAGGCTTGGGGTTAAAAGAGAAGATGTCTTGGGAACGTCTTTTGAATATTTGTATGATAAGGAGTTTGAGTATTCCGATTACCATGAAGGTGATGATCTATACTGGTCGTGGGAGGGATAACTGAGGGACGATTTTGCTTCAGAAATGATTTGATTTGAAATAGCGTAGTGATATAATTGATATATCGACGGCTTCTATTGGAGACACTATGGATCGTTATCTGACGGAACAGAAAAAGGGTTCAATAGGTAATGCAATAAAGAGCCTCTATCAGCTAATTGTTTTAGTTGAGGAGGATACTTTTTTCTGCCATGCCGTTGATTGTAATAAAGAGCTAGAAACTCTTGATATCTCAAGCGTCAAAATCTATGATGATTTGTTTTCCACTTTATATAAGAATACACATCCTGAAGACCGAGAGAGTATAACTCTTCTTAGTAATATCGACGACCTTCATGAGACTCTTTCTGAGAAGGTCTATATTTCTTGTGAATGCCGTATCAGACATACAGATCTGAGTTATTACTGGTCAAGAATAACTATATGTAATTCGAAAATTGAGGATAGTCCCACAGGCCATGAGTATCTGATCCTTTTGGAAGATATCCATACCCAGAAAGATGCACTTCTTACTGAACATAGCGAGCTTATTAAGACTATCAGCACGCTCAAGGAAGAGTACAACAAACTATTTATCGAGAATATGACTGATGCCCAGACAGGCTGTTATAACAGAAAGGGCCTTAAGTATTTTGAGACTATAGCACTGAAAGATGCAGTAAATAACAACAAGAACATATTTGTTTGTGTTCTGGATCTTAATGGCCTTAAGTACATGAACGATACCTTTGGCCACAGTGCAGGGGATACGGCCATAGCGGCTGTATCTGACGCTCTCAAAAAAGCTTCTCCTCAGGGCTCCAGTATTATCCGAACAGGAGGAGATGAGTTTTTGGTATTTTGTCCTCTTGCGGCAGACAGCACTGCGCTGGAATCTTTTGAGAAAACACTTGAAGAAGAACTTAGATCCTACAACGATAGTCATAATAACCCATTCCAAGTAGCTGCAAGCTATGGATATGTCTTTTTACCACCAAAAGAAAACATGGAAACTCTTGATGAGTACATAGAAACAGCTGATAAGAAAATGTACAAGATGAAGGAAGAGAGAGATCCGCACAAGAGATGACAGGCGAGAATATTAAAAGGGCTTACGATATTCGATATATTAAGCTTCACTTCACCATAGAATTTATTGATGACTGTACAGTACCTGTATATAAATCTTCTGCCCTCAGGGGTGGGATGGGCGAGATGCTTTTAGAGTCCAACTGTATAAGTGATAGAGTGTGCGAGGAGTGTGAGTTTGAGTCTGAGTGTGTTGTCAGGCGTACCATGTATTCCAAAATGGAGATTACTCCAAGCTTTATGACAAAAGGGGACAGTGTTGGATACGTACTGGAGTGCGAAGATTATCATGATCACTTTGGCGCTGGTGACAGGATGCAGTTTAATCTGATCCTTTTTGGAAAGACAATCGTGTATTTCAAACAGTTTCTCAACGCATTTTATATGCTTGGACAAGCTGGCTTAGGTAAAGAAAAGAGTCAGTATTCGATAGTTGCTGTAACAAATACTGAAGGAGCATTTATATTTCAGCATGATGAGCTCCGTATGAATGAGTACAGGACACGTAAGGTTTCTGATTACGTTAGTTACAGAAAAGAAAAACTAAGTTCTGAGGACCAAATTAAAATCGTATTTAAAACTCCACTTACAATCAAATACAGAGGAGAAAACCTCAGTGAATTTAGGCCGGATGCCCTGATAGAAGCATTATGCAGAAGGATATATATGCTTGACTGCTTTGAGGGGATATCTAGTGACATACATGAATTAGATTACGTTAGGTCTATTGTGATTCCTACAGTACTACATGAAAGCCATAAGAAAGTCAGTGTGCGTAGGTACTCTAATCACAAGCAAGATGCCATGAGACTTGAAGGCATAGAGGGAGAGCTGGCATTGAAAGAAGTTAGTGAGGAACTACTTGAAATGCTTATAGCAGGAGAACTTATCCACGTAGGTAAGAATACCAGCTTTGGATTTGGAAGATACAGGATTTCCTGATAGAAGGAGCAATTGATAATGGGAACTTTTTTTGTAGATGCGGAAACAGACGGCCTTTACGGCAACTTTTTATCTGTGGCAGCAATCGTGCTAGATGATACGGGAAAAGAAATTGCGGATTATTATGGAACTATCAAAAATCCAGAAAAGTATGTGAGTGTCCCGTGGGTGAAGGATAATGTTTTACCATATCTTAAAGATTCGGTTCGCTCAGATGATGATTATTATGATTCTGAAAAAGAGCTTATAGAAGCTTTCTACTCTTTTTACAGAGAATATGCAGATTACGATGTTATAGCAGATGTTCCTGTTCCTGTGGAAGCCAGGCTTTTCATTAAGGCAGTTGAGAATGCTATCAAGGAACGTGAATTTAAAGCCCCATTTCCCTTGATGGATCTGAGCAGCATGTTATATGTAAAGGGATATTCACCTAGGGTAGAGCGAAGAACAATAGTAGATTGCAGTGATCTTAGACTTCACAACTCGTTTGATGATGTTCGGATGAGCATCCGGATTTGGAAAAAACTTAAAGGAGAAATCTGATATGGCTGAGGAAACAACGAAAGTATATAGTTATCATACTTTTATCCTACCCTTTACGTGGAACATGTACGGAGTGACATCTGATAAGGAGTATGAGGCTCTAAAAAGAGTGTTTGAAGACAATCAGCAATGGGAGAATACAAACCTAAAGAACGTTGATGATATTTCAAGTAATCAGGAGACAGGCAGTCTAGATGAGGCTTTGGGATTTTACAAACAGTATCAGTACTATTATCCATATGTAAGGAAATCCTTTCTGGGATATGAAGATGATATTTGTTCGAACTATCTTCTTAAAGGATCTAGGAATAACGGAACCTATCAGATAATAAAAAAAGACAAACACTATGTATTGAACATAAATGCTATTAGGGTAAGGCTGGTAAATACTGGTGTGGGACTTTTTATAATGGAATGCGAAAATCAGGGAAAAGATGGGAAGGGAGGAGAGCAGACCGGAATTGAAGTTGTAAAAAACATTAATGATTATGGAAGAAGAATAACGCTTCCATTTATTAACAATAAGACAAATATTAGTGCAGATAAACTTATAGTGGACATACCAAATGTTCAAACAGTCAAAGATGATTTTAAGGGATTCATAGAAAAAGTCTATGAAAAAAAGGAGTATTCTCCAAATGATATTTCCCTGGAACATACATGTGATTTCATAAAGAAAATATTATCTTTTGGAAGTGAGTACCGATTCACATCAAAGCAGGTAGAAAATGAAAAGGAGATATGTATTAAGCCAGCTTTGGATGACAGAATGTATGTGGCTTTCGCTGTAAGTGATGAGGCGTGGATTAATTCTGTTAAGTTTGATAGTGCAAGCAAACACTATAATTTTGAAACAGAGGATGTATTAAGAAAAAGTATATATGAGATAGCTTATGCTGATAGCTCAGGATCATGCACGTGTCCGGATGAGGTTATGTGCCTGGATTTGATAAACAAGGCATTGTATAAAAGATGGATACCATGGGGCTCGCTCTATACAATAACTCCTATGGGGATGGGAATGGTTTCTTCAGCAGCTATTGGTGGTGAGATGAACTTCTTATATGAAAACTTTATTAGCTGCTATCTTCAGATGGTCTACATTGCAATTGTTCAGAAGGCTAGCATTGTCAAGTTTAATCGTGAAACTGCGGATATTGCAAGACACTTTGCAGCTAATGGAAGAAAGCTAAAAAGAGATGATATTAGAAATATCATGAATCTACAGGAAAGGCATGCTGCATTTGACAGTCAGTTACTTTTTTCCGAAGTTTCATCCGAACAGCAGGCCATAGAAATGTATGACATGCTAAAAGAGGCTTTTTTGATAGAGAGTGAAGAAGAAAAACTCAATGCTAATCTTACCAGTCTGTATGAAATCACGGATACAGATCTTAATATTTCAGTGAATACAAGTGTTGAAATACTTACATATGTATCGATTATCCTGGCTATAGCTTCATTTATTTACAATTTTCTCTTCGCATCAGAAGTGATAGTAATAGACAGGGCCATTAGTGGCAGCGCATTTAATTTCAGTCCAAAGGATGGTTTTATGTGGACATTTGTATTATTGGTAATTGTGTGGTGCTTTGCTATTGGAATAAGAGCAAAATGGCGTAACAGGAGGAAATGATGATGTCAAAAGATGTTGTTGAAAACTATTTAAAAGCTTACGCTGATTTGAAAAATGAATTAAAAAATGAGCCTAAGGCTTTTGATCTGATAAAAAAGATTTCCAAAGATGAGGACTATGATGAAAATCTTAATATGATCCTTGAGGCTCTCACTGACAAAGTTGATGAAATCAATAAATTGAAAGAAGACCATGAGAGAGAAATAAAAGAGTTAAATAATCAAATTGAGAAATTAGAAAACTCAAATAAATCTTTGGAGAAGCCAGATAAGTTAGAAGAAAAGATAAAAGCAGTCAAAAGAAGCATGATGATTGTTGATATGTTTATTTGGTGGAGAAAAAAGAATAATTCTACCACAGAGTTTTATTACAACTGGCTTTTTAGGGATGTAGATTATATAGACAGCATAATACCTGGCTTTGCAAGTAGCTGGAAGGCATACAGGAGAGATTTTAATGGGCTGTATGGTCTGGTGAAAGCTGCAAATGAATACTTCGAGTGAGATGTAAGTAGAAATGATAACTTGAAAAAGTAGAGAATTCTCTACCAGAGCAGGAGGAAGTTAATGGATAGCAAATTCAAATGTGTGGTTACACTTAAACAGGTAACACCTATGATTCATTTTCAATACGATGATTTTGGAGCATGTTTAAGAGCATCTGACGTGAAACCGAGATTAGATAAATACATCTTCAACAAAGAATTTATCCTCAGGAACAAATTCGAGAATAAAGAAGATTATGATGAAAAACTAAAGAACTTTAAAGCGGAACATAAGGGATGGTTTATCAAACCTGATGACGAAAAAGTTCATGCTCTTAACTATAGGATGACTATTTCAGTTGGTGAGAACCCAAGAGTTAAAATATCATCGTATAGAAAAAAAGGCATTAAAGCTTTAATAGGAACCCCCGAAAAACCCGGAAAACTTAATGATAACGATAAAAAGAAAGCCGATAAGCTTGTCAGTGAAATCGAATCCAATATAAATCCAAA
Source organism: uncultured Butyrivibrio sp. (assembly GCA_947167765.1). Classification (GTDB taxonomy): domain Bacteria; phylum Bacillota; class Clostridia; order Lachnospirales; family Lachnospiraceae; genus Butyrivibrio. The sequence goes on along the minus strand of CAMVJI010000003.1, from coordinate 18,806 downwards.
CAATACATCTAAATATGTAGGGACCATTAGCAATCCTAAGTCATATTTTGGGAATATGGCTTCTGGCTCTGGATGGGACAAATGTCAAAACATAATGGAGCTATTTAAGGAGGGGATTCTTTACGAATCAGAAATAACGTTAACAGTTTTTACAATGAACACAGAACTTCTTTCGAATGTAAAGAAACACATTTCCAATTTCTTTTTGATTAATAATTTTGGTACTCGTTCAGATAAAGGCCTCGGTAGCTTCTATGTGGTTAAGGTTGATGGTAAGAAATTAGAGGAACCTACACCTGAAGAAATTGCCAATGCTTTAGGCGGAACAATTTACAAAATAGACAGAAGATATAATGCTCAAAGTCGTGAATGTAACCCAAAGCAGAATATTGTTGAGCAACAGCTAAATGATATATGGCTAATATATTCGTTGATGAAAGGCGGGTATAACTCTAAGGGAGACTATTTTAAAGGCTACATATATCGTTATTTCTTTTCAGATGGGAAATACTATTCTGAGGATGGTGGAAAAAAAGAAAATGGAAAGGTTCCGCGGAACGATAAGGCTTTTATGAAAAGAACTTTCTTTAAAAATTCTCAGGATGTGAATAAAGAAAGCGAAGATCACGTATTGAATGATGAACGATATGACAATGATAAGTATCGATATGTACGTGCTTTTTTAGGAGTGCCAGATACAATATCATTTAGAAAACCTTTTAAAAAGGATGATAGACAGGTGTACAAAGAGGGAAATATTTGTATACATGCGGATAACGAGGAAATCCAAAGAGTTCCCTCTCCGATAGTGTTTAAGGTCTTACCAAATCACATTTTTATTTTGCCAGGAAAGGTTGATGATAAGCTTCTTGGAAGTGTTTTTACTATGGAAGGAAAGAAGATTAAAGATAAGGGAAAAGATAAGGGAAATGTCTTAGAAAAAACCGAAAAAATAAAAACTCCTGACTCATTTGAAATGGAAAAATTCCTTGATGGATTCATGAAGGATTTTAATGATAATGATAATCCTTCTGAAAATCGTGACCCAATTAAAAAGAAATTTAAAACAGTAAAAAGCTCCGATTTTTGTAGGATTAAACAAAAAGATTACAAGATAGTTAGAGTAGAAGCATCAAATAAGGAGGATAAACCGACATGAGGTACTATGGTATCACAGTAGGTCCTATACATGAAACTATAAGTAGTGTTACTAAGCCGGCAGGATTGTGGATGGCTAGTTATTTCTTTTCCTGCATCACCAGAGATTTGTGTAAGGAGATCCTTGATATAGATAGTAAGAAAGTAACGATCATCTCTCCCTACTTTGAAAATGGCGATGAGACAAAAGGAAAAGATGATGGCATCGGAAGATATCATGATCGCATTATCTTCATCTATTTTGGAAATGAAGAGGATGCCTTCGAAAAAAAACTGGAAGATACCTTTCTTGAGATAAAAAGACTAAGGGCCATTGAAATTGCAAAATGTCTTGATAAAAGCGAAGCAGATGTGATTGATTACATCAATAAGTACATATATATCAGGTGTATCGGCGTTTCGGAAATCGCTGATAATAATGCTCTTAAAACTTTGTCGTCTAAACTGGACGTGTTAGAACTGATGGAATCGGTAAGGCCATCTGGTAACGCACGTTTCATTTCATCTGTTCTTAGTAGTAATGAACGTGTAAAAAAATACAAAGAATGCTCACTAGTTAATCCGACAGAAATGTCTGGAGGATTTGCTGGAATTAGTAAAGTACTTACTAAAAAATCTGGTGCAATTAAAGAAATTGAAAGTATAGCACAAGGTGATGGTTCGATATCCGATTATAAGATTTCCAATTATTTTGCGGTTGTTTATGCGGATGGTGATCATATGGGAACGGTTGTAGAGACGTTGGGAAATGAATTCGAAGGTATATCGCCAGAAGAAAGACAGAAGGAGTTTTCTAGGCATTGTTTGGAGTATACCAGTGAAAGTGCCAAGTTAATTAATCAATATGGTGGGATAACTATTTATGCTGGAGGTGATGATCTTCTTTTCTTAGCACCTCTGAGAAATAAGGAGAAGACTGTTTTTGATTTATGTCAGGATATTACTGATAAATTTAATTCTACATTTAAGGAAGAAAGAGATATTTTAAAAGAACAAGTCAAGGATTCTGATGAAGATTTGGGGCCATCTTTGTCCTATGGAATCAGTATTAATTATTTTAGATATCCTCTATATGAAGCGGTTGAAGATGCAAAGCGTTTGCTTTTTGATGTGGCCAAGTATGAGAATAAGGATAAAGATGAGGGCGAGATAATAAAAAGAATTTATAACAGCATTGCACTAGATGTTAGAAAAGCTAGCGGACAAAAGGTTGAAATGGTGCTAAAGCAAGGAACGGATGATGATAGTTCCATGAAACAGATGCTGGATGTATTACGTAGTTTTATCAATAAGAGTGAAAGTAAAGATGGAGAGAGGCATGGTATAGATATTTCTGAACTTGCCAATAGTGCCATTTTTACTTTAGAGAATCAAAAGCGAGTCATTTCTAAAATTTGGTCTGGAAAAGTAATTCGCGAAAAAAGGGCAACTGTTCTGGATAATTTCTTTGACAGTGATTCTCAAAAAAGGGACACAGCGTTGCTATGTAAATTAGGAGACGCTATAGCTAGCGATAAGAGTAAAGAGATGATTCGAATAAAGAATGTGGCTGCTGATGATGAAGCATTTGTAGTTAGTGGTATAACTTCTGTTTTAAGAGTATGCAAATTCTTTGTTGAGAAAGGAGATGAGGGACGTTGAGCAATAAAGCGTATCGGGTAATATTTACTCCTATTGAACCTTATTTCTTTGGCGAAGAAAAGAATATGGGATTCAATAATTATGCAAAACCAGAAGAAAGTAGTGCTGAAAGTAATTCATACTTTATTCGTTCCGGACTTCTTCCTTCACAGTCAACCATTATTGGTACTATCAGATATTTTGTACTAAAAAACAACAAAGAATCTAAACCAGATGAAAAAGGATTTTACGAGAATAATGGACTTGTTGGAGAAAAGAGCTTTGATTTACACGGAGATAATTCATTTGGAATGATAAAGAAGATAGGGCCGCTGCATCTCTTTGATGGAATAGATGAGTATTACAGATGCCCACGAAATGCCAAGGTTAATAAAGATTCAAAGATAGCATTCATGGAAATGGAAAAAGTAGGTGAGTTTGCAGGACATTACTTTGTGTTGCCAAACGATAAAGAATACGATTCAAAGAAAGGCCTTTTCAATGGTTGGATGAATGCTGGGGGGGATTGTGTTAAGGACTCACATATTTTTGATTCTGTAGTTAAAACTGGGATTTTAAAAAATGGCGGAGATGACGCTCTTTTTAAAAAAGAGTACAAATTTTTGAAGAGAGATCAGAATGACTGGAGTTTCTGCTGCCTAGTAGAAGTAGATGAATCGGTGGATGCTTTTGAGAAAACGGACATTGTCCAAATGGGACAGGATAAATCATCGTTTTATGTAAAAGCTGTCAAACTTGAAGAAAAGGATATAAATTCTGATTCATTTCATGAAGAGATGAAAAACGCTTTGAAAGGTCGTATTCCCATGGGGTATTCGATGCTGTATGCAGCTTCTGATGTATTTTTTGAAAGCGACTATTCAGATTCTGTGGCTTATGCTATTACATCACTTAGGAACTTCAGATATATGACCACGGACACAAGTAAAAAGGACAATTATTTTGATAGGTTAAAAAAGAGTTCGCTACATTATCTTGTAAATGCAGGAAGTGTTTTCTTTGTAAACGACAATGGAGATAGATTGAAAGAGTGTTATTCAGATGCTTTATCACAATGGGGCTTTAATGACATTTGGACAGTAAAAGGAGAATAAGTAATGGATTCTAAAATATATTTTATGAAATGTGTGACTAACATTCATGCTGGAAGTGGTGATGCTAACTACAATGTGGTAGATAAACAGGTTCAGAGAGATCCTGTAACCGGATATCCAACGGTGTTTGCTTCTGGAATAAAAGGGGCGCTTCGTGAACACTTCTCATTAGAGGATGAAAGGCTGATAAGTGAACTTGTTCCATTTTTTGGATCAGAGCCAATTAAACAAGATGAAACTCAAGGCAAGTCAGATGATAAGGTAAAAACACGTAGTGTGCCAGGTAAAGGAAAGTTCACAGCAGCTCAGCTTCTTGCTATTCCGATGAGAGTATCTGATGGGGGATGCCCTTATGCGATGGTTACTACGAAAACTGCTTTGCAACAGTTTTCTTCTTTCATGGAAGTGTTGGGAAGAACATCAGAAATAAAGACATCTATTGAAGCGTTACAAGCTTCAAATTCCTATGTTCATGGAGATGTAAAAGCTGTTGAAGGTATCCCGTTAAATAAAAACAATGATTTACCGGGTGAAATACCTGTTGGTATACGGGATGTCTTGACTAAAGCCGGAATTCCGCTGAATATTCCGATGGTTATACTTGATGAAGAAGACTTCACTGAAAGAATCAAGTATCTACCAGTTATGGCAAGAAACAAGCTTGTTAATAGTGAAAGCAAAAATTTGTGGTATGAAGAGTTTGTTCCACATGAGAGCATATTTTGGTTTTCAATAATGAGTGATAATGGTGGTCTTCTTGATGAACTTGTAAATCAGATACGTGGAAAAAATCTTGTTCAGCTTGGAGGGGATGCAACTATTGGAGATGGATTAGTCCTATTAAATGAGTATCAATAAAAGGTGGCGATATGAACGATAAAGAATGGGTTGAAGACAAAATTGATAAGGCTTATGAAATACTAAATAAGAGTTTGCTGACGCATGAAGGAAAGATTGACAAGAAATATCGGAGTGCATTTTCTTCATTTGGTGCGGCTGTAATAATGGGCACGGATCGTTCTGCAATAAGCGGATTTTGGAGCGCAAATTCGGAAACTAATAAAGATACTGTGGTTGCCTGTATTTATGAATTGTTAAGTGGAATTACAATCGACCCTAAAAAAAATAAATGCTCTTCACAGGAGATTGTAAAGTATTTTGAGGATGCTAAGTTTTCAAAGGATGAATTACTAAATGCAGCGGCAGCATTTAAAATGGCATGTGACTTGTTTGAAAGGATAGAAAAATGAAAGGAATAAATATAATGCCTTATTGTAAAGCTAACGCTAACTATATTTTCAATGTTTCATATTTGAAAGATGCTGTGAATAATAGCGATATGGCTATGATTAACAGAGAAGCGATTAAGGCTATGAATGATTCAGTTTCAAAAGCTCTTAATGCCGATGTTTGTGTCAAAACTCTGAATGGTACTAGTTTTGAGACTATACAATTAAAAACAGAGTATCCAGGTACACTAATAGGTACCGGTAACACTCATTCTTCAGGGGCTAAAGGAGAAATGGAGCTAGGATTTACCTTTGATTATGTTACTGGGCTACCATATCTTCCAGGCAGTTCACTGAAAGGTCTATTAAGAAATGCATTTAGTTATCCTGAGTATATTAAAGAAGTGCTGGAGGATGACAACATTGATGTAAAGAAATTGGAAACGCAGTTGTTTGGTAGAATGGGAGAAAGCGTTTTAAAGAACCAAGCAAGGTTTTTGGACTCATATATTATTGGCGGAACAAAAAGATGCGGGATGCGATATTTGGGGACAGATAGTATTACTCCGCATAATGGTTCACCCCTTCAGGAGCCTAATCCAATCACTATGATAAGGATTAATCCAGAAGTGATTTTTGAGTTTAGGTTTATCCCAGCTAAGAATGCATTGATAAATTCTGAGGAGCAAAAGAACCTGTTCAGAACAATAATATGTGATTTCGGAGTGGGCGCAAAAACTCACGTTGGATATGGATTACTATCTGAGGTTAAATCTTAAGGCTTTAGCGCATCTAAACATGCTTGGATTGGAGAAATAACAATGGCTCGTGAATACGAACTCTGGCTGGATGAAAGTGGAACATTTGAAAATGAAAGGCAAAATGCTTCTAATCACAATGAGTTTCCTGATGGATTTCATCCCTCGCTCATAGGTGGCTGGCTTGTGGAACACAACAGGTGCCACCATAGTGATTTAGCAAGCTTTGTTATACCAGATGCTACAGGAGATGAATACCATGCAGCGGGAATGGGAGCTTCAGCCGTTGAGCAATACATATTCCCGGGTATGAGAGCTGTTCATAATGACTATGGCGGAAAAATAGTTCTTTTCCAGAATAAAGAATTACGAGATTTTGGGAACAGAGAACTGTATTTACGTCTTATGGCATCCGGACTTTTACAACTTCTTCAAGAATTAAATGCTACTTCGGAAAGCGTTAAGTTACAGGTTCTTATTGCCAGACGCATGGACAAGACTTGCTCTAATCCACAAGATAAGGAAATTGTTGATGCAGAGTATAAGAACATGTTAGGCAGATATATTCAGTCCAAGAAAAAGGAAGGCCATATTCTGCTACATGAAGATACAGAGATGTCAATCACCATAGACTCTGGTAGAAAAGATTATAGATTAAAAGTTGCAGATTATGCCTGTAATACAGAGTTGACTCTTAGAAGTGATAAGTATACTGATGCAAATAGAGCTGAGTTTAAGGAATTACTTAAAGATGCATATGTTTATTCCTTTGAGGAGGATACTACGGAGAATTCCATAGAGAGGGCACTGACGCAAGGAAATGTGGCTGGTGCTATGGTAGAAACTGTATTTAACACAAAAGATAAAGAGTTCTCCAGACAGCTAAATAAAATCGTATCAAGATTGTCTAACATGGGTTATAGAGGCTCTAAGGTGCAGTTGGCTCAATGCACTAGGGAGTTTACTACCTATGTTTATATGGAGGATGATTTTGAGCGAAGTGAAGAGTTCCTAAAGAAAATTCTGGATCAGATAGTACCTGTTTTTGAGGAAGGTAAACTTCCATGCGAGATTTTTAAGTTTTCTATGGAATTGCTTCTTACTGATATGTACCTTAGAGAGGGGGATATAGATCGGGCAACGGAAGAGATGGCTAGGTGTATTGAGGCTGAGTCTGCTTTGCCTTCCAGTTTTGAAAACTTGCTGTATTATTATCAGCTTATTGAAAAAGAAGCCCTTCTTGCTATAGACTCTTTTGATTTCCGTAAAGGCGCATCAATGATGGAAGATGCATGCACTGCCTTTAGGGAAATAATTGAATATGTTCCTCTAGTCAATGCGTTAAAAGATAGATTCCCAGATATGATCTCAGAGTACTATGGGGATGCGTTGTGTATGAAGATTTACGCGGAGCTGTTTTTACAAAGAACAGATCCTGATTTGTATGCTTCATTGGTAAAAGATTCCGACATTGCGCTAAAACAGTATGGACCTCATGAGGGAGAATTAGAGAGACACAGACAGTATAGAAGTGTTATTGAATTACAAAATGGCAATTATGAAGCCGCTGCGAAATGGCTTCTTATGACAGAGCTTGATACTGTAACTATGGGTTCACTTAGTGATAACTCCAAATTATCCAAGCGTGATTTTGACGCTTTCTTGAAAAGAGTTATTGATGGAGAAGCAAAGTCTGCCAGAAAGTATTATCTCATGTATTATATAAAGATTATGGCAGAAGCTGCTCTGGCAAAGGATGATATTGCGGATCTCATGCAGCAGGCCCTTGTTACTAATCCTGGTATTCAGGAGACAGATAATCTACAGGACAGGAAATATCACACAAGCCATGGAACGAATGTCGAAGAAACAGTTATTACGGATTTGGACTATGTAATCAGACCTTCCAAGTATATAGATTTTCATCCGTTAGAAGTGAATTATTGGAAACAGGCTACTTATATGTTTGCTAAAGGAAATTATTCTGCTGCAGAAAATCTATATAAAAAAGCACATGATGTATGTTACACATACTCTGATTACATGCAGCTTGCTGTAATCGGTCTTGGAATATGGGCTGAGCATATTGTGTGTCTAATGGATCATGGAAAAAAGAAAGATGCTAGAAAGGAATATGAAAAGCTAAATAGAAAGATTGAAGACTTGAAAAAACGCACGGCGGTGTCTTCCATAAAGGATTTCTTAACGGTTATGGGAAATGCAATTGTGAATGCAAAAGATGACGACGAAATTAGTAGAGATAAAATGTGGAAAGCTTCAAGATTGGTCACTTTCTAAGTTATTCAGAGAGGGGAAAGGGTATTGTGTAGTGGCTAATATATGAGGATAAAAGAACCATTGTAACATTTTTGTAATATTTGGGTGCGTTTTGAGGAAAAGACAAAAAATCCACCTGAAAAAGCTTGTTTTCAGAATATTCTGGAAATTAATGTAAAAAACACTGTTTGAAACTCAGTATCCATGCGGCTTCTAGAAGACTACCGTAGAAATGATACTGACGCCCACTAGGGCATTGACACATTTTTGTTGCTACTTTTACAAGTTTCATCATTCTTCCGTAGAAATGATACTGACGCCCACTAGGGCATTGACACTCCTCCTTTAACTTACTTTAATTGTTATGAATATTATGTAGAAATAATACTGACGCCCACTAGGGCAATGCACAAAAATAGAGCCATATAGACCAGATAACTCATTGTGATCAGTCTGATCCATATGGCTCTGTTTATTTCTTCCAAATCTCCCACCCTAATCCACCAGTTTATTCCATCTCCATCCCCAACGGATTAAACTATAGAAAATGCGAAAGGAGAACTCACATGAAAAGTATAGAATATCCAGAATGGCTTGAGCAGCTCCTTGAGAGCTTGTCCGACCTGACCCTTGAACAGAGAGCATACCTTAAAGATACTTACAGGAAAACTGGGAATGAGGAACTGATAAGGTATCTGGCAGAGCGAAGGGCACAGTGGCCTGAAGTCGTGGAGATCCGCGACGAAATAGACAGGGACTATTGGGACTGGGTATGGACTTACACTCCGGACAGCATTGTGGAGAAGTACAGAAAGGAAGTCTGGGAAGTGAAACATCCAGGCGAAATCTTCACATATCCAGAAAGTGACTGGTTTGGAAAGTGCATCGGCCATAAGTGCTACTAACCACTCAAGGAGGAGCAAACCATGTTAAGTAATAACGAAAAGAATGGAATTTACCTCAGCAGATCGTTCTTTGACTGGCTCCTTGAAAAGAACGATGAGCTGACGGACAACTACGTCACCTTCGGGGAATTGTTTAAGACATATTCCAACTCAAAGTACAAGAGGTTCATCAAGGAACAGAACCTCATGGCGAATGATTTCTTTTACCATATCACAAAAAGTGAGAACGGGATAAAACTGGAAAGGAGCTACGATCTGGTCTTTGTCCCTGTAGACCAGTCTCTTAATGGAAAAGAGGCAGAAGCGATAGCAGAGCCCATTGATGACTTTGTGGTCAGCTACAGCAATATTTGTACCAACGGGAAGTGTCCCGAAAAGGGCATGGTACTTAATTATTATTATCTCTCGAAGACTTTGTACTCAGAGTTTCTCGGCTTTGATAGTTTTACCGAGGAACGTAAGCGCTACAACACCAAGTTTAACCTAAACGATCAGGAAAGCACTTTGAAACTAACCTACTTGGAATTTGCCATGATTGAGGAAAACATATACGACCTAGCCAGGTGCAACCTTGAAAGGGAATTGACCAAAAGAATGGAGGCCAATGTCATAAGACATCTTATGGACGAGGTAGAACACCTGGACCTGGTTGATCGGAGAAAAGAGTACTATGAAATTAGATTGTTTGCCTTCGTAGAGGCAATAATGCTACTGGCTACCAAGGAGTATGGAGTCGGACAGAAGATACCCATTGACGCCATTCGGGAGATGGCAGCCAAAAGAATTGATAATCTTACCAAGGATAAAAACGTCAATATATATATTGATGGGATGAGTCAGGATATAAGAAATGCATGGGAAAATCCCATAAATATCAGGATTTTGGATGACCCTTTCGACTATTCAGACAATTTTAACCAGTATGAACTTAAGGAATTCAGAGAGGAGGATTTTGAAAACGAAGGCTCCTGTGAAGACGATGAGGAGGTGATGTGATGAACACACCCACTGTGGTTCCTGCAATAATAGAAAACAAGCTTGTTTTCAGAGTGCTCTCACTTCCTGAAAATGAGGTAAAAGAGAAGAACACTGAAAAAGAAGTATCCAGGCTTGTGTTTTTGGACAATGCCATCATCAAAGAAGATGCAGATGGTAATAGGGCGTTCACGACCCCTATGATGCTAACGGAGTTAAAAAACTACAACGATGGTTATGATACTATGTGTGCCTGGGAGAAGGTGGAACTATTACAGGAGTTCGCAGAAAAGGCAGAGATAGCTAACAAAAAATATTTCCTGATGGCCATGGATATCGCAGACAGAAGTAAGATGTTTAGGCTGGCCGAGTTCCTCAAAATTTATCGGATTGCAGCTCCTCAGTTAAGGGAACTTAATGACATTCCAAGACGCATTGTAAGAGAGCTTATTGGAAGAAAAATGGCTCCAGACAAAGCCGTGAGAATAGAAAAAGACCTGGTGGTGGTTACAGGTCAGAGAAAGAGTGATCTTTTTGCAGTGCCCCTGCAGATCAGGGCATATTTTGACGGCAGCAGGTCATTCTTTTTCATACAAAGTCCCATAACAGGCGCGTGGCTCCTGGATAAGGAGCAGGATTATTTTCAAACATGCCGTGATCTTGATGAGAGATGCATTGACAAAGATTTGTTCGAAAACACTTGCATGGAGAGGTTTGTGCCAAGTACTATCGAGTACAAGTTCAGCGGTGGAAACAAAATAAACTTTGGAGAAATGCTGGCACAGTCGATCTTTCTTTCGGCAGAGCAGGCGGCCAAGGTGGATTACGAGCTGTACAAACGGGTGCTGGATAGTATTTATGAGGGAGAAGTAAAGGATACCAAGATGACACTGCCTGAGCTTCTTGGTATAACTGGAAGGCAGGTGAAGTTTCTAAAAGAGATCACGCTGCCTCTTGATCTCATGAAATTTGTCCAGTGCATGAAAGATCCAGATTTTAAGCAGTACTTTCCCGACGTTAAAAAGAGAATGTTCGCAGCAAGCTTTTATCTGGAAGGAAGAAATTACTGGGGCATGGCCCACAATATCACAAGGGAGGAGGTCTTCCAGGCAGCAGGGACCATCAATTCCCTTGAGAAAATTGAAGCAGAAAAAAGAGAACATCTTTGCAGCGAGTATTATGACTACATCAGAATGCGCCGAAGGTATCTGGCCTACAGAGATGCTATGAAAGATGATGATCCTCTATATCAGGAGGTCATGGCATTTGGGGATGCACCTATTAATACAAAGCCTTCAGCCATCAAGGATAAGCATGACAAGATTGGCAGGATGATAGATCTGATAGGCTGTGTAAGCCAGATCGAAAAGTACGACGCACGCATCAGCAGCATAAGAGAGAAAGAGAGTAGTGATTGGGAGTACAGGACCGAGAAGTACTCTGTCATAATGCCGGAAAATGCCCGTGACATCATAAATGAGGGACGGCAGCTTAACCACTGCGTAGGAAGGGCTGGTTATATTGAGAAGATGGCTGCAGGCAACTGCAGGATACTATTTTTGAGGAACAATCAGGATATCCACAAGCCTCTTATTACCATGGAGGAGGTAAATGGTACCATACGTCAGTGCTACGGCTATGGTGACTCCATCAATAAAGACCCTGAAATAAGGGATTTTATCAAAGAGTATGCAGAGCATAAGGAACTTTCCATACAGGCTTTGATTTATAAGGAATGAAGCGCCTTTCCATCACTTTGTGTTATACTTACTTATTATGAAACAGGAGATAAGGCTGATCCGCAGCAGGCGGAAGACAATTTCAATAGAGGTGACAACAGACGCCCAGGTCATCGTCAGGGCTCCGAACCGAGCACCGTTATCTGACATCAACCGGTTCATTGGAGAGAAGGCCGACTGGATCGATAAGAGCCTTAACAAGATGAGACAGCGTAAGGAAGAGCAGTCACAGAAAAAAGAGCTCTCGCCCCAGGAAGTTAAGCTCCTTGTAACAAGGGCTAAGCGGATAATCCCTCAGAGAGTCCGCTACTATGCGGACATCTTAGGAGTTACCTATGGCCGCATCACCATCAGGATGCAAAAGAGCCGTTGGGGAAGCTGCTCAGGTAAGGGGAATCTTAACTTTAACTGTCTTCTGATGCGCACTCCAGAGACGATAGTTGACTACGTTGTGGTACACGAGCTGTGCCATTTAAAAGAGATGAATCACTCACCCAGGTTCTGGGCGGAAGTTGAAAAGATCCTTCCAGATTACAAGGAAAGGCGCAAGTGGCTCAAGGACCACGAAAGTGAGATAATGTATGACTCCCTGTGAAAACAGGGAGTTTTTTATGTGCGGATGTAGGTAAGTTTACAACGTACCACAACATGATGTATAATCAAGATAACTATGAGGAATATTTAGTGTTGTGAAGGGAGTAATTTTTATGAAAAAAAGAATATGTGCGATGGTTTTATCGACAATCATGCTATTTTTTGCATGTCTTGTGGTTTTAGATGTTCCAACCACAGTTGAGGCTGCAGAGATGACTTATTCAGGAACAGTATCAGAGAAGACAACCTCTGAAGTTCTCTATCTTTCAACCAGTGGTGGTACTGTTCAGATCAAGATCGATGGAAATACAGAGTTTTCCAATGCGAAATTTCTTTTGCCTGGCAATTCTATCACAGCTAACTGCTATGTAGGAAGTGATGAATACTGGCACGCAACCAAGCTTACAGGTAATTCATCTGCTGGTAAGGTTTCTGTAGACACAGGCAATAAGGCTACAGTTAAGGGCCGCGTTGCCAAGGGAACAAGCGAAGAGCTTCTTTACCTTGTTGTAGATAACGGAACAATGCAGATCAAGCTTGATGGGGACACAGACTTAAGCGGATGCAGATTCCTTATCGTAGGCAAGACTGTTACAGTTACCTGCGCAAGAGGTTCAGATGCATATATGCATGCTCTTTCAATTTCTGATACAGGTAGCACCACAGCTTCTTCAGGCGGATCTTCTGTTGGAACAGCTTCTGGCACTTCAGTTACTGGAACAGTTGAGAAGGGCACAACTTCATCAATCCTGTACCTTGAGACCTCAGGCGGAACAATGCAGTTCGTTCTTGACCTTGCAACAGATGCTAGCGAGTGCAGAACTCTTATTCCTGGACAGTCTGTAACAGTTTATTTCTACAGAGGAAGCGACGCGTGGAACCACTCATCCAAGATGGTAAATAATACAGCCAAGGCTTCTGCTGAGACATCTCTTGGTGGAGAGAAGGTTACAGTTACTGGTAGAGTAACAAGTGAGACCAAGGAGAATACTCTTTTCCTCGAGACGGATGGCGGAACAATGCAGATCAGACTTGACGCATCAACCAACTTCTCAAGATGCCCTGTACTTCTCCACGACAAGAAGGTTCAGGTTGTTTGCCAGCACGGTTCAGATGAATACCTTCACGCAGTTCAGATAATCGCACAGTAATAGATTTAAGGAGAATTATATAAATGGCACAGAATCCAGTAGTTACATTCACAATGGAAAATGGCGACGTCATTAAGGCAGAGCTTTATCCAGAGATCGCACCTAACACCGTCAACAATTTCATTTCTCTTATCAAAAGAAATTTCTACGACGGACTTATTTTCCACAGAGTTATAAGGGGCTTCATGCTTCAGGGCGGAGATCCTGAAGGAACAGGAATGGGCGGCCCTGGCTACGACATTAAGGGAGAGTTCTCATCAAATGGCTTTAAGAATGACCTTAAGCACACGGAGGGAGTTCTTTCTATGGCAAGATCCATGATGCCTGATTCAGCTGGTTCACAGTTCTTTATCATGCACAAGAATGCGCCTCACCTTGACGGCGACTACGCTGCATTTGGTAAGGTTACTGAGGGAATGGATGTTGTTAACAAGATCGCTGAGACAGACACTGACTGGAATGACAGACCAGTTAATCCTCAGGTCATGAAGACTGTAACAGTTGAGACTTTTGGAGTAGAGTATCCAGAACCTGAGAAGATGTGATAATTCAAGGGATTTGTGATACAGTCTTAGGCTAAAATAATAAGGACTGCAGAGAAGATCGTGACAGGTCTTCGCTGCAGTCTTTTGCATTTAATGCTGCTTGTTGAGAAATTTGTGAAAAAGTCAGAATTAATAAAAAATTAACTGTTAATTCTAAAAGAAATAAACGATAATGTATATAGACGCCTTATGTGGATTTATGGGCGCTATTACTTTTTAAGATAACTCTTGAAAGGAGATACAGCATGGACGGCATGAGCACTCAGGATATTCTTAATGGACAGGACCTTTCTACAGCCAATGTAGATGATCTTTTGGCAGCAATGTCTCAGGGGGAACCAGCGCCTGAGCCGGCGCCTGCAGAGGAGCCAAAGCCAAAGAGAGGACGTAAAAAAGCTGCAGCTGAGCCTATACCGGATATTCCAAATCTGGATGAGATCATGGCAGCAACTGCAGGTGAGAGTGCAGCAAGTCCTGCTGAGACAGCTGAGGCTGACGCTATGGCAGCAGCTATGGAAGCTATGGCTGCGGCTGATGCGGCACCAGCGGATGAAGCTCCTGCAGCAGAGGCACCTGCAGCGGACACTCCAGTGGATATAGATGCAATGATGGCAGCAATGGCTGCTGAGACTGCTCCTGTAGCAGATGAACCAGGAGCAGATGCTGTTGATCTTGATGCAATGATGGCAGCAATGACTGCAGATATGCCTGCAGCTCCAGTAGAGGAGGCACCTGCAAAGGATGCTCCAGTAGATGTAGATGCGATGATGGCAGCAATGGCAGCGGGCGAAGCGGCACCAGCAGAGGAGATTCCAGCTGATCTTGGTGCGCTTACAGAACCTGTACCTGAGGAAGTGCCTGCAGAGGCTGCTCCTACTGATGACCTTATGGCAAATCTTGATGCGATAATGGAACCAATTCCTGATATTCCAGGCGCAGAAGCCCCAGCTGATCTTGGTGCACTTACAGAACCAGCTCCTGAGGCTGCAGCAGCTGATGCTCCAGTAGATGTAGATGCGATGATGGCGGCAATAGCAGCGGGGGACGCAGCACCAGCAGAAGCGGCTCCAGCAGAAGAGGCTCCAGCAGAAGCACCGGTAGATGTAGATGCGATGATGGCAGCAATGGCAGCAGCTGAGACTGCTACCGATGTAGATGCAATGATGGCAGCAATGGCAGCAGGGGCCGCAGCGCCAGCAGAGCCTACTCCAGAGATTCCAGCGCCAGAAGTTGACGCACTTGTAGAGCCAGCCCCAGAGGCACCTACAGAGGAAGCCCCAGCAGATGCACCAGTAGATATAGATGCAATGATGGCAGCAATGACAGCGGGAGACGCAGCACCGGCAGAGCCCACTCCAGAGATTCCAGCAGAGCCAGCTCCTGAAGCAGCTGCGGAAGCAGCATCAGAGCCGCTTCCAGATATAGATCCTGTTATGGCAGCAATGATCGCTGCTGGAGATATGCCTCCAGTTGAAGGAGCATCGCCAGAGATGCCCGTAGAGGAAGCCACAGCAGAGGCGCCAGTAGATATAGACGCTATGATGGCGGCAGAGGCAGCGCCTGCAGATGAAACTCCTGCAGAAAACCTTGATGCAATCCTTAATGCAGAAGTGGATGCACTGACAGGAGGGGAGCCAGCCTCTGAAATGCCAGTTGAGGAGCCAACCCCTGAACCAATGCCAGAGATACCAGTAGAGATGCCATCAGAAGAGCCGATGCCTGAGATGCCAGAAGAGATGCCTACAGCAGAGCCTGTTTCTGAGGATTCCTCAGACATGGATGCAGTTATGGCAGCAATGGCAGCAGCTGAAGCAGAGCCGGCAGAGGGAAGCGCAGAAGCACCTGCAGATATCGACCCTGTGGCAGCAGCAATGATGGCAGCAGAGCGGGAAGCAGCTTCATCTGGAACAGTTGAGATCACAGAGCCTGTTGCAATGGACAATGAACCTGAGCAGACACCTGCACCTATGAATATGGATGCAGCATCTGATGCAATGGAAGGTGCAGTTGAGGATATCGAAGATTTCCTTAGCAGCGAAAACTATGAATATACAGTAGTCAAAAATGGTGACAACACTCTTATCATCATGAAGACTTCAGACGGCGGCGCAATGACTATCACATATGAAGGTAATGAGTTTGATGCCCTTGAGCCTTCGTTCACCAAGGATGGCAAGTGCGGATACAACGAGATCATGAACGCCTTTGTAAAGGATACCATCAGGCACGGCGGAGCAGCTAAGATTTTCCGCCACAAAGGATCAGTTGTTGTTGCTAAGTAAAGCATAAAATATTTATACGAACACACAATAAATATAATTGCAAAAGAGGTATAATCAAATTTTACTGCTTGATTGTACCTCTTTTCTTATATCAAGTTTTTTCACCCACAGCTTGCAAAAAAAGTTATGTTTTGAAGGAAAACATTCTTTTATTTTAGGATTTTTTGATGGAAATTGGGTGAAAATGGATATATATATAAAGCGGTACAATTCTTGAAATTCAGTGTATTGTACCTCATTTTGAAATCACCTTATTTTCACCCGCGTGGGATAAAGAATAGTCCATGGTAAATGGCATTAGCACATGGTAAAATACAGATAACTAGAAATGTGACTAAAAGTCATGAAAACAATAGCCGGAGGAGCCAAGGTATGGAACACGAACACGAGCACAGTCATACTTACACACATTCTCACCCACACGAGCATGAACACGATCATGAGCATGAGCATGAACATGAACATCATCACGGCCATGACCACGGACACGAACATGACCATAACCCTGATCATCACCACAATCATCACGACCATGACCATGATCATCACCATCACCATGATCGCGATGGCGCTGCGCCAGCTGACAAGCTCCATGCTCTTATGAACTATATGGTCACCCACAATGCTGACCACACCGCAGAGCTGGAGCATCTTGCGGAGCATATCAGGGAAGCTGGTAATGACAAGGCTTATGACCTTGCTATGGAAGCTGCCAGGCTTTACACGCAGGGGACAGAAGTGCTGAAGAAGGCTCTGGAAGCAATGGACAAGTGATATATGCTGATAGATTAGCGGTAATAAGGCGGGTTCGTTAGAATCCGCCTTTTTTAAACTCTCTCGAACCTGGTGCTTTAGCAATTGCGCTTTAGCAATTCATGGGTTTGTGCCATATTTGAGACTATATGCATATGATACCCCAAAGAAAATACAGTATATCGACAACAATTGTTCTTGCTATTGATTTTTGGGGAGTGCATATGCTGATAATGCACTAGATGGCACAAAAAACAAGAACTTTTTGGGGAGACTACTTTTTATACTTTAATTACATGGCACAATTTATACTTGGATCATATGGCACAATTCTTGCCTTAATAAAAAAGCGGACTCGATATGATATATACCCAGAATCCTGGACACATATCATATCAAGCCCGCTTATATTATGCCTTCCTTGTGCCTTAGCGCCTGTCTTGCCTTACGCCTTGGCGCCTGTCTTGCCTTACGCCTTGGCGCCTGTCTTGCCTTTAGCTCTGCTCTTGCCTTTACTCTTGCTGCCGTACTGAGCAACATGAGCCTTGATGGCATCAAAGGTTTCATCACTTATGTAGTGCTCAAGTCTGCAAGCATCCTCGGAGGCTATCTTTTCCTCAACACCCAGATCAAGTAGTACCTGAGTCAGTACAGTGTGACGCTCATAGATACGTTTTGCAAGGACATTGCCTGCCTCTGTTAGCTTGACGAAACCGTAATCATCGGTCTTAACAAGACCTTCATCCTTGAGCACATGCATAGCACGGCTAACAGATGGTCTTGAGTAACCAAGCTCTTCGCCAATATCTACCGCTCTGACATTAGGATGCTCCTGTGAAAGAACGTAGATTGTCTCTAAATACATCTCCCCAGATTCTTGTAACGCCATAATACAGTACCGCCTTTCTTAGATATAATAAGCATACTACAAAAATAGATTTAACACAATTTAAATTTTTTAAAATTTAGTGTTGACAATACTGTTAGCAGATGCTAACATACATATTGTTAGCGAAAGCTAATCAAATGACAAGCCAAGTCATAAGAAATCTCCTACCTAAAATGCCGCATCTTGCCAATGCGGCATTTCCATTGCTCCAAAATATTACAAAAACATAGAAAATATCTATAAAATTAAAATTTTTTATTGACAATTATTCTTAATAAGAATATCCTACTAATTGGAGTTAGCAAAGGCTAATTAATATTAACTCCAGCTAACTATATGAATGATATGATGGAGGTGGATATGTCTATGTCACTTAATGAAGCCGCTCTTGGCACAGAATATACAATTGACAATATCTCTACTGGAGGCGATGAGGAGATGGAGAGCTTTCTTTTTTCCCTTGGTTGCTACAGCGGAGAGAAGATCACAGTTGTAGACAAGAAGAAAAATCTGGTGGTTGCTATCAAGGATGCAAGATATAATATTGATCCGGAGTTAGCTGAGGCTATCAGAGTAGAGTAAGTTCGCAAGATACGCCTTACGTATTTTGAATGATAATAAGCAGTGTTTAGGAGGAAAAAGAGATGAGAATTGCTATGGCGGGTAACCCCAACAGTGGCAAAACAACCATGTACAACGCTCTTACAGGTCGCAGTGAAAAGATCGGTAACTGGGCAGGTGTTACGGTTGACAAGAAAGAAAGTGTTATCAAAAAAAGTTATTATGACGGAGACAAGGAACTTATTGCAGTAGATC
>CAMVJI010000002.1 GCA_947167765.1 uncultured Butyrivibrio sp. | reverse complement strand
AAAGGGCAATGCTCATATACCTAATTACAAGAAGGCAGGTGAAAAGAGCTGCTATGGGCATCATGATGGAGTTGGTCAAAAAGTCAAAGAAATCCAAAAACTGCATTCCAAAGATGGTAACACCGCCAAGGGGTCCATAGCCAAGGGATGACAGTGAGCCAAGGGCCACCATGATAAGGCCCATTACACTGGTTCCAAGATTTCTTGACCACTTAAACTCATCGTAAAAGGTTGATACGGCGCTCTCTAAAAGCGCGATAGCACTCGTCACAGCTGCAAATAAAACAAGTAAAAAGAACAGTATTCCAATGATCTTGCCAAAGCCCATGCTGGCAAAGATATTGGGCATTGTAATGAACATAAGAGATGGTCCAGCCTTTAGAGTCTTTGGGCTTCCGCCTGAAAAAGCAAATACAGCAGGGATTATCATAAGGCTTGCGATAATGGCAATTGCTGTATCAAATATTTCCACCTGCTCTGTGGACTGCTCGATGCTTACATCTTTTTTCACATAGGAACCAAAGGTAATAAGGATACCCATAGCGATGGAAAGAGAATAAAACATCTGGCCCATGGCGGATACAAAGGTCATGATTGAAAACCTTGAAAAGTCAGGGATAAGGCAATACTTAACTCCCTCTAAAGCCCCTGGCCTTGTAACTGAGTAGATGCAGATGATAACCGCAAGTACCGCAAGTATTGGCATCATGATCTTGGATACAGATTCTATTCCTCTTCTTACTCCCATGAAGATGATCAGAAGCACAATAAGTGAAAAGATCAAAAACCAAAACTCACTTTCCGCTCCATTGGTGATAAAGTCTGTAAAGAAGCCATCTGCTGCGATCACATTTACATCAGCTGTGATGTAGTCATACAGATATTTGCATACCCAGCCACCGATAACTGAATAATACGGAACTATCAGGATCGGAATAATAGCGTTTATCCAACCACCAAAGATCATGTGCTTTTTATTTGTAAAAGAGCTAAAAGCCCCAACAGGGCTCTTTTTTGTGTGCCTTCCAATGGCTGTCTCCGCTACGATCATGGTGTATCCAAAGGTCAGTGCCAGTATTATATAGATTACAAGGAAAATCCCACCGCCGTACTTTGCGCACAGATAAGGGAATCTCCAGATATTCCCAAGTCCCACTGAAGCTCCTGCTGCAGATAAAACAAACCCGATTTTTCCTGAGAAGGAACCTCTCTTTTTACTATGTTCCAAAACTAATGCCTCCAAAAATTATTTAGACAGAGCCGCTAAAACTGCTCCCTGCCCCCATGGGTAATGCCCATAATTCTGATAATGAACCCCAAAGTCGTCGCAAGATGAAAGGCTTCCCAGAACCTTATTATCCTGGATATTCTGCCACAGCGCTTCTATGGTGTCACTGATATCGGCAGAGCCTTCACTTGCGCCGCCAAGTCCATAAACTATCATGCCTGTTGCTGATGTGTCAAGATGACCTTCTGTGGCCTGGATCTGCCATGCGAATCCGCCATCTTTCTTTTGATATGTCAAAAGAGATTTTACCAGTCTGTCATACCAGTCCCTAAGTTCAGGTACTCCCCTGCATTCACTAAGTCCCATGATGACCCAGCCTGCTGCCCTTCCCCAGGACAGGACGCCTTTCTTTTCAACTAATGCTTCCATGTCACCACTTTCAGTTATGGAATAGCCGTGATATGGCAGGTCGCTTTTCTCATCACATCCGTATTTAAGGAAGTTTAATAGCTGTAATTCTCCAAGTTCTATAGCACTGCTATCTCCAAAGGCATTTCCATAGAGCACAAGAAACATTGAAGTCTGACCAGCCCCGTCCGCAAAGACACTACAGCTTCTTGATGGGTTATAGACTATGGAACCAGTCTTATCCCTGGGGGCTGCAGTAAGATAGCCATAAATCCTGTTTGCAGCCTGCTTGCAGGAAGAAGCAAGATCCCCCTCAGCCTTTCCCTCTGCCTCAAGCTGGCAGTATAGCTTTATAAGAGCTGCTCCGGATAACGCATCATCAATGTAATCTATCCTGCTGCCGTACTTGTCATTCCAAAGGGCAAGGTGGTCAGATACAGCCTTATCGATATCGCAGACAAGACCATCAAGGTCTACTTTTTTTGAGATATCCTCAAGGCCATATAACTTGTCAGCAATTTTTCCCCTTGCTTCCACAAGCCCAAGAATCAGCATTCCTGCTGGCCAGAACATGGGATCCTTGGTCCTTACCGATCTTCCCATGGCACTTTTTATGGCGTCTTTAAACTGATCTTTTATAGAGACATTCATGATATCAGAGAGTTCTCTTATTGTCTCTTTTACTAGCCCGATATAACGTTCATCCATATGCTCATCCTCTTTTTGAGAGCTTTTCCTTCACCCTTGCATAAACATATTTAAACTCTTCAGATCTGCCATACAAGATAAAGTACACGCCGTTAAAGATAACTGTTATCACTATCACCATGATAAAGAAATTCAAGATATTAAGCTCAGATAGTACATATCCAGCAATGAACCTGCACACAAAAAGTACAAAGACCATGCTAAGAAGATATTTCAAGGTGTCTATGAAATATCCGGAAGCTTTCATTCCAAAGCAGGTACCGTAAATGATAACAGGTTTGGTGATGTTGGCAATAAGACCTGAAACAATGGTTCCAATGTACACTCCAGTAAGCCCCAGAGGTGTCTGTACAAGGAGGATTGAAAGAACAAGGTTCACAGCTCCCTGTATGAGAGCCAGATACTTGTCAGGTTCAAACACTCCAGCCGCTGTCTTGTAGTTACTAAGAACTATCCTGTCACCCTTAAAGTAATAGTCCGTAAGGATGCAGTAAACCGCCGCTGACGGAAGGACCCACTTTTGTCCCCAGATGATGCTGATAAGGGGAGTCAAAAGGATCATGAACCCAACGCAGGAAAATCCATAGATCCAGGATGCAAAAAACCTGTAGACCCTGAACATGGAATACTGCCTCTCCTTGGACTCTGTGGCAATGAGGTTTCCAAAGCTTGAGATAACTGAGTTAAAGATAATATTTACAAAGTTCGCCACTGAATTTATCACCAGGTTGTAGTTATCTACAAAGCCTGACACGGAAACTTCGATAAAACTTGAGATGATAAGAGCGTCTGTCTGAAGCCTTGCCACGTCTCCGATCTTGTGAAATACAAGTGCCTTTGTCTTTTTCCAGACTTCATCGTTCTCTTCCTTGGAGAGAGGTTTTGCATCCTTCTCCTTGAGGTAAGGGTACATCCTGTTAAGGAAGTGAGATACAAATATCTTCTGGATCAGCTGAACTGCCGCATCTGTAAGAAGGAACAGATAAAAGTTCTCAAATACTACGATGATCACAATCTGCAAAAGTGATGTGATCACCTTTGTAATGGTGTTTATGTTGGTCTGGATGTAGTTCTTTTGCTCGGCATTTACAAGGGAATACTTGTAGGCTACAAAGTAACTGCTGACTGTGTTGAAAAGAAATATGAAGTAGAACAGGGTAAGGTCTCTTAGCGAAACATCCCCCGGATTCTTAACAAGGAATTTAAGGAAGGGAGAGATCAAAAGGCCAACGCCGGCTACAACGCAGGCTATGATAAAGTACGCCTTGCGGTACAGCCTCATGTAGGACTTTATCTTTTCTTTTTCCCCTCTTGCCACAGGACCATAGAGGCTGAAATTAAGAGCTGTTCCGATACCGAGCTCAGCCATGTTAAGAACAGCTAAAACGTTGGTATAGGTGGAGTTGATGCCAAGGAGCTCCTTATTTAAGTGCAGCAGAAATACTGTTCTAAGGACAAAGGAAATAAGAGCAGTTGCCACCTGCCCTACATATCCAAATGCAATATTTCTTGTTGCCGACTTAACTCTTCCCATGGAATTTAGATAATGCTCCCTTTTTCATCCATAAGTATCCAGTCCTTCCAGTAATCATGCATGATATCTGGCTGAACCGGCTGATTGTTTCTCATTTTATAGGTGCGGATAACGGTCTTATCCTGTCTCTTATTGAGCCTTGCTCCCCAGAAACTGAAGGTTGAGTTTGCACAGATATTACCCTTGCAATGGCTCATGAGCATAAGATCCTGCACTGAGTTTTTACCAGTGTTCCAGTCAACTATAGTGTACATCGAAGTATCTGAGAAGTTTTCTCTTGCATACTCGTGGTCGCTGGTAAAAATGTAGAAGTGTGTAGACTTATCTTTTACCCTGAAATAATCCATGGCGCCCTTGTAATATTCTTCAGTGGCGATGTTGCCAAGGATTGCTGCGTTAGGGGGATCAAGGTAGTCACCCCTTCTTATGTGGACGCTTACAGAAGTCTCATTCTCCATCTTGTCTACCAGAGCCATGTTCCTTGTGTGAAGCATTTCATCTGAGTGCGCAGGAAAATCAAACTTCTTGGTAAGCTCATCCATTATGTCGCTGTAGTACTTTTGGCAGGCAAAATATCCTGTGATGTACTTATCTTCCAGCGAAAAGAGTTCTTCATGGTACATCTTTGATTCTGCAAAAACCTTTGGATTTTCGTGCTGCCAGATACCCAGCTTTTTAAGGCCCTTACCTGCTGCCTTCTGGAATATGTTTCTCTTTAGGAAATAGTCCCTCTCACTGTCTGAGCACTCCTCAAAATCCACGTTCTTAAAAAGTGAGAGTTCAAAGTCCCTTGGCGCTAACATGATCTTCTGTGTGGACTTATCAAACCAGGACAGGTCAAGCTTAACATCCTTTCCCAAGTCCCGAAGCTTGCAGTAAACTGCATATTGCTGCATTTGGTTCCCCAAACCTCCTGCAATCTGAACAATTAACATTTCGTAATCCCCCAATAGATTATTTCCTGTTTTCCATGATCCACTTGTAAGAATTTATAAGTGAGTCAGTATCCTCAATCTCCTGTACTGGAAGCACATAGTGGTCTGTTGTTCCAAAAAGATCTGTGGCAATTCCTCTGCTCTTTACTGAATAGCCAATTACAAGAGTTGGAACTCCGGTGCTGTAAGCCGCTATAGTACTGTGGGTCCTTGCACCAACAAAGAAACTGCAGCAGGAGATGTACCCCTTTAATACCTCCGCTGAGTTGTCCTCAACCAT
This sequence comes from uncultured Butyrivibrio sp., assembly GCA_947167765.1. Classification (GTDB taxonomy): domain Bacteria; phylum Bacillota; class Clostridia; order Lachnospirales; family Lachnospiraceae; genus Butyrivibrio. The sequence continues at coordinate 65,256 of CAMVJI010000002.1, read as the reverse complement.
CTGTATCCTGCCTGTATCCTTAAACTCCTCGTAAAGCTCCCCAAGTGGCTTTCTGTCATCAGTGTGGCCCCATATAACGTGAGGAACCAAAAGGATGTCCTTGTCAGTGGTATCAAGAATGAACCTTATGAATTTCCTGTAGCTGTCCCTTACCTTATCAGGATACTTGGCTCTTTCAAGGACCATTGGACTTAAGTTTATTCCAACAGGTCCACCGTTTTGAATCTTTTCAGGAACCTGCTTAAGATCCTTTAACAGCTCAAATGCAGGGTCTTTCCTGATCTCTAACTTGTCCTTGTCTATGCAGGCTCCGACCAGAGCACCATAAGTGATGGATTCTCTGGCAATTATATGGGTGTAGCTTCTAAGATCATCTACAAGTCTCTGGTTTCCTGATAAGGAGTCCGGCTCAATTGAGCATCCCCACAAAAGAGTATCAAAACCCTTTTTCTTAAAGACGTTGTGGGCAAGGATAAGATCATCTACCATCTCAGGGTAGCAGTAATTGTCTCCTCCTATGGAAACAGCCAGCGGGCGAAGTCCTGTATCCTGAGGGTCATAAGCTGGAACTTCTGCCTCAGCACACTTCTCCTCATATACCCTGAAGGCATCTTTAAATCTGTATCTTAAAAAAGACTCTCTGTCTCCGGACAGTTTTCTGTATCCGTAGTAGATAACGTGGTCAAATAAATGTCTGTCTATGTGGTTTTCTTCCACGATGGTGCAAAGGCCGCTCTTTTCAATATCCCCAAGCCTGTACCTTCTATCTTCCCTGGCACTGTTGGTCACCAGGACTATTGGCATTCGTGAATCTGCGCCATTATATGCTCTGATAGCATCGATGATCCTGATAAGGCTGTCTGCGATGGCTTCGCAGCCGTGATTGCCAGATCCGGCATGCATATACAGAATTATGGGTCTTCCCAGATCAATACTCATGATGTCTTTCATCCCTTCTTGTGTTTGTAGTATAGATCAAGATAGGCCTTAGGACTTATCCTAAAGAGCATAACCTTGATCTTGTAGCCGAAAGAAAGCCCTGCAAAGGCCCCTCTCGTTTTCAGAGCATGGTCTATCTGGTCCCTCGCTTCTGAAACAGCAAGATCTGCAAGCACATCATCCCTCTCATTTTTCCCAAGTACAGCCACCTTGCCAACAACCAAAAGAGCTGTCATTATCTGACTGCAGGAAAGGCTCACAAAGGCGTATTCTGTCACCTGTTTTTTGTAAGGCAATAGTTTCTTTTCAGCCATCTTCCAGCACACAAACTGGTCCATGTAGCTCTCCTTGAAGGCACTCCCCATGGCCCCGTCCTGGTTGTCGTTATATATATAATCTTCCTCAGTTATGCATCTTATTGTGTGGTCTTTTTCCTGAGAAAGAGCAAGATCGATCAAAAAGATAAGGTCCTCACCGATAGTGAGATTTTCGTTAAATCTGATGTTTCTGTAATTTATGGTATGTCTGTCAAAAAGCTTACCCCATACGTGGGTATTCTCGTTAAGGATAACATTCTCTATATACTGAAAGCCGCTGAGTTTCTGCAAGCCCACATACTTTTTTGTCTCATCAACAAGTACTGTTCCCTCGTCAGCGTACTTGGTCATATTGTCTATCAGAGTTTCATTTACCTTATCATCTGCATCCACAAAGATAAGAAATCTTCCGGTTGCTCTCTCTATTCCTAGATTGCGGGCATGGGATACTCCGTGATTTTTCCCGTGGATCACCACAATGCGCTCATCCCCATACTCACGCATAAGCTCATCGCAGATCTCTGATGAGCCGTCAGTTGAACCATCATCCACCAGAATAACTTCCATCTCCTGTGGCTTAACAAATTTCTGGTTTAAACAAGATAAGACACACGTTTTTAGTGTGTCTTTTGCCTGATAAACAGGGATTATTATACTTGCTATTTTTTCTCTACTATCTGTCATTATCTATCAGTATCCTGTCCAGCTTTCTCTGTCTACGCCAATGATGTACCAAAGGCCATAGTGTTGGGCATAACTTACATTAAGCCAGTTGAATTTATCTTCACAGATGTCTGACTCATAAGCCATTGAATATCTGCTCTCCCAGTCGGGGCGAAGCATTGGAGCTTCTATGACCATCTCATCCCTGGCTACCATCTCTTTATAATAAGCTTCTCTCTCGTCAAACTCCCTCTTTATTCTGGCAAGATTGGCGCCCTCTTCAATGTAGGTAAAGAGGAAAAGAACTGAGAAAACAGTAATCAGACTGGTTGCCATGATCTGAACAACATCTTCTTTAAAGCCCTTATTAACTACCCATCCGAAACCATTTACTATTCCTGTCATGAGGAAGAGACTTGCGCAGTAATAGGTACGAAGCTGAGAATCCGGAACTGCGATAAGAGCATAGCTGGTAACAAGAAATGCAAGACCAAATAAAAGCATTGGACCAGCGCCTTCAGTAATTCCGCTCTTTCCTGCCCTGTATGCGATGGCAATGAAAAGAACTATGAATACCAGCATAAGTACCAGGTAATTATCTTTAAGTGTAAGAGTTACTCTTAAAAATCTTGCTGCCATGGCCAATAGTCCAGTGTGGGCTTCATCAGCAGCTGCTGCCCTTGCACTGTTTCCAGGAGAAAGGATCATTATCATAAAGCCAATAATATTTCCCAAAAGGCCTGATATCATCCAGGCTTTAAAGCCCTTAAAGCTCTTTTCCCTGTACCATTTAAGGAATAAGAGTAAGAGTACGAAAAAGATAACTCCACCAGAGGAGTTCTCATTGCACCAGCCAGCAAGTAGTCCAAGAAGGAACATACCAATAGCAAATAAAGGGGTAGTCGCTCTGTCTTTTAAATAAGCGCTCCTGAACAGTGTCAGATACAGGAACATTATGGTTGCAGTAAAAAGATAATTACAAGCACCGGTCTCCCACAGTACATTGTTACTGATGGCTGGATCAAAGAGCCACATAAGGATCAGTATGCCAATGTATATGCGAAGGTCGTAGTTCTTTTTATTATCAACGCAGTTGTAGATGCAAAGTGATAAAAGAGTAAACACAATTCCAGCTGCAATATTGAAAACGCCTTTATTCCCTATGTACAAAAAGATCCTTAAAATAATATGCGCCACGTTTCTGCCCGTATGAAACATATAGTGTTCATACTCTTGAGCAAACAGGTCAAAGAAGTTCCCTGCCTCAGCAACTGCATCAGCATAGATGACATCATCAGACATGTTTGGAGTAAGAAACTCATATATTGTGATCATTATGAAATTGGCTAAAGTAGCTGCATAGAACAGTTTCTTTCTGAGCTTGTCACTCATTTGTTTTCCCCTTAAACAAATATCCAAAATATACGCCAGCGATCATGAGATAGAAGGCCCTTCCAATGTACCTTGAAACAAAGGTCGCCTCGATTATAGTATATACGGAAACTGACAGTATTATCAACAGTGTCCACGGGTCCCGTTTCTTATAGCAAATGTAGATCAAAAGCATGATTGCCACTGCAATGAGCGCTGTTGGTATGATTCCATACCAGTAAAAGAGTCTGACCCATCCCATATCAAAGTATCCATCAGCGCTATGGCCCGCAAATAGCTTCCAGTTGCAAAGGACTGCTCCTCTATCAAGGGCCTCATAGTAGATGCTGCTGATCCTGTAGTTTAGAACTTCTTCAATTCTCCAGATATTATCAGGAGTATTAAAACCTCCTCCCACATAAATATGCTGACTCATACCTGCTGCCAGAACTGCAATAAAGATGCATACAAAAGGAGTAACAAGTCCAGTCAGAATATAGATGGCTTTCACATCCCGAAGCTTAGGGAACAGCCTAAGTAGTAGCCCCAAAAACAAAACCATTGCAAGAACTGCCATAGCTGTCCTTGACCTGGTGTATATTGCAAACAGGAAAGAGATTGCGATCACCACAAGGTGATAGCAGATTTTGGCTTTTTCTCCGTAAATCCACAGCCACATAAGTACCAGCACAAAAATGCATCCTATAAGGGTGTTTGGATGACCAAAGCCCAGGACAAGTCTCGACTCATTGGCAATTCCCCGGCCATAGTCTGCCACCAGCACCACATCCCCAAGTATTCCAAAAACTGACAAAAGAGCTATAACTGAAAAGCCGCAAAGGCAAAGATAAAAACTGTACTTCATGGCTTTTTTAAGATCAATGTCCCTGGCAGCCATGATAAATACTGCTATCCGCAGAAGGTCGTTTTTTCCAGACAACTTGTAACATACTGCAGTAAAAACGGTGATGGCAGCAACAGCTATCCACTCTTTTTTATCCCTCTTTATAAGCGCAACAGCTACAAGGGTCAAAAAGAAAGTTAATCTGAACACATAGCTTTCAAATCCAATGTGGATCTCACTCTTTTCAACGATCATAAGAACCAGCTCTATGGTAAGAGCCAGGTAGAACAGAGTATTTACTATTTTATTTCTACTTTCATCTGTAAAAAATCTGCTCAGCATTGGTTTATCTGAAGATGATCCTCTTTATCTTCCGGATTGCCTTTCTAAAAAATCTTCCAACTGTAATATCAAACTTGTGATAACACTTTGAAAAAATAGTTATCCTTGGCATCACAAGGTGCTCGTATTCTGACAAATGATTCCTTAGGTACTCAGGGTAGCTGTCATCTATCTCTACTCTTTCAAACCTTGCATCTCTTCCAAAGATGTCCTGTCCAAGCACAAGCCTGTCCATGGTTTCAAGGATTATTTCCCTCTCGTTGTACTCCTGATGGGCAGCTGCTTCAACCTTTACACCGATTCTCTTAACAGGATTGGTCTCATGGTCTCCGCCCATATATCCAAAGTGCCAGCCTCCGTTAGCAACTCTCACTGCATTGTCATCTGTTACAGCACAAAGATCACGGAGTCTTACTATTCCCTCCTTGGGAATGTTGTCTATTGAAGTCACCTTGGTTCCAAGCCACTTTCTGTCCTTGTCAGCAATCTCCGGGAAATCCCTTGTGATAGAAAGAAGCTTTCCTGATTTTTCCTCCATGTTAAGGAATCCGTAGAAGTTCCTCTGAGCCAGGTGATAGACTTTTGTTTTATCAAAATTCTTAATGATCTTTTCAAGCTCCACCGGATTAGGGATCTCATCGCAGTCACCAAATATGATCACATCATCGCTGCCTGCTCCAAGCTGCTGAAGGCCCTCTATAAGGCGATTTTTCTGGAAGTAGTCCCTTTGATGAGTGGAAGCATTCCTTGGAGTATCTTCAACCTTGATATAAACTATCTTGTCCAGGTACTTGGAAAATTTATCCCTATTGCTGTCAAAGGAAAGCTCTTTTTCTTTTCCTGAAAAAGTCACTGTGGACTCCTCAATGACAAACTTATCTACATAAGGATCCATTATCCCAAGATGAAGCTTCAAAATATCTATTTCATTAAAAAATGGCAAAAGATCAATGACCATTTCTTATCCATCCTTTTACAATTCTCTTTACTCTGTTTTTAAGAGCATTATTAAGCAGGGCCGACCTGGGATCAGCACTGTCCTGCAAAACCTTTACAAACCTTGGTTCTTCCTGTGCCCAGGAAGGGAGAGAAACCTTCCCATACTTTTTATAAAACTCATCTTCAAAGAGTTTATCCAGCTTTATCTTTTTTTCTTTTTGTTTAAGATCAGAATATATGAGTCTTGCTACAGCTATGGTGCAGGTTAAGGCTTTTCTTTCATCAATAAGATCAGTAAACTCATCCTTACACCATTTTTCTGCTATCTCATCAAGCTTTTTCCATGTAATCTTTTCATTTTCCAGATATGTCTCACTGTAGGTGGTGGACATGCTGCTGGCATCAGTTCTGTACAGATAAAGTATCTTATCAATATACATGACAGCTGCTGCCCTGTTTAAGTACTCTGCTGTCTGATACAGGTCCTCTCCGTAGTTTAGGAACATCTCCTGTTTTCCAAGACAGGCAATAGTCTTTTTGACACACTTTATCCACATGGAGTTTATGGAATCATCCCTGCAGAGCTGCTCAACAAATATCTTTTTCTCATCTGCTGCGTAAGCGTACCCAGGAGTAAATATCCTCTCAGAAAGAGCCTTGTCTGGATGCCTCATATCTGCTGCGTCATAGATAAAAAGCTCCACGTTCTCATTATTGTTTTGACAGTCAGTTATGGCCAGGTATAGCTCCTTTAATGCACAAGGCAAAAGAGCATCATCCGCATCGAGGGATATAAGGTACTCACCCTGTGCTTTACTAAATCCAACCTGCCTTGCAGCATAGAGCCCAATCTTCCCTTCGTGGATGCAATTAACCTGTGGATACTTAGTTGCAAGCTCGTCGCAGATCATTGGGCTGTCGTCGGTTGACCCGTTTTCCACTAGGAGCACTTCGTACACGTCTTTTACTTCCTTTGGAGCAGCAAAAGAAATATCCTGTGAAACTGCGCTTTTTACGCACTCCAAAAGGTAATCACCGGCGTTACATATAGGAATAATGATTGAAAAGATCATTCTATTCCATGCTCCTTCTTCCACTTCTTTGAACGTCTCCAGAAAAGAAATGGTCTGACAGCCATCTTGAATCTCTTTTTAGGGCTGTAAAATCTTGGATAATCAGCATTTTCTCCCCACCATTTGTGGAAGATAAAAGGCTCAATTCCTTTGTTTTCAGGAAGTGGATGTTCTCTTCCAAACCTGAGGGCCAGGTCAAAGGGCGCCCACTTCATGCCTTCCTCCTCCATGAGATTCTTGGAGTGGCAGCAAATAAAAATATCTTCGTTGTAAAATCCATCGTCTACCCTCTCCCACTTCAGGTTATGGGCAGAAGGAAATTCTAAAAGTCTTTTTGATCTTAAGGATACGCTGTTTCCAACTCTGCAGATCTGACCTTTGCTATCTCTGTATGCATAGTCGTTTTTGGGAAGTGGCCAAGGAGATCCTACATAGTCGTAGTCAAGGAATTCATCCCTCCAGTTTTCAGGGTGGATAACAAAACCATCCGCATGGACCACCAGGCAGAAGTCAGTTTTTATATGATCCTTAAGTTCATATACCATCTTGTAATTGAACTTGTCGATATTATCCAGCTTACTTGTGTGACTGTATCTGATGTTCTTTGGAAGAAACCAGGGCTTTTTATCTGTGACTAGTACAGCATCACCAAAGTCTATCCCTCTCATGCTGTACTCCATAGCCCTTACAGTCTCATATACATTTACACTTGTCATGGCCACCAGTGTTACCTGTGGCAACTGCAATTTCTGTTTGTCACTCATAAAACTCCGCATTCATACGTTATAGGTTTTTATGATACCTACACGCCTCTCAAAAGACCTTAATATCTTTTTAAAATAGAATATTCCATAGAGGCATTTTCTTCTTACTATCTGGCAATAAAATCTTATCTTTCCAGGACGCTTATTACGCCTTCTGTAAAGAGCAGATCTCTCTTTATATTCTTCAAGTTCTTTTTTACATTCTTCAGCGGAAAAGAGATCTCCCTTTTTGTCCTGATATGTCAAAAAGCTATAGATGTTCTGTTCTGATGACCAAAAGCCATCTGAAATATTATGTCTTGCCCAGTACTTTGGAGCGATGGCCATCTTAAGCTCTGTACTTGACATCACCGGTACCAGGGCAAATGAGGAATTACTAAGAATCAGATATCTTGCATTTTTTAGTGTCACATAGTCCTTTCCCATATCAAAGTGGTGACACTCGAATTCTGGAAGAACCTTTTTAGCAGACTCTTCGTCCTCTGTAATAACCATAAAACGCATCTTGGGATTTATCTTCTTCATGTTTTTTATAGCATTTAAAAAATAGCATCTGTCAAGATACAGCTCAGGATGATTGGTATATTCACCGCCCCGCAAGTTGATTACGCAAAGGTCGTCAGCAGTATACTCATAAGATTCTGCTTCATCTTTTACGTGAAGCCAGTTTTTAATTTCACTGCGATACTTTTCAAAGTACTCTTGGGCCTGCATATTACCATAAATGATAGTACCATCTTCAACTTCCATAAGTGCCTTGTCCACACCACTTATGTAGCAGCCATTACTCATATCATGTCTGGAATTTCCCATAAAAAGTCTGTCATCCTGCTCATGATATATCTTGTAGTCTTTCATCTCATCCTTGGTAATCTCTTTTCCCAGATCAATTGGATCCATAAAGTACATACCCTTTTGGGAATGAAAGACATTACCTATCTGGCCAGGATTAACAAAGCCAAAATCCACGCCTTTCTCCATAGCGATGCATCTGGTGGTTATATAGAAAAACAACTGATTACCAAGACCATATCCCGGTATGAATTCTGTTCCGATCATTGCCCTCTCCAAAATTAGTGAATTACTGCTCTTCCTTCCAGAGACGTTTGTGTTATTGTCTGATCCTTAACCTCATAGATCACATCGCAGTTCTCAATAGTGTTGAGCCTGTGGGCAATGATGATCATGGTCTTGCGGCCATGGAAGCTGTTGATGGCCTCCATAACTGCTGCTTCTGTCTCGTTATCCAAAGCGCTGGTGGCTTCATCAAATACCAGGATCTCAGGGTTGTGATAAAGAGCTCTGGCAATACCGATCCTCTGTCTCTGTCCGCCAGAGAGCCTTACGCCTCTGTCGCCGATCTTGGTATCAAGTCCCTCTGGAAGTGACTTAACAAAGTCAGATAGCTGTGCCTCTTCCATGACCTCCCAGATCCTGTCATCGTCTATCTCTTCTGCGTCGATACCAAAAGCGATGTTCTCTCTTATGGATTCATCCACAAGGTAGATGGACTGAGGAATATAACCTATCTGGGCAAGCCAGGATTCGTAGTTACTAAAGATATTGCTGCCGTCGCAAAGTATTTCTCCAGACTTAACGTGAAGAAGTCCTAAAAGGATATCAACTATTGTGGACTTACCTGCACCAGATGGTCCCATAAGTCCCACAGACTGTCCTTTTTTGATTGTCATGTTGGCACCAGAAAAAATATTTACTTCAGAATCAGGGTAAGCAAAAACAATATCCTTCATCTGGATCTCTTTTTCCAAATGGAGAGCTGGTCCTGCAATGGCTGCTCTCTCTGCCCTCATGGCCTTGTCTGTCTTCATGGACTCTGTCAGGTTGTTGTAGACAAAATCAAGACTGTACTGGTTGTAGGCTATCTGTGTAAGATAAGTATTTATCCTGTTGGCAGAAGGCATGATACGGATTGCTGCCATACCAAATGCTGTGATCTGTGGAAGCAGAGATGTTGCATCCCCTCCGCTAAGCAAATAGAAAAGCACATACAAAAGAACCACAGCAATAAACACGGTCTCAATAAGGAGCCTTGGAATGTTGTTCATTACGACATAGTTCCTGTCGATGTCAGCTCCTATCTTACCCTGCTCGTAGTAGTTCCTGATAAAGAAATCCTGTCTGTTTAAAACCTTTACATCCTTAAGACCATAAATAGCCTGAAGTCTCCACTTTGCTATCCTTGACTGAGTCTCCTGATTTCTTCTGCCGATCACGTTGAGCCTTGGCTTTAATATCTTGGTGATGATAAGGGTCAGAACAGCAAGGACAACCAGGATAAGTGCAGTCATCTGCCAGTTTACAAATAAAAGAACTATTCCAAGACAGATGGAAACTACCAGCTCTGTTGTAAGTGACAGGATCGACAGCATAAGTGTAAATGTCTTGGGGATGTCACTGTCAGTTATTCTGAATACTGTAGGGATATCTGCCCCGAGATAATCTTCGTAGGGCCTGTTCAAAAACTCCCTCATGACTCTGCTTATCATGTCGTTTCTGGCATGTGATATGAAGGTGTTCTGCTTGTAAACAAGAAACAGAAGATAGAGATTTTTAAATATAAAAAGAAATATAAGAATGATCAAAAGAGCACTTGCCAGCTTGAGATCACTGTCAAGCCCCATCCCTTCGATGACGCTTTTAAGGACAGGGTACTTGTCGATCTGCCTGTGAAGGGACTCTGGTTTTAAGATAACTGAAATAACAGGGATCATCATTGAAACACCAAGAGTCTCAACGACACCTCCAATCAGTATAAGGACAGCTAAAAGTACAAGCTGTCCTTTTTGTTTTTTGTCAAATATATAATTGATCTTTTTCAAAAGATTCATTTAAATTGCCACCTTTGTCATACGCTCTGTATAGATGTCATCCATCTTTTTGTTGTTGATCCACTTTGCTGGAGCGATGACCATTTTCTCCGGAGAATCCCCGATCCACGCTGACCACCAGCTAAAGGAGCTGTTGGCTATAATGTGGTGCTTGCATCTGCTCATTAAGAGCATATCTGCAACATCAGTAAATTCGCCCTCCTGGAGTTCTACGTTAATGAAATTATGACCTTTAAAGTGCTCCTTGCACCACTCTTTGTCATCGGTAAAGATGAAGAACACAGCGTTGGGATGCTTCTCCCTAACCATGCTGATAGCGTCTTTATAATATTTTGCTGAGCACAGGTTGTGGATCTTGATGTGCTCTTCGTCCAGATAATCTGTACGTCTAACGTGAATACTTACAGACTCGCTGCACTCGATCTGCTGCAGGGTAGTCCAGCTGACTGAGTCATGCATTATCTCCTGAGGTCTCTTTGCAAAGGTCTCCTGAAGATGTTCGATAACTTCTGGTGAAGTGAAGTACTTGTCTGACTGCCAGTAGCCAACCAGATACGCTTCATCAACTTCTAAAATCTTGGGATCAAAGATACCTTCAGTCTCATCTATCCTGTGGGTCTTACGGCCTGTCAGTTTACGCCTTATACGGCTAAAAATATCCATTTTGGAATCAGTGATGGCCACTACCTCTTCAGGTGTTGCCCTCTCATACTCTATTCCAAAACGATCCAAAACAGGCTTCCTTAACTTATCATTCTCAAATCCCGTTACGTCGTCGATCTTGACCTGTTTTCCTCTATGAAGTAATTCTCTGTAAAGAGCATACTGGAACATCTGGTTTCCCAGTCCGCCCTTGAGCTGGATTATTATCATATCCCCTCCGACAAAATTGCATATACATATGAAATTATACCATAAGTGAGCATCTCAGTCATCTTCGTCAGGCAGCTCATAGTAGATACCATTCTCAAGGTTACTGTCAATAGTATCAAGTCCCTCTTCATATTCTGTCTGCCACTTGTCATAGGCCTTATCCCAAGACTTGTACCTTGGATCTTCTCTGTGATCATCAGAAAGGGCTATGCCTTTATCCCTATAATTCTCGATAAGATACTGTGTAAGGAAGTCCGTTACCTTTGCAGCTCCCGCCACATTGGTATGGGTTCCATAGTCTTTTATATCTCTGGAAAAATCTATTCCGATCTCATCTAAATGCCTGTTCATATCAAGGAAGTTATATCCTCTTTTTGAAATGATGTCAGCCATATAGTTAAAGCGTCTCTGTTCATGTTCTTTGGCATCATAAGGTGTTACAACAAAAAGTGCGTTGATGTTATTTTCATCAAGATAATCAAGAAGGTCATTGAGGTACTCTTCCTGTTCAGATGGAATAGGTTCCTTTTCACTTTCTGGCAACATGACAGGCGGATCGCAGGGACCTACTTCTGTCTCAACAAGGCTTCCCTTAAGATCTTCCGGGTAACAGTAAAACGCAGTTCTTAACTGACTCCACAAGAACAATGTCTTCCAGTTTGAATGATATTTGAAAATATCAAAGTAGTAATTTATCCTGTCGTTTTTGTCATCAACCATTGCATTGATGGTCTTAATCCTGTTGACAGAATACTTCATGTTGTCAGTAACTTCCCTTGTGTGGGCCATATTTCCAAGAAGATCCTCATCTGCCGCAGTCCACATCCTCATCTCGAATATGAAAAGATCTGGCTTTTGGCTCTTTAGTGCCTCTTCCACAAGATATTTGGTGGCAACTGGTCTTTGCATGTTAGAAGACAAAGGGTAAATTGTGATCCCGCTCTCTTTGTAGATCTTTGGCGTTGCAACACAGGCAGGAAGGGGGCTTGAGCCAATAAATACCGCATCGATGGTATCATTCTTTTCCGCATAGAAACCTACAAACCTGTCCTTAACATCTCCGTTGGTTCGAAGGATGTAAGTAAGGTGAAGTCCCAAAAACAGCACCAGCACTATGAAAATTATTGAAGTTATTATCTGTTTTCTGTTCATTAAAAATCCTTATATATAAATTCAGCCGCGCTATAGCCAGGGCCATATTCAGCCAGCAATATGCAGTAGAATAAAAATGCTATTATCACTATCCATCTGATGGCAGTGCCTTTAGATGCCAGATATTCTCTTACATTTGAGTATCCCTTAAATCTTGATCCTTCCAAAGCTCCATCCGCGCTAAGTTCCATCCTGTACTGCACAGTTGAAACCACCACCAGGATAATAAGAGAAACAACTAATATCCCTATCTCCACAAAGTCAAGTCCAAGCTCAAAGATGCTTCCATCAACTAAAACCCAGGGATTGAACTTTGATACGCCCTCCGCCATCATTCTTAATGCGTGGGGAACATTATCTGCCCTGAAAAACAGATCGCCGATGCATACAAAGAAGAAAGTCCTTATAACCCTGAATACATCCGCCGCCTTGCTCTTTAGATCCATATGCATTTTCTCTGCAAAGAGCCAGGTAAAAAACGGCAGTGTTATCTCGCCCAGAACAATGTATGCCCAGTGAAGAAGGCCAGATCCGATAACATACTTCATCTCTCCGCCATGCCACATACCTACAGAGAACCAAAGGATAAACATAGCCACATAAGTTGTGTACTGCTTACCTTTCTTTTTGCCGAGCTTACCCTTAAGCGCCTTGCCAAGTCCAGTGATCATCCTGGTCCTGAGCAGCGGGTAAAAGACATTTTCCCTCATCCACACACCAAGAGTGATATGCCATCTGCGCCAGTACTCGCTGATATTTTTTGCAAAAAAGGGAGTTCTGAAATTCTCAGGAAGCACGATGCCAAAGGTCTCTGAAATACCAATCACTATGTCCATGCATCCGGAAAAATTAGTGTAGAGCTGAAGCGCAAAGCACACTGTACCGATCCATATGTAAGTTCCTGGATAAGCAGTGTCATCGTTGTAGATTGTGTTTACAATAACTGCAAGCCTCTCGGAAATAACAAGCTCTTTGAAAAATCCCCAGAGCATCCTAAAAAGGCCAAAGGTAAGATTTTTGTAATCCAGCCTGTGCCTTTCAAAGAACTGCTCTCCCGTTTCCCTTATCTGAAAAATAGGACCTGATATCATAACCGGGAAATACATGCCATACAGAGCCGTCTTTAAAAAGCTCTTATTAGCAGTACTTAGTCCGTTGTATACTTCTACAAAATATCCAAGAAGGATAAAGGTATAAAAAGACAAACCTAAAGGCGGAACTATTGATCCCTTATGAATAAGCTTGGTGTACTTAAATGCCACCAGTATTCCAAGGAGCGTTACAAGTTCAAGCACAAGGAGCATGCGCCTTACCTTTACGTTTTCTTCTGATGTCTTTGAAAGGATCTGGAGGAGCCCCCAGGTGATAAACGAAGAAATTACTGGATAGATTATCAGAACCTCATTGCCAGATAACAGATAATAGGCCATACTCGCCAAAAGAAGTACGACCCACTGACCGCGCCCCTTGGTCAACACAGGGAGCGCGTAATATATGATCAAAACCAGTGCAAAAAAGCACAAAAAACTAAAGGATGTAACACTCATTTAAAACTCTTCCTCATACCACTGCTGGAACATCAGAATGTACCATATCTGCACTCTGTATATTCCCCTTGTAGTAAAGTCTGTCCATATCTTATGAACAACATCGGCATCAAGAATTCCCTGCTGCCTTATCTTGTCTCTGTCTAAAAGCTCCTCAGCCCACTGCCTAAGGTCACTATCCAGGAGCCACTTGCTTATTGGAATGGAAAATCCCTTCTTGGGGCGTTCCATCATCTCTTTTGGCACATATCGGTATAATACATCTCTGAGTATCTTTTTGCCAGTCTTGTCATCCCTTAAATACTCGATGGGAAGACTAAAGGCAAAGTCCACGACGTCCCTGTCAAGCATTGGAACTCTAGTCTCAAGGGATACCGCCATAGCTGTCCTGTCAACCTTAACAAGAATATCCTCCGGATGGTACAAAAGCATATCCATGAGCATGACCTCGTGATTGACCTCCCCAAGAAAGTCCTTTGGAATGTCCATACACTTATATTTGGCAGTGCCCTTTTTTAGGGCAATCTGTCCTATCAAAGGATCTGTCTCATGCTCAAACTTGTGAACTTCATAGGGAGATCTTGCTCCCATATATTTTGCCTTGAGGTACTTAACCTCTTTTCCCGGATCCCCGGTTATATCGCTTCCAGCAAAGAGAAGCTGGGTTTCACTTAACGCCTTCCTCAAAGGATAAGGGATCTTTTTTATCTTATTCCAGACTCTGCTGACTGACCTGTAGGAATTATATCCGCAAAAGAGCTCGTCTCCACCATCACCTGAAAGCGACACAGTGACATGATCTCTTGTCATCTTGCTGACCAGATATGTTGGGATCTGGGAAGAATCCGCAAAGGGCTCACCAAACATAAATGGGAGTTTTGGGATAACTGCCTTGGCGTCATCCTCTGTGATATAAAGCTCTGTGTGGTCAGTCCCCAGATGCTGTGCTATCTCTTTTGCATAAACAGCCTCATTGTACTTATCGTCGTTCATGCCAATGGTAAAGGTGCGAACCTTACCAGGAGCAATAGACTGCATGAGAGATACAACAGTTGAACTGTCTATTCCGGCAGAAAGAAATGCTCCAAGAGGAACATCCGCAACCATCTGACCTTTTATAGAATCCTTAAGTCGCCTTTCAAGCTCCAGGGAGGCTTCCTCAAAGCTTCCCTTGAACCTGTCATGCTGTCCTTTATAAGCTACATTCTTAAGAGAATAGTAGGTTTTTTGCGAAGTCTCCAAACTGTCAACATTAACAGTAAGGTACTTGCCAGGCTCAAGCTTGTAGATATCATTGTAGATCGAATATGGAGATGGAATATAACCATCCTCGAAGTATATGTCCAGTACATCTGTACTTATGCCATTGGTAAAATCATCTAACACTCTGATGCAGCCTATATCGGATGCAAACACAAATGCTCCGTTTACCATTCCGTAGTAAAGGGGCTTTTCCCCTATCCTGTCACGGGCAAGGGTGACTGTCCTTTTTTCTTTATCAAAAACAGCAAAGCCAAACATTCCCTTGATCTTTTCAAGAGTCCTGTCTATTCCATACTTTTCTATTGCTTCGATAAGCACTTCTGTGTCTGAGGTACTGCGAAAAGAGATCTCTTTTTCAAGGTCTTTTTTTAGCTCTCCAGCATTGTATATCTCGCCGTTATATACCATTATGTTCCTGCCAGATGCCGACACAAAAGGCTGTGCACCATTCTTAGAAAGATCCACAATAGAAAGGCGCCTGTGACCAAGCGCCACGCTGCCATCTTCACTTATATAAATACCGCCGTCGTCAGGGCCTCTGTGGAGCATCCTTTCATTCATCTTCTGGATGTTGCCCCTGACGTCGCCCTTAAACTTCAAAAGTCCTGCGATCCCGCACATATGATTCCTTTCACAATTCCCAAGGCCAAAGGCCCTAGTATCAAATGAATTATATCATTTTCTATGGTATAAACAAACCTAAGTGAAAATGTGATATGATGAAACAGACTTAAATTCCCCTTAAAAACACTACATTTCGGAGATAAGAATGAAAGAACTAGAATATCCTTTTGATAGCAACTACATTATGAAAAAGAAAAAGAGCATAAAGAAAGCTCTTTTAGCTGATGGTAGCCAGCGCATTCACAAGAAGATCGCGGTTCTTGGAGGTTCAACCACTCACGATATCATAAAGGTTATGGAGCTTTTTCTATTAAACTACGGTATTGAACCAGAATTCTATGAATCAGAATATGGACAGTACTGGCAGGATGCCATGTTTGGAGAGGAGCTTTCTTCATTTTCTCCTGATGTGATCTTTATACACACAAGTAACCGCAACATTACAGACTATCCCACAATGGACGACGATGCTGCTACTGTTGAGGATAAGCTTGATAAGACTTACCAGCACTTTGAGACCATGTGGAAAAAACTGATAGAGACTTATCACTGCCCTGTTATCCAGAACAATTTTGAAGCTCCCTTTTACAGGCTTATGGGAAACCGTGACTTCTACGATGTCCACGGAAGAGTATCGTTCATAAACAGATTAAATGAGAAATTTGCTCAGTTTGCAAGGCAGGCTTCTGATAACTCTACAAGCTTTTTTATCAACGATATAAACTACCTTTCAAGCTGCTATGGCCTTGATGAGTGGTCTGATCCACTTACCTGGCACATGTACAAATACGCCCTGTGCATCCCAGCAATCCCAACCCTTAGCTTCAGCGTAGCCAACATTATCAAGTCAATCTATGGCAGGAACAAAAAGGGTCTTGTACTTGATCTTGATAATACTCTTTGGGGAGGCGTCATTGGAGACGATGGCGTTGACGGGATTGAGATTGGTCAGGAAACCAACCTTGGTCAGGTGTACGCAGAGTTCCAGCACTATGTAAAAATGCAAAAGGACATCGGTGTCCTTTTAACCGTTGATTCCAAGAACGAGGAAGAAAATGCCATGGCAGGCCTTTCTCACCCAGATGGAATCCTTAAGCCCGACGACTTTGTGGCCATAAGAGCTAATTGGGATCCAAAGAGCGAGAACCTTAAGTCAATTGCCAAAGAGCTGAACATACTACCTGATTCCCTGGTATTTGTAGATGACAATCCTGCAGAAAGAGCCATCATCGAAGGACAGGTAAAGGGGGCTGCAGTCCCAGAAATAGACACTCCTGAGCACTACATAAGGATCCTTGATCACTCAGGTTTCTTTGAAGCCACCTCTGTATCTGAGGATGACAGGAAAAGAAACGAAATGTACATTGCCAACAAAAAGCGCACTGAAGCTGAGGAGAGCTTTGCTGATTACGGAGAGTACCTCACTTCCCTTGATATGGAGGCTGAGATTGCTCCTTTTGAAAAGCTCTATATTCCAAGGATAGCCCAGCTCACCAACAAGAGTAATCAGTTCAATTTGACCACCAAACGCTACAGCCCCGATGACATTGAAAAAACGGCCAATGATCCAAAGTGCATAACACTTTATGGGCGCCTATCAGATAAGTTTGGCGATAATGGTATCGTATCTCTCATTGCCGGAAGCATAAAAGGCGACGAGCTCCACATCGACCTGTGGCTCATGAGCTGCCGCGTTCTTAAAAGAGATATGGAATTTGCAATGATGGATGCACTTCACGAAAAAGCCCTTGAAAAGGGCATTAAAACCATCTATGGCTACTACTATCCTACTGCCAAGAACAAGATGGTAAAAGATTTCTACACCCTTCAGGGCTTTGAAAAAGTGTCTGAAGACGCCGATGGCAATGCCACCTACAAGCTGGAGATCAGTAGCGACTACAAGAACAAGAACAGCCATATCAAGGTATCAGTAAGATAATATGGGTTCATCCCCGCTCTTTGAATTATAACGTCCACCGTAAATCGCCCAAGTAGCTTTCACGGCATATCCTCGCAGATACTAGGTGTTTTCAGCAATTCAGCTGATCCCACCATCCGTATCTGCTGCGGTATTCCATGGTCCACTTGACCGATTTCCGGTGGACGTTTTTGGGTAATCAAACGGGGGATGAACAGGGAGTGGCATGAAGAGCGCTGGCTACCAGCGGGGATTTTTGGCATATCTGGGGCCGTCATTTTGTGGTGTTCGGTATTATGCCAATAGGATGGCGTTATTTGTGAAATTCAGACTGTATAGCATTTTCCCTTCTTCTAGTCCGTAGTATTTGGGGCAATATCAACCGTTATCGAATCTCATTACGGACTTGCCCTAGTATTCTTGTCCCAGAGCTGTTTAAGATTTGATGATTGCCCCCTATTATGAGCTACCTAATACCACTTCACGAATTACTAATGGCTGGTCTTATGGATTTCTTGCTTTAAATAAATATTTTAGGCGCTTTTAATACCACAATAACAGTTAGTGGCTATTGGTATGACCTTTCCTCTGCAATTTATGCAAGTTTTTATCAAACCACATTCAGTTTTTAATACCTGACAGTTGTAAGATAGCCTTGGGTATTATCTTTATTAAAATAAAAAGCGCTATTTTTTAAAAGCCATAATACCTACGAGTCCAAAGTGGTCAGGGGTATTAAATTAACGTCACAGCGAACACGATGGTGCGGAATAGCGTCCCCATCCATGGCCGCTTGATCACCAAAAAAGTCTTGTGGGATGAATGTCAATAGCACCGTGGAATACCGCAGTTGGAGGTGAGTCAGTGGGGACGTTACAGTTTGACTCACAGCTCCCCAGTGAGTCAAACTGTAACGTCCCCACTGACTCACCTTCAACGAGGATATGCCGCGAAAGGCTATTGATATTCATTCCACAAGGCTTATAATTCAAGAAGCGGCTGTGGATTCCCCCACTCAGTAGATATACTAAAACCTCGGCAGAGCGCCGAGGTTTTTCATTTATCTGTTTTCTATTTACTGTCTTATTATCTTGTCGAAATATTCCTTCCACATAGCATTGGCAATGTCAGGAGCAAATCTTTTCTGGACGCTTGTTGCTGCACTGCCAAGCTTGTTAGCAAAGTCCTCATCTTCAAGTACCTTTACCATAGCATTAGTCAATGCCTTAACATCGCCTACAGGAACCAGAAGTCCATTCACACCATCTGTGATAAGGTCCCTTGGTCCTCCGCAGGGACAGTCCGTTGATATGCAGGCCAGTCCCAAGGACATGGCTTCTATAAGGGAGTTAGGCATTCCCTCATGGCCTGATGCAAGGACAAATAGCTTGGCCTTTTCTATGTGCTCGGCCACGTGCTTTACATTGCCCTTAAACTCCACCCTGTCATCAATTCCCATGGAAGTGGCCTTGTGCTGAAGCTTAAGTCTGTCTGGACCGTCTCCGTAAAATACGAGCTTATAATCTTTAAATCTGTCTTTTGTAGCCTCTTTAAAGGCCTCCATAACAAGACCCTGATTCTTGTTCTCATGAAGTCTTGCCACCATGACTATGGTGTTTTCACGCTCACCTACATAGCGCTTTCTCACAAAGGAAAGATCCATGGAGTTTGGAAGAATAGTGCACTTCTTTTGAATGTAGCCCGGGAATTTTTCTTTTGCTCCGTTGGACTGTACAACAACACCTGCTGCCTTGCCAAAGTTTGAAAGCATTCCTGCCTTCAGGGCTGTAGTAGAATACTCCCAGTCAGGGTCTGCCCTGACGGAAACAACTACCTTGATCCCCTCTCTTGTGGCTGTTGAAAGAGCCATTATATTGTTCTTACCAATAAAGCTAAGGACCACGTCTGGTTTTAAACTGCGCCATATGTCCCTGAGCTTTTTATGTCTTAATCTGAAATTGGTGATCCTGTCCTTCTGCTCAGACTTAAGAAGAGCTGAAAAGACTCTCTGGATACCATTTTTCTCACCGCCAGAAAGATCCACCCATACAGGGTTCTCATCAAGATCAGCCACCAGCGTAGCGTTTTCTGCACCTGCAGGTACGCTCTTCCAGGCAGCATGTTTTACCTCATACTCATTGGCTGCCAGGTATGTTGTCACAAGGGTAACCCTGTAGCCCTGTTCAAAAAAGTAGTCACAGAGATTACTCATAACCCTCTCAGCGCCACCCTTTTGCAGGGATCCAATGTACATGGCAATATGCGGTTTTTTCTGGTTATCTGGTTTCGACAAGTTCTATGATCCCCATACTGATGTTGTTCATAAAAACAACTCTTCTGTCATCGATACAAGGTGCTATCTCTGGCTCCTGAATAACAGTGTAGCCTTTTTCAGACAGCTCTTTTGCAGCTATTTCAACATCCTCCACCTCATAGCAGAAGTGATAGGGTGTGTTCTTAAATCTCTTAAGAAGCGGGAACATGGGCGATTCCTCGCTCATGGGCTGAATGAGTTCAACTCTGTAATCCCCGTTTTTTAAGAATTCAATATTTATCTTGCGGATCGGATCGTACTTACATGGTCTTTCAACCTCGTAGCCCAGCTCCAAAAATTTGGCTGCAGACTTTTCAAGGTTTTTGGCCAGGTAACCAACGTGATGAATCTTCATAACTGCTCCTTAAAAGCTTATGAAAGCTTGCTCTCGATAATGCTTACCATCTCGCCAACGTTTTTCATTGACACGATCTGTCCCATGTTAAACTTGATGCCAAATTCCTGCTCAATAGCATTTATGAGATTGATGTGCTCAAGAGAATCCCAGTCCTCGATGTCATCTGCAGTTGTGGCATCACTAACAGTTATGTCGTCATCCTCGAAAACATCTCTGAACACTTCATTTAACTTTCCAAATATCTCTTCTCTTGTCATATTACTTCTCCTTTTAAACCATGTAATAATTATACCATTGCTGGAAGATATAGAATGACCAGGCAATCTTACTGAAATTAGCTCCAGTTGCCGGGCCTGCATCTCCTTTAGCTACATAATCGCTTATAAATCTTGATACATATTCAGGGTCAAATACTCCCTGTTTCTTTAAGTAGGAGGTGCTGCTGTAGTCAAGAAGCGCCTCTTTTAATGGGCCACGAAGCCATGCATCCATAGGAACGCCAAAACCTGTCTTGGGGCGTTCAAGCATCTGTCTTGGAATGTAATCATAAGCAATATCCTTAAGGATATGCTTCTTGTCTTTGTTGTGATACTTGAACTTGTGAGGGATCCTGAATGAGTACTCCATAACCTCTGTGTCCATGATTGGACATCTGTTTTCAAGAGAATATTTCATGGATGCCCTGTCCATTTTCACAAGGATATCATCAGGAAGATAAGTATCCATATCCAAAAGCATCCTCTTTACCTGGAAATCCCTGGTAGAATACAGGCTCTCCATAGGATATAAAACAGGAGCTTCATTAATACCCAGATTAAAATCTGTATTTATATAGTCAAGAGCTGAAACAGGTATGTCCAGTGTCTCTTTTCCTGAAATAAAAGCATGTGCCGCTTTAACGTACCCTTCTGACACCAGCTGTGTCTTGGTTTCAGGATCTCTATTTCCAGCGATGACCTTAACCCTGAAGGGCATCTTATCTATAAGTTTTCCAGATCCTACTGGGATCCCTCCAATGGCATTTACAATAGCTCCTGGAATCTCCAGTCTCTGAGCCTGCCATACATTGTCATAGACATTATAGCCGCAGAAAAACTCATCGCCCCCATCACCTGATAAGGCTACAGTAACGTCCTTTTTTGCAAGCTTGCTTACAAGCATGGAAGGTATCTCTGAGTTGTCTGCAAATGGTTCGTCGTAGTACTGAGGAATACTGGCAACCAGATCAAACATCTCTTTTTCTGTGATGTAAAGCTCTGTATGGTCACAGCCAAGATAGTTTGCGATCTCCTTGGCATACTCTGCCTCATTGTAGCTGGGCACATCAAAACCTATACAGAAAGTCTTTATGGGTTCATCAGAAAGCTCCTGGGCCATGGCAGTCACAAGAGATGAATCATAGCCACCTGACAAAAAAGTTCCAAGGGGCACATCAGCGATCATACGGGCTGCAACGCTGTTCTTAAGCCTGAGCTTAAGTCCCTCTTTGGCCTCCTCATAGCTGCCAACAGGATCCATGGACTTTTCTTTATATACTTTCTTTATATCCCAGTACTTCCACTTTTTGATCTCGCCGTCTTTAAACCGTAGTACTGATCCAGCCTCCAATTTGTACACATCTGTAAAAATGGTCTCAGGAGCGCTGATATACTGATTGTACAGATATCTTGGAAGGAGCTGCCTTCTGATCTCCCCCTTAAAGCCAGGGCACTTAATGATAGGTTTAAGCTCTGAGCCAAAGACAATGTTCCCACCGTCAATCCAGTAAAACAGTGGCTTCTTGCCTATCCTGTCGCGAATGAGAAATACTTCGCTACTTGCTCTGTCATAAAGAGCTATGGCGAACATGCCATGGATGTGGTCAACCATGTCAATGCCCCACTTAAGGTAAGCTGCAATTATCACCTCTGTATCGCAGTTGGTCTTGAACTCATAATCACTTATCTCTTCCCTAAGCTCAAGGAAGTTGTATATCTCACCATTGAAAACCACAGATACTCTGCCATTTTCTGAATGCATGGGCTGATGTCCAAGGGGTGAAAGATCAAGGATCGCAAGGCGCCTTTGCGCAAATCCCACGAAGTAATCATTAGTTCCAGCATAAATCTCTACACCTGAATCATCCGGACCTCTGTGGTACATGGTGTCATTCATTATCCTGAGCTGTTCTTCTGTTATTCTTTTTTTAGATACGTATCCACAGATTCCACACATTTAAGCTTCTCCAAATGACTGATCACATATCAAAGATCTTTTTATCAAACTCATCTCTAAGTGGACCAAAGTCCTTACATTCGTTGTCTATTGAATCAATAAGCTCTTTGTACTTCTCATTTACAAGAGCCTTGTAGTTATCGAGGTTATCGTAGCCCTTCTTGCACCATGCAAATGGATGGGTAAGGATCTGGATCTTTTTATGCCCATTTATGGTCTCTTCATCAGGATATCCATAGCGCCAGATGTGGTTCGCATCAGACATATACTTGACTTCAAGCTTGGACTCAGGTGTAGCCTTTGGGTCAAAAGAAAAGAACTCGTCCTGATATGCATTCAAAATGCCCTTAAGCTTGATATTCTCAGCAAGAACACTTGGTGAAGGCCTGTGAATGGAAAAAGAGTTGATCTCAAATCCAAGCATGTTGCTGAGCATGTCGATCTCCTGCTTGATCCTCTCTCTTACAAGCTTCATATCTGTCATGCCATTAAGGGCAAAATGAAGACCTATATTCTGACCTCTCTCATGCATATCAGTAAGAATATCCCTGTTCTTACGTGAGAGGATATTGTAGGAATTGTTGGTCCACTGGAAGAAGAATGTGGATCTGAAGTCCATGCTCTCCTCAACCTTAGAAAGAGCATAAGCCCTCTCAACTGAGTACTCTACGTCATGGCGCATGATGATGAATTCGTCTTTTGAAAGAGCCTCTTCATAAGTTGCATAGCGGCCTGTAGCCTTGATTATCCTTAATATCTCTCTGTAATCATCAAATGAAAACATTTTATTTCTCCTATAAAATCACTTCTTAAAATCAGCAATTACCTTGTCCAGATAGTCTCTCCACTGCACGAAGATAGCATCGCCATTGGTGATCTCTTCTATCTTCGCAGCCTCTTTTCCAAGCCTTGTTGCAAGCTCTTTATCTTCAATAAGCCTGCACAGACCATTTACGATGGCATCCTTGTCCTTGATCGGAACAAGAAGTCCGTTTTCACCATCTCTCATAACAGTCCTGGGGCCTCCGCAGGGGCAGTCAGTTGCAACAATAGGCATTCCCATTGCCATGGCTTCCAAAAGAGAATTAGGCATTCCCTCCCAGTCAGAGGTAAAGGCATAAACTTCGCCCTTTATTATCTCTTTTTCAAGAGAATCAGAACCGCCCATTAAAAGGATGTAATCCTCAGCGTGATTATCTGCAATTATCTTATCAAGGATCTCTTTTGTTCCGTCAAAGGAATCAGGTCCGTATATCTTAAGAACATAGTCAGGATGCTTTTTATGTACCTCCACAAAAGCCTCGCACAAAAGCGGCTGATTTTTGAAGTCTACAAGCCTTGCGTGATGTACAACAGCCTTTTCCGGATTATCAACTCTCTTAACATCAAAATATTTTGGGTTAACAGGGTTTAATATAATGGCTGAATTGTCCTGAAGGTAAGGTTTAAAAAACTCTTTCTGACCTGTTGTCTGGAACACACAGCCTGCTGCCCTGTCAAAGAGCCATTTGATCTGGATCTTATCAGAGATGGCGTCGTAATGACCAACAGGATCGGTCCTTATGGATATTACAACAGGAATGTCGCTCTTTCCGGCAGCCATCAAAGCTCTGTAATTAGCTCTCTGAGCGAAAGCCACCAGCACGTCAGGATGATACTCTTTTACAAATTCTTTAAGGTACTTGATCCTTAAAAAGAACTTTGTGATCCTGTTTTTCTTTTCATCTTCAGGCCTTAGTCCTACGTGGACTCTTGTTACTCTCTCGTCCAGTTCAAACTCGTCCTTGTCATACCACTCTGTGGCCACATATACCTTGATGCCTTCTTTGGCAAACTGATTGGCAAGGTTTGATACAACCCTCTCAGCGCCGCCCTGCACAAGGCAATTTAAGTGAAACGCAATACTCTTCATAACTTACTTTAAGATCACTTTCTTTTTTAACTCCGTCTGGCACTCATACTTGTCGATAAGCAGTGACCCGTCAACAGTCCTTACTACAAGCTTGCCATCAAAAATATCTACTATCTCTCCCGGCGCAAAGGCTGAAAGATCCATCATCTCGTCAAAGGGATGAGCCTGCCAGACAGTTACCTTGTGAGCATCGTCCTCAACATCTGCATAGCAGAAGGCTCCAGGGAAAGGTGCTGCGACGCCCCTTATGAGGTTGTAGATATTTCTTGTCCTGTCTGTAAAATCTATCTTTCCGTCCTTGGCCGTACGTTTATTGTACCATGAATCAAAGTCTTTTGAATCAGTCCTGATATTAACTGTTCCAGTCTCAAGGTAGGTGGTAAGGAGTTTTTTGATGAGGTTTTTAGAACACATCATGTTCTTGTACTGAGCAGTCCTTATGTCGTCATGCTCGTTTATCTGGAACATCTCCGTAGCAAATACATTGGGGCTGTCAGCCTTCTCATCATATTTAAACAGATTGAGATTAAATCTGCTGTCTCCAAGGATAATTGACCAGTTAAGGGGAGACCTTCCTCTTCCAAAAGGCAGATATCCGCAGTTTCCATGGAATCCAAATATTCCAGGATTAAACTTATCAAGCACTTCCTTAGGAATGAGCCTCTGCCATCCCATGACAATACCGATGCCAAAGGTGTTCTCATTCATGAAAGCAGTGGTCTTTTCATCATTCAGAAAATAACTGTCAGCCTCAAATACAGGAATGCCAAACTTGTCAGTAAGAAAGCTAAGGCCTTTAAAGCCCGAAACCTGGTTGTGCTCTAAAACCTTGGGGGCAATGGTAATAACAAGATCCACCTTGCAGATCTCGCTCTGGATAAATTCTATGATGTTCTCAGATGTATCTTTTACTCCAAAAACCACAACATTATAATGCATTATTCGTACCTCGTAAGTATCTTATGAATACTGTCTTTATAGCATTCTGGTGTATAGAAAAGAGCTCTTTCATAGGACTTTTTGCTGTATTTTTCCCGAAGCTCTTTTGATGCCAGCATCTTTTCAATCTCAGCAGCTAGAAGCCTTTCTCCCTCGGTGACAACATCTGGATCGAAGTTCTCATGCTCATCCATATCAGGAACCAGGATACCAAATTCACCCTCAACCGGTTCTCGTATACTGCTGCCATCTGGAATGCGGTCTATAAGGTCCTGGTACTCTTTTTCTGATAAGAGGATCTCTCTTGGACCTGTCTTACAATCCGCAGAGATAAGGGGCTTTTTAAGAGCCATAGCCTCAAGAACTGCATTGGGAAACCCCTCGTGATTGGAGCTGCATACATAGATGTCAGAGGCCTTAACATAAGAGAATGGGTTCTTTCTAACTCCTGGGAAAAAGACCTTGTCCGCTATGCCAAGAGCCTTGGAAAGCTCTCTGTACTTATCAAAATTGCCTGCTCCCAAAACCATAAGGCGAGCTTCCTGGTGGTCCTTTGCCGCAATTGAAAAGGCCTTCACAAGATGCCAGATTCCTTTGATATAATCATTTCTTGCCATGGAGGAGATCACCACGTTATCACCTGTGAATGGATAGTCGGATATATCCTCACTTGCCTTTTTCTCTATATCCTCCACATCAAGAGGATTGTAGATAAAAGTGCTTCTTGTATAGTCAAAGTCTTTTTCTAACTGGCGAACGATCTCTTTTGAACAGGACAGCACCTGGTCAGATCTTCCGCAAAAGAGCTTGACCTGCCGGATATTTTCCATGTCCGTCTGGCAGCGAAGCCCTGTCAGAACTTTTTCTTTTGTCCTTGAAAGAACATTTACATAATTGGCGCTGCTTCCGAAGCTGTAGGATATATCGATCTTAAGCTCTCTTTTTAGCTTTTTGACCTTGCTCACCCTTTTAAATACATTTATAACCTTGTTAAGTGCTCCTTTTTTTGCAGGAACATCTATGTCGATGACATTTAATCCTGACACATCATAGTTGATGTCCTTTGAACTGAAGATCAGGATAAATACGTTGTAATAATCCTGCATCAGCCTGGCGGTCTTTACACATACTCTCTCAAATCCGCCCTGGTGGAGCATAGGAACCATAAGCATCAGATTTTTCTTTTCCGATAAGCTCATCAAAAATGTCCTCTCTCGTAGAAATAGACCATCATTCTGGCCTGGGACTTAACATCAAAGCCTGCATCCCTGAGCTTGCCTAAAATATAGTCACTGCTCTGAGCCCTGTCGCCAATTGAATACTCAATAGCTCTGTGGTGGTGACTGGTAGTTTCTTTTGGAATGTTCAGAGCTTCAAATCCTGTGCCATTATCAAGCATGTCAATATCAGGAGTATCCTCTGTCTCAAATACGCTCTCGCGTCTCTCTCCTGCAATCTTGGTGAAGGTCTCGTTGACCTTGATCTCCTCCATAAGTGCATCAGGCTGATAATCCTCCCTGAGCATCAGATCATCCAGAATCTTCCTTGCCCAGTCACGGGGCTGGGAAGTAATGCTGCGGACTGAAACAAGTTCTGTTATACACACCTCTTTTGTGATGGTGTCAGATACAAGACACTGAAGGCCTGCTGCCTGGGCCTCTACAACACTTCCAGGAAGTCCTTCATATCTTGAAGGGAAACAGAAGTAGTCCATTGCCTGGTAGTAGTCGCTGGCATTGGACTTATTTCCTGCAAAAATGCACCTGTCTTTGATGTGGAGCTTGTCAGCAAGCTTCATCATATCCTCCATCAAAGGACCTCTTCCAAGCATGAGGAGCTTGATCTTCATTCCATGCATCATGCTGTACTGATTGAGGTCATCATTATCAAGGAGCCTGCAGACCTGTGCAAATACATTAAGCAAAAACTCATGGTTTTTTGCGTATCTAAAGCTGCCAACATGACCGATGACTATGGCATTTGATACGCCAAGCTCCTGCCTGATGGCATTTCTCTTTTCCTCGTTGTAGGCAAAGCGCTTAAGGTCAATGGCATTGGGAATGATCTTAACCTTTCCTGCGTCCATAAGCTCTTTTCCAAAAACAGACAGTCCCGCTTCACTTGAGCAGGCAAAGTTGTAATCGGTTATGCCTTCCTTGTGAAGAGGAGTGCGCAAAAACCTGGTGGCAAAGCCCTTAATACCATTGTCTACGCCGGCACTTCTTGAATGGGCGATGCAGATAGGTACACCTGATTTTTTTGCAATTGGAAGGTAGATTGATGCAGTGCTTGTCATGTGGCCCTGGACAACCTTCCACTCATTTGGGTGAGTATCAAAGAATCTCTTTATGGCAGACTTGTACTCAACAATATTTGTACCAGTAAACTTGGGAAGGCAGAAAATCCTGCCTCCAAGTTTATGTACGCTATTATCAAAATAGTCCGGCTCTCGAACTGCCATCAGTTCATCAGAAGTCGGACTCTTCTTTCCTGTTTTTTCAGGTGAATAGTGGACAAGGAAATCAAACTGTATCTTGTCCCTGTCCATATTCCTATATAGATCAATTATTCTGCACTCTGCGCCTCCAAGTCCTAATCCCCCAAGGACATGGAGTACACGGATCTGACCGTAGCCTTCTTCCATACCATTACCCCAATATTTTTCTAAGATGAAGGAAAGTATACTTAGCCTTAGCTGTCAGGTACTGCCCTATCTTGTCTGTAGTGGTCTTGTCCACTATTGCAAGGCGACTGTACTCAGAGTAGGAAACAGCTTTTCCGCTAAGAAGGAGCTTCTCAAGTTTATCAAAGTCTTTATCATTCATGCTGTTTGAATGATAGACAAAGGTCACAATGCCATCCCTTGTGTCCTCTAAAGTCCTGGACCTGTTTACTGATATGGGATAAAACACCATTCCATTTTGTCTGAAAGGCGCAATCCCAAATCCATCAGTGACGATATAAAATCCATTCTCCTTGAGAGCCCGCAGTGTATTTTTGTCAAAAGAGTGAGAAGGCGCCATGAAGATGTCTGTTACAATGCCCTTAGCAAGTAGCGACTTCTTTCCCTCTTTTATCAGCTCATACTGCCTGTCGTAGGATAATCCGGCAAATTCAGATTTATCTCCAATAGGAAACATTCCTGGATTTTTGGTGGTATAAACGTGATTGTAGCCGTGCATAGCCACCATCCAGCCATGTTCCTGGAGCTCTTTTACGTAACTCCAAAACCCTTCTCTGGCTTCCGTCTTGGAAAGGCTTCTGTCTCTGTTTTCCGGTATCACTCCGATAAGTGGCTTGATGTCATGCTCGTCCAGGAGATTCTTAAATCTCTTAAACTTGCTCCAGTCCATATCCGGTGTGATGTCATCCATACGAATCGCTATTCTCATAGATTGTTCCTGTACCATTCAATGGCAAGTTCAATACCTGCCTTGAAATCATAAGATGGATCGTAGCCTAAGTTCTTTCTTGCCTTTGAAATGTCAGCGTTGGAATCCCTGATGTCTCCAGCTCTTGGAGGTCCAAAGATTGGCTCAACGTCTACGCCAAGAGCATCTGTAAGGTGATGATAGACATCGATAAGATACTCTCTTCCGCCAGCTCCAATGTTGTAAGCTTCTCCAGCTGCCTCAGATGAAGCAAGACATGCGCGAAGGTTACCCTCTATAACATTGTCAACATATGTGAAGTCTCTTGACTGCTTGCCATCGCCGTTGATAGTAGGAGTCTCGCCGTGCATGAGCTGACGAAGGAACTTAGGGATAACAGCTGCATAAGCGCCGTTAGGATCCTGACGTCTTCCAAACACGTTGAAGTATCTAAGGCCGTAGGTATCAAGACCATAAAGCTTTTTATAGAGCTTGCCGTACTCCTCATCTGTCTTCTTGGTAAGGGCGTAAGGTGAAAGAACGTTGCCCTCCTGTCCTTCCTTCTTGGGAAGAACTGTAGAATCTCCATAAACTGAAGAGCTTGAAGCATAGACGAACTTCTTAACGCCGTTCTGTCTTGAAGCTTCCATCATGTTGAGGGTTCCTCTGATGTTGATCTCCTCATATAAAAGAGGCATCTCAATACTTCTTGGAACAGAGCCCCAGGCTGCCTCATTGAGAACGTAGTCCACTCCCTTAGTAGCCTCCATGCAGGAATCCAGATCGCGGATATCCTTCTCAAGGAAAGTGAATCTTGGGTTCTCCATGAAAGGCTGGATATTCTCTATGTGTCCTGTAGAAAGGTTGTCCATACAGCGGACTGTGTAGCCCATATCAAGAAGAGCCTCGCAGATATTTGAACCGATAAATCCTGCACCGCCTGTTACAAGGAACACGCTGCCTTCAGGAAACTTTAAATCTTTAAATCCCATAATTATCTCCTAAACAAGGAAGTTCTGCTCTCGCTACGCTCGCCAGAACGACGTTCGCACTAAACTCGACAGAACCTCGTTAAGTGCTCTCAGTCATAGCCTCCAATAATCAAACTCTGGGGCTGTGTAATCATTCATGTCATAGATGCCCTTAAGGTCCATGAATACTTTGGTCTTGTGTGCAGGATCAAAGAACCTGGCAATATCAGAAGGCTTGTAGTCCTTAAAGTCCTCATGTGCAACAGCCATGATGACAGCATCCATGTTCTTAACAGAATCCATAGAATCAAACTCGATACCATAGAGGCGCCTTGCTTCATCAGCGTCAGCCTGAGGATCCACAACTACTGGAGTGATGCCATATTCTTTAAGCTCATTGTAGATATCGATAACCTTGGTATTACGTGTATCCGGGCAGTTCTCCTTGAAAGTAAATCCAAGGATAGCAACCTTTGCATTCTTAACTGAGATGTCATTAGCGATAAGGCGCTTAACCAGTGACTCAGCAATGTACTTGCCCATGTCATCGTTGATGCGACGACCTGAGAGAATGATCTGTGAGTGGTAACCAAGCTCCTCTGCCTTGTATGTAAGGTAGTAAGGGTCAACACCGATGCAGTGTCCACCAACAAGACCTGGGAAGAACTTAAGGAAGTTCCACTTGGTACCTGCTGCCTCAAGAACGCTCTTGGTGTCAATGCCCATCTTGTGGAAGATCATAGACAGCTCGTTCATGAAAGCGATGTTGATATCACGCTGTGAGTTCTCGATAACCTTGGCAGCCTCAGCAACCTTGATGGACTGAGCCTTATAAACACCAGCAAGAGCAACAAGGCTGTAAACCTTGGCTACTGTATCCAGTGTCTCTTCATCCATACCAGATACGATCTTGGTGATGGTATCAAGTCTGTGAACCTTATCACCTGGGTTGATACGCTCTGGTGAATAACCAACCTTGAAGTCAACGCCGCACTTAAGGCCTGACTCCTGTTCAAGGATAGGTACACAGATGTCCTCTGTTACTCCAGGGTAAACAGTTGACTCATATACAACAATAGAACCCTTTGTGAGGTACTTACCAAGAGTGTGGCTTGCTCCCTCAACAGGTGAAAGATCTGGTGTATGATCGTCATTAACTGGTGTTGGAACTGCTACTACGTGGAATTTACACTCGCGGAGCTTTTCAGGATCAGCTGTAAATTCTACAGTTGTCTCCTTGATAGCATCATTTCCAACTTCTCTTGTAGGATCGATGCCCTTTTTATAAAGCTCAACCTTCTGAGCGTTGAAATCATAACCTACTACCTTGATTTTCTTGGCATAAGCTACAGCTATAGGCATTCCTACGTAACCAAGTCCTACCAGTGAAAGCTTTTCTTCTCCAGCAAGAAGTTTCTCATAAAGATCCATTTTATTTCCTCCAGGATTTATTTAACAATCTCTTTTATCTCATTAATATACGTCAATATTATACTACGCCTGTCAAATTTCTGCTCCACGTGGTTTCTGGCTGCTTTTCCCATATCTGCACGCTTTTGGGGTGATAGTTCCATGAACTTCTCAATAGCTTCATAAAGAGCTTCCTTGTCCCTTGGAGCACACAAAAATCCGGATACATCTCTTTCAACCACTTCCTTACAGCCGTTTATATCTGAGGCAATTACAGGCCTTCCCGTGGCAGCTGCCTCCATAAGGACATTACTCATGCCCTCATGATAGGAGGGGTGCACAACAGCATCAGCTTCCTTTAAGTAAGGGTGTATATCCTTCTGGTATGGAATGGTCTTAAAGTATCCTCCAGCTGTGGCCTCCTTTACCAGCTGCTCAAAGTCTTCCTCTGAGTATCCAACCGCCGCAAAAGAAACCTTATCCCCATATTTTTCATGGGCTTTTTTAGCTGCATACAATAGCTCCTCAGTACCTTTTTCCTTCATGAGGCGTCCAATATAAAGGAACCTTGTGACATCGTCCCTGTGTCCCGGATACTCCTCAAATCTGTGCTTTTCAAGGTTTACTCCGGAGCCGTTAACCACAACTGCCTTTTTCCCTCTGATGCCATACTTTTCAAAGATCTGATGATTGTACTCATTCTGGAAAAATAGACTCCTGCATCCCTTAAGGGAAGTCTTGTACATGGCAACTATGAGCTTTAAAAGAACTCCGCCTCTTTCAAAGGTTGATCCAAGACCTGTGACCGTTGAAATATACGGCACCTTAAGGAGCCTTGAAGCAAAACCTCCGTAGATATTGGGCTTAATAGTATAGGTGATGACTATATCAGGTTTTTCACTTTTTAATAATCTCTTATAAGCGCCAAAAAGAGCCATATCCTGCATAGGATTGACTCCGCGCCTGTTAATGTCTGTATGTACCACCCTGCAGCCTTCATCCGTAAGCTCTTTTACCTTAAGATCATCGGGAAGGCTTACAACAACCTCAAAGCCCTCCGCCATGAGCCCGGTAAGAAGCTCATTTCTAAAGTCATAAAGACCGCTGGATGAATTAGCCAGTATCAACGCTTTTGGCATACTCTCCACCTTTTACTTTGCAAGCTTGTCTTCAGCCATTATGCAAAGCTCGTTATATTTCATCATATATATACCTTCCTGGTAATCCCCGATCCTGACAGGGTTTTCATAACCATTCAGGTTATTGATAATGCACCTTGGAAAGTTTACTCCGCAGGCATAGGCGTGGGGATATCCGCCGCCAAACCTTGGATTGACTTCAGAAAGATACCAGGTATCAGTAGCATTGTCGTAGAAAAGATCTATATCGATCATTCCTCTGTAGCCCACTGTCTCCACAAAAGATACGATCTGCTCAAAGAGTCTTTCATCCTTCACAGAAACAGACTTATCTGTTTCACCTGCTCTCATCTTGATCTTCTCTTTGAGGAAAATATCTGTGCACTTGCCACTTAAAAGATCTATGTACACATCGGCGCCGTACTCCTGTCCCTTCATATACTCCTGGATGATCAGGTCGTCATAATCGTGGAAAAGAGCTACAAGCATCTCTTTTGACTCTACTGCATTTATATTTATTGACGCACTTCCGTTTCTTGGTTTAACAAATACCGGATAGTCTACTTCGCCTTCAGAAAGTGCTGTCTCAAAGGCTTCCATTGTAAGGTAACACTTAGCTGTAGGTATTCCCAGTTTCACCAGCATTTCGTACATCCTGTATTTATCAAGGCTGGTTTCACAAAGCTCATAGGATGAAACTATTGGAGTTACACCAATCTCAGTAAATCTGTCAGCATTTTCAGCAAGAAGAGATAGCTCTGGATCTATCAGGCTAAATACACCCTTTATGTTGTTCTTTTTGCAGACTCCAAGGATCTCATCAATATAAAAAGGATCCTTTATCCTTGGCACGATAATCGCCTCATCCGCATCATAGATTGCGGGTCCAATATTGGAGCAGTCTGTGGCAAATACCTTACCATTGTTGGCAAGCTCCTGCTTAAATGCCTGTATGACCTTATTCCTTGTTCCAGCGCTGAGTACAAGAATGTTTGTTGGCATAGTCCTTCTCTCCTTTAACACCGTGCACTTAAAAGTTACTCATCTTCCTTTAGCTTGCCAGTTCTATCAAGGCGCTCCTGCCTGATCTTTGCAAAGTTACCCTCAACCTTGGAGGTATCCTCTGCCACCTGCTCAGAATGGCCAAGCACTGTTTTTATGGTCATTACAATGACCTTTAAATCCATCAAAAAGCTTAAATTTTCAACGTATGTGGCATCAAGCTCAAACCTGGTATCCCAGTCCACTGTGTTTCTGCCGCTGGCCTGAGCAAGCCCTGTAAGTCCCGGCCTTACTGTATGCCTGAGTTTCTCCCTCTTGGTGTAATAGGGAAGATACTCAACAAGAAGGGGCCTTGGACCAATAAAGCTCATGTCTCCTTTCAGGATACAAAAGAGCTCTGGAAGCTCATCAAGGCTGGTCTTTCTAAGGAGCTTACCAAA
Organism: uncultured Butyrivibrio sp.; assembly: GCA_947167765.1. GTDB lineage: Bacteria > Bacillota > Clostridia > Lachnospirales > Lachnospiraceae > Butyrivibrio. The sequence continues at coordinate 31,708 of CAMVJI010000002.1, read as the reverse complement.
ACCTGTGAGCCTTTCGCTATCTGGAAGAAGCTTACCCTCTTTGTCCCTTGCGTCTGTCATGGTCCTGAACTTGTACATGTTAAAGATCTTTTCATCCTTGCCAGGTCTTGGCTGTTTGAACAGCACAGGACTTCCAAGCTTTATGCGCACAAGGGCTGCAAGGATCAGATAGAGCCAAAAGAACAGCACAAGGATCACCAGTGATATTAAGATGTCTAAGAATCTTTTTACAAACTTCTTGTACATATACCTTTAGCACTTTACTCAAAACACTTCTTGATAGCTGCGATGACAACATCCTGCTGCTCAGGAGTCATCTTGTTGTCACTTGGAAGGCAAAGACCTCTTTCAAAAATATCCATGCCCACATCAAGGATTGCTCCCTCGTCTATATAGGCATTACTTCTTGCTCTTCCATTACCCTGTTCTGTAATAAAAGGATTAGAGCGATAGATAGGCTGCATGTGCATTGGCTTCCAGATGGGTCTTCCCTCTGCGTTGATGGCTGAAATAGCGTCAAGAATTTCTGTTGGACAGCTCTTACCAGGCTCAGATGCATATAAAACGTCCTTTTCGCCCCTTACCTGTTTGCACATTGCATCTTTATCTATGAGCATACATGAGAGCCAGAAATTAGGCTCACTCTTTTTCTCATCAAAAGGATTCATTGAAACCGGAAGATCCTTAAGGCCTTCCTTGTATCGCATATAAATAGCTTTCTTCTGAGCTATATGCTCTTCAAGATGAGGGATCTGTCCCCTGACAATACCGGCGATGATGTTACTCATGCGGTAGTTAAAACCAAGCTCTTCGTGCTGATACCAGGGTGCATCCTCTCTGGCCTGGGTAGACCACTTGCGGACCTTGTGAGCATCCTCTTCAGAATTTGTAATGAACATTCCGCCTGAGGATCCTGTAATTATCTTGTTTCCATTAAACGATATAATGCTGTAATCTCCGAAGTTTCCAGTCTGCCTGCCCTTGTAGGTTGCGCCTAAAGACTCTGCGGCATCCTCAACAATAAGAGCACCATGCTTATCACAGATCGCCCTTATCTCATCTGCCTTGCCTGGAGTTCCATACAAGTGCGCAATAACAAGAAGCTTAACCTCTGGATATATCTCAAATGCCTTCTCAAGAGCCTTAGGGCTCATGTTCCAGGTGTCATACTCTGTGTCGATAAATACTGCTTCTCCACCCTCATATGCAATAGGATTAACTGTTGCATCGAAAGTCATATCTGAGCAAAAGACTTTCTTCCCTTCAAGAACACCATGTCCTACCTTAGGCTGACCATATAATCTTTCGCCTGCAAGCTTAATAGCCAGGTGAAGGGCAGCTGTTCCGGATGAAAGAGCTACAGCATCCTTGCATCCGATCTTTTCAGCGATCATCTTTTCAGATTCATTGATATTTGCTCCAACTGTAGAAATCCAGTTAGTCTCAAAAGCTTCCCTGATAAACTCCTGTTCCTCTCCGTGCATTGTTGGCGAAGACAGGTATACTTTCTTTTCAAAAGGTTTAATTTCCATTGATATCCTCCGCGGTCTTCTGAAGGGCCTCTTTTCTCTCTCTAGTCATTGTATATCTGTGAACATCAGGATGATAGGTCTCAACGATTTCTTTTACCATATCACGGATCTTGGGAGATTCCTCTTTAGCTGCCTCATTGAGCTTTTCAAGCTGTGAAAAGAATCTCATCTCATCCATCTCGATTGGCTTTCCGATATGGATCATCTTGTTGGCTGTATCCTGAAGCCCCTCCTCGTCCATAAGCATCTCCTCATAAAGCTTCTCTCCAGGACGAAGGCCTGTAAATTCGATCCTTATATCCTCTCCAACCTTATAGCCAGAGAGCTTAATAAGGTTTTCAGCAAGGTCTAATATCTTAACCGGTTCTCCCATATCAAGGACAAAGATCTCTCCACCCTTGGCAAAGGCTCCTGCCTGAAGTACCAGTGATACTGCCTCGGTGATGGTCATAAAGTATCTGATGATCTCAGGGTCTGTAACTGTAACTGGCCCGCCTGCAGCTATCTGCTTTTTGAAAAGAGGGATAACTGAGCCGTTGGATCCAAGAACGTTACCAAATCTTACAGCCACAAACTCAGTGTCATAGTGCTTGTTGAAGGTCTGGATGATCATCTCACAGATTCTCTTGCTTGCACCCATTATGTTAGTGGGGTTAACAGCCTTGTCTGTACTGATCATTACAAACTTCTTGCAACCATTTGTAGCTGCTGCCATGGCAGTTTTCCAGGTACCAAATACGTTGTTCTTGATGGCCTCGTTAGGGCTGTCCTCCATGAGAGGTACGTGTTTATGAGCTGCTGCATGATAGACAATATCAGGCTTGTATTTTTCAAAGATATTGTTGATTCGAACTGTATTTCTAACAGATGCTATAAGCACCACAAGGTCCATGTCAGGGTACTTGTACTTAAGCTCCTGCTGGATCTCGTAGGCGTTATTCTCATAAATATCAACGATTATAAGACGCTTTGGATTGTGTCCTGCAATCTGTCTGCACAATTCAGAACCTATGGATCCGCCGCCACCTGTTACCAGGATTGTCTTTCCACTTACATAGCCTGCAATTGAATCAAGATCTACAGTTATAGGATCTCTTCCAAGAAGGTCCTCTACTTCCACGTCACGAAGACGGGATACATTTACTTCGCCGTTTACAAGCTGATACATTCCAGGAAGGGAACGAAGCTTGCAATTTGTGTTCTTACAGATCTCCAGGATCTTTTTAAGCTCCTGCCTTGATACTGAAGGCATTGCCACAATTATCTCATCGATGTCGTAAAGATCTGCACATTCAACGATCTTGTCTCTTCCGCCAACTACACGGATTCCCTGAATGTACTTGCCCCACTTATTGGTGTCATCGTCGATGATGCACTTTATGGACATTGTGGAGTAATTGCTGGTAATGATGTCTTTGATTATGATGTTAGCAGCTTCGCCAGCACCAATGATCATCACAGCCTTACTGTTGTTCTTGTTTACTGCCTGGTTCTTTTTACTTCTAAAAAACCTGTATGAGAATCTGCTGATAAAAATAGCGGTTATCAGGATAAAGGTGTACAGGAAGTAATAGCTCTGAGGTACAGCCTGCTCATAAAACTTAAAGAACTGAAGTCCAATGGCGTTTATCACACCTGAGATCACGCAGGCCATAACAAGGTTCTGCATCTCCCTCTCTCCAGCATAAGCCCAAAGACTATCGTAGAGCTTAAACAGGTAAAACACCACTATTGTGATGATAATGTTGATGGGAAGAAAAGCTGTTATGGAATCCAGGTAGTAATCAGGAACGTTCCGGATAACAAACTCATACCTCATAAGGATGGCAACAAAGCTTGCCACTACAATGCTTATCACATCATAGAATATAAGCCCTGTTCTTCTATATAGTTTTGCAAAGTTAAATGGTTCTTTTTTCTTATTCATTTCCTTGTGCCTTAAATGTTAATGGAGCTAATGAGAGCATAAGTGCTATTGTCATTGGATTGCAGTAGTGGAACACCCACTCGGTAAGACCTGCAACTGCAAAACCTATTATCACTGCACAGGTAACTAAAGAGAGCATCTCTTTTGTCCTGTTGTTTTTAAAATATATAAGTGATGCCACAAGTGCTGATATCATCGTGATCGCAAACAGTACTCCTCCCACAATTCCATGGTCATAAGCAACCTGAAGGAAAGTGTTGTGGGCATGAAGGGCAATCTCTCCGTTTGGAAGCATGGCTCCCATGTCTTCGTGTCCCCACAAATTGAGTTCAGATATGTAGGACTTAAAAATGGTGATACGACCGTTGGAGATCACATCCAGTGCATTGTCGTAGTCCACATAATCAACCATCTCCTCAAGGAGCATTGTTCTTTCCGCTCTTGTAAAGAATGCTGCAGCAAGAAGATCTGACGCATCCTCTATATCATTGTAGCCGTATTTATCTGGCTCGTAATTTCCGCTGTCAGGATTTTCGAAGCTGTCTTCATAGGGGAATCCGTACTGATCATATACAGGGTCTCCTTTGCCACCAAGCTCGTAGTTATTTGCATCGTTAGGATATTCATAGGTTCCAACATCCATTCCCAGGATCTTGTCCTCGAAGAGATTTGCAAATCGCTCTACACACATAAAGTTTGTGTTATCCCAGTCGGCGCCGCCTCTTACAAACTCATCGGTGTCATCAATGAGATAAAAAACAGGATCTGCCACTATTGTAGGAATGATCCTCTGAAGCGTGAAAGCTGCAGGGAAGCACAGCACAACAGACAAGACAAACATTGCGATTATCCTTAAAAACTGCTTTTTGTAATATGAAATAGCAACGCAGATCACCAGCAGCGTTGAAACAATTATGGCAAGGTAAGCTGTCCTTGAAACAGTAAAGATCGCATATGACATGATAAAGCCAAAGAGCACGATCTCTTTCCAGGCGATGATGATCATGTCCTTAAGACTGCATCCCTTAGGCAGGGAAATGATCTTGACTGTAAGCATGACTGTTGCCACAGCTCCCATAACTGTCAGGTACTCTGCAGTAACAGTAACTGTGTGGAAAAGAAAGCCAAATCTTCCCAGCATGTATCCCGCAAAATATCTGTGCATCAGGCAAAATACCATGGATATTCCAAAGTTAAGCATCAGACCGCCAGCAAGGATCTTGTAGTAATCCTTTTTCTTGTCCCATACGGAGAGTCGTATAAACAGGCAGGTAAACAAAAGAACTAAAGAAATACCCCACTGCCTTGTGTTCCTAAGGAGAATAAGAGCTACGAAAAATACAGCAAGTATTATTCCGAAAGCACTTGGACGTACAGAAAGCTTTTTCTTCTTAACAGCTCTAACTATAAGCATCAGGAAATTGATGGCAAGAACACCAAACAAGATCACTATTATGATCCTGCATCTAAGGACCAGGTTGTTAAGGTCCGCCTCTTTTTCCGTATCTGCAAGCCTGTTGGCACCATAGTAATAGATCCCATATATTGAAGAAGCCACGATCCATATGAGATTGGGGATATTTAAAACCTCACTTATCTTAAAGGTAAGTATGGCAGCCAGGAGCAACCAAATAGTCATATGGGTCTCAGAAATGTTGTGGAAAATATCATACAGGCCATTCATATAATCTGATGCATACCACAGTCCCATAGCAATACACAACATTATGAGCACATACTGAAGCCTGTCTTCATTCTTAAGTGTCTGCCAGAATGAAACCCCTATGTCGTGGGTCACAACCTTGTGATTGATCGCATAGAATGTTATGGCTGCAGTTATGATAAGTCCAAGTTCATAGAACACTATGTCCAAAGGTCTTGAATCAAAGAGCTTAAGCGGAAATACCATCACCATAAGGGTAAGGAATATGATGGCAGCAACAGGGTTTGCAACTACTTTCAGAACCTGTGCCACTGTTACAATGGTATTCTTTTCATGATTCTTTTTATAAAAAAGATCTGTGCAAAGGCAGATAAGAACTGCAAAAGCTGCTATTCCTGCTATCCAAATAAGAGATGACGCCTTTGACATAGGTATTCTGTAATTGTACCTTGCTGCCAGGTGCCTGGCCTCAACGGCGGAATAGTCCATATAGAGGTTACCCAGATATGAATCAGCGCTTACTACACTTTCAGTTCCAACGTGATATTTGGACCTTACAGGCATCAGATTGATAGTGTAGCCCTTGCCCACCTCAGTGTTAACCTCCATTGGGATGTTAACATAGCCTGGTATAGTGATCCCTTCGGTGTCCACAAAGGTCTTGAATACAGAAATCCCATTTTCATCAAGAAGATTAAGGCCTATGTAGCGGCCTCTTTCCATCTGGGTTATATACAGGTCAATGGAGCTAAGGCGCTTATACTGAGAGACAAACTCTTGCATAACGGTCTGCTGCTCAAAATAAACTGGCACTGTATCGTTAGTAAGCTCGCCTCCCCCGGGAGCCTGCCAAAGGCTTGAATAGATCCTTGCCGGAAAAACAGTAAGGATCCCTATTAATGCAAAAATAAGCACAACAGCCTTAATGGCTGTGCTCTTGCTGATAACTTTTCTCATAAAAATTTCCCTTTTAATATGTAACTGTGCACAATAAGTGCATCATAGTATGATAACACACCTTAAGGTCTTAATCAAACAGCTGCAGTGCTCTTAACTGCGCCCCCTGTCACGGTCAGAAGCGGAATACAGGTCCACAGATACAGTACATATCTTATGAGATATGTTGGCCCAAGCAGCACTGTGCAGAAGGTCAGCACCATAGGAAGAAATGGCAGTATCTGGCAAAATCTCTTTTTAGATAATCTATAGGCAAATACGTACATGTAGATAAACAGATAAAGCCCTGGATTAAAGAACAGGCGCAGAAGTATTGCATCCTGCTGAAAGCTTCCAATAGAGATATATCTGTAGAGTTTATCTATTGCCGGAATAAGGCTAATTCTCTCTCCGGGAGGTTCCACCTCGTATCCAAAGTAGGAGCTCTCATCATAAGTAAAGGTGTAAACCGTGTTGCCCTTATACACGTTAATAACAGCCGGTGGATAGTAATAACCATAGCTTGTAAGCATCCAGGCGTTTAAATAGGCAAGGGGATGCTCTTTAAAGAGTTTTAACCACACCTTCCAGAAGGCAGCACTGTCCCTTTCATAGAGCTCGTTGTCAAAGTTTACCTTTACCATGTCTGACACTCTTGGGGTGTACTTATCAAGATTCTCCTTGTGGATATAGCTCTCAATAACAGCCTTGTCTTCATCTGAAAGGCTCTCTCCATCATAGGCGTAAACTCTGCTTAGTTGCATGATGGGTACTGTAAGCATTTCCTGATGATGAGTGACCTCTGAACTAAAAATTCCAGATAAGATCCCTGAAATAACAAGATATAAGATCACCGGCAAAACAAGGACCGATACAAGTAGAGGCTTTAATTTTTTCCTGAAATAGATCAGTGCAAAGGGTACAAAAACCAGATATGCATAAAAGCCGTTGTGCCTAAACAGCGGCATTAAAACTGCAGATAATACAAACAGGCAAACCTTGACTTTGCTCTTTAAAAAGCCCTCTGGATCTTCCACAAGCTGTACCAAAAAAGCAGTAAGCAGTAAAAGGAATCCCGTAAAGAGCCCATCCTTACAGGAGCACAAGGTGTACATAACAATAGTTGGGAACAAGCCGTAAAACAAAAGCCACAATATCCTTGCTCTTTTGGCAATTCCCTTCTTTTGCAGATAAGTTACCACATAGGCAAAGATAGCTGATATCACCAGCATCTGAAGTACGATATAGGCAGCTATTCCAAAATTCCAGGAACCACTTATCTTGTGGAAAAGAGCTATTGTTCCCCCAAGCAGCAGCACATGAAGAAGCGGATGATGAGTAGAAAAGCTCCTTGTTAGGACTTCATTAAGTTCATCCTGGGCGTCATAGACAAAAAATCCTGGAAATTCAGCAAGAAAAACCGGAATGCACAAAACCACCAAAGAAGCATAGTTTATCAGGAAATCTCTTTTTGAAAACTCTCTCTCCTGCCCTTTTTTAGGGAGCTTGACTATACCAAAGAGCTTGGCTCCTTTGTCTGTAAGATCATAGTTTCTCCATACATACCTGGTGTCCACTGTGACAATTATCATAAGTGCCAGCATCACCAGCATGGCATTTTTGTCAAAAATATTGATCTGGTCGTAGGTTTCAAGCTGATATCCAAAGGTCAAAAAAACACCAGCCAAAACGCCAAACAAGCCTGACATAAGCCAGGCCAGTGTGTTTTCCTTATTTGATCTCATCTTTCGTAGTCTCCCGGATCACGTACTGAGGATTTTTGTTCTGTGATATGTAGAGCCTCCCAAGATATTCACCGATCATGCCAAGCATCAGCATCAGCATTCCGCCAATAAACATGATCCCACTCATTAAAGCTGCAAATCCCATAGGTGCTACAGGGTATACAAGCTTCTTGATAACCGTATAAATCCCGTAAAGGAATCCCAGGAATGCAAATATAAAGCCTGAAAGTGTCGCTATTCGAAGAGGCTTGATGCTAAAGGCTGTAAAGCCATTGATCCACAGGGCAAAAAGCTTGGACAGTGTATATCCGCTTTCGCCAACTTCCCTTTTTCTGTGGGTAACATCAACATTAACTATATTTTTGGTAGTCCTGAGTACCAGACCTATTACATATGGGTATGAGCCTTCATACTTCACCATCTCGTCCACAACAAACCTCTTAGCGGCAAAGTAACTGGAAACATAAAGATCCTTGGGCTTACCAATCATTACACTGGCCATCCACTCATTCATTGCTGTTCCAAAGTTGCGGAAAAGGCTGTGTTTTTTATGGCTGTATCTCGCATAAGCAACATCTGCGCCATTCTCAATGGCCGCAATAAGCTTGTCTGCCTCATCAGCAGGAGTCTGCCCGTCATCATCAAGGCAGATCACTATATCCCCTTTGGCAGCGTTGAGGCCTGCCATAAGAGCTGCATGCTGTCCGAAGTTCTTGGCAAGGTTTATGCCAGTTACCGTATCAGCATACTTTTTAGAAACCTCTTTAATGGTTCCCCAGGTATCGTCAGGAGAGCCATCATTAATTAGGATTATCTCATGTCCATAGGAGCTAAGCCTGGACATGGTCTTTTCTATTTCACTTACAACTGCTTCAAGCGTATTCTCTGATCTGTAGCAGGGAATTACGAAGCTTATGATTTTTTCAGCCATATTACACCTTCCTAGCTAAATGTCTTTTTCATCAATATCATATCACCTTTATAACCATCGCTGCATTCAACTGACGGCAAAAAATCTATTCTTTCGAAACCGGCATTTTCATAGCTCTTTATAGCGCTTACATTGTATGTGAACACCCTTAGGATCAGCTGCTTAAGAGCCATGACATTTTGAGCAAACTCAGTCATCAGTATAGCTGCTTCATTGCCGTAACCCTTACCCTGTGCATCATCTTCTCCTATGAAAACTCCGTACTCTGCAGACCCTTTTTCCATGTTAATATCTCTCAGGTAGACACTTCCAACAGGCCTTTCATCATTGTCTTTCTCACAAATGATAAACTGGATAACCTTTCCAGTATCTATCATTGTCTCTTTCCACTTTTTCTGACCTTCTAAGTTGAACTTCTCCCTGTAGATAAAATTCTTCTTTACGTTTTCATTATTGCGCCATTTCACAATAAGAGGAAAGTCATCTTCTGATATTGGCCTTAGCCTTATAAGCTCACCTTCAATAAATAACTGTTTCTCTTCCATCTCAACTCCAACTCAATCGACTTCATTAAATTTATAGATGATAAATGCGTCACTAACGCTATCAATCTTGCTGACTTCAACGTTTATTCCTTTTTCAAGGTAATAGTCTTTTAGCCACTCTACTTCATTTACTGTCTTTGACACCACGTAGACACCATCTTGCAAAATTGCATCCTGCATGGATGTAAAACCTGCAGCCTTTAGCTTTTTATAATACAGAGGGCTCTTACATGCCCATCCGCCCATAATGTCGTGGTTTGCAAAAGAGTTATCTACATTCTCAAACATCTTCTCTGAGAAAGTCTTCTCTTCCCCATCCATTGCAGATACCGATGTGTACACATCAACAAAATAGAAGTTGTCATCGTGCTCATCAAAATACTCATAAAGTACGTCGTAGTGAGCTCTCATCCTGGCTCTCTCAGACAGTTCATCAGTAATGGTCCCTGCCTGGTTTGGAATGAACAGTGCTGAAGCTATAGAGGCGATCAGCATAGTAGCAGCTGCAATCCTTTTTTTGTTTCTGCCTTCCATAATGATCATTCCAGCTAAAACAGCAATTTCCATTATGTACAGAGGGTGAGTAATCCTGATGGGATCCCTTCCCCTTACAATTATGTACAGCCACAAAGTAGATCTGCAGGCAAACAAAAGGATCAAAAGAAATACTGAGGATACTTTCTTTTTCCTGTCTTTTGAAAAGAGGCAAATAAGAAGCGCTCCTAAATATAGCACCCCAGTGATCAGGTTAAACGGAGCATCAGTCATGGGATATTCATAGCTCTTTTGGTAAGCAATGTACCTTAATCTGTACAGGTAAAGTGAAAGAGACTGCATAAGTCTTGTAATAAGCGGAGCCTCATCAGTCCTTAACTTAGCCGCATGGCTAGCCACCGCATTTAATATGTCAGTGCCTATCTCGTCGTCAATTCCATAGTTGTAATTTATAAGTAGCTCCTGCTCAGGCTGAGAGATATCAATCTCATTATAGAAGTCCTTATTTTCCTCATAGTCCGGAATGTACTGAAAATCGTAAAGCTCAGTTCTCGCATCGAAAAGAGCGTTAAACTCTCTCCAGTCAGGGCTGTTGTAAGCAATCTTATGAAGCACTGTTGATAAAACAAGCCCCAAAAGGATCCCTATGCACAAAAACACGTAGCGTTTAAAGAGGTTTTTCTTTTCCCCGTAGGAAGATATCTGCACACCTCCGCTGTATCTGTCACATAAGGTATTGCGAATAAGGCAGTATCTGATAAGTATCCCGACGCCAACAATGGGAAGGGTCAAAAGAAGCATCTCTGACCTTATGAGATACGCAAGGGTAATAAGTATGATGGCAAGGATATGGTCACCCTTTTTGTCTCCCTCATGAGTCATGATAAGAAATGCTGCTGTAGCAGACATAAAACCTACTGTGAAGGTGTACTGCACAAACACAAAGTGCGACAGGATCCCTCCAAGGAAAAACAGTAAAAACGCAAGGACACTTACTATCTTTAACCCCTTATCCTCACACTTACTCATTACCCGATGCAGGAAGATGAACACGCACCCAAATTGGCAGGTGCACAAAAAAATGCCATACCAGTCAAGGCCTCTATATACTCTGTAAAGCAGAGCTATAAAGGCGCTTATAGGGTACAGCATCTGTATGTTATGTCCCTCTGGAACTCCTGTGTAGGCTCCAGATAAGATATCCTTCATAAGGACGTCATCATTAAGATCAAAATAAAAGTCCCCAATAAAAGCTGCTGCCAGGAAAACAGACAGTGTCAATATGGCTGAAGCTATGAAGTTGAAATCTATGGATCGTTTCTTCATGTTGGGGCTCCATATCAGTTGAAGTGGTAGTACTCCTTGATTCTCATAACGACTTCGTCCAGGTCATCATTAGTGAGCTTGTAATACATAGGCAGACGAAGAAGTCTCTCGCTTTCTTTGGTAGTATATTTATCCTCTCCTCTAAACTCACTGTAGATAAGACCGGCCTTGGAAGAATGGAGAGGCACATAGTGAGAAGCAGGAAGAATATCGTTGCTTGTAAGGTACTTGATAAGTCCCTGTCTCTCTTCAAAGTCTTTACATTTGATGTAGAACATATGCGCATTGTGAACGCATTCTTTTGGCACGTAGGGAAGTTCAATAAGGCCTTTTTCTTCAAGAGGCTTAAGAGCTTCCATGTATCTGTTGTAATGATCGAGTCTGTCACTATTTATCTCGTCAGCCATCTGAAGCTGTGCATAGAGATATGCTGCATTCATGTCACTTGGAAGGAATGAAGATCCTGGCATGATCCAGCTGTACTTATCAACCTTGCCAAGCTTGTAAAGAGTTCTGTTTGTACCCTTTTCTCTAATGATTATGGCATCATCAACATATGTCTCGTCCCTAAGCAGCAATGCTCCGCCTTCTCCCATGCTGTAGTTTTTGGTCTCATGGAAGCTGTAGTTACCAAAATCACCGATTGCTCCAAGAGCTTTTCCTTTGTAGGTTGCCATAACACCCTGGGCAGCATCCTCAATTACCAGAAGATTGTGTCTTTTTGCGATATCCATGATGGTATCCATCTCGCAGCCAACGCCTGCATAGTGAACAGGAACGATAGCCCTTGTCCTCGGAGTTATTGCCTGCTCAATAAGATTTTCATCTATGTTCATGGTATCAGGTCTGATATCCACAAATACCACCTTCGCTCCGCGAAGTACAAACGCATTGGCAGTTGAAACAAAAGTGTAGGAAGGCATTATGACTTCATCACCCTCTTTTATCCCTGCAAGGATCGCAGCCATCTCTGTGGCATGGGTACAGGATGTGGTAAGAAGTGCTTTGGTGCATCCTGTCTTTTTCTCGATCCACTCATTGTCAAGGGCTGTGTACTTGCCATCTCCGCAGATCTTCTGTGCTTCAACACACTCTTTTATGTAATCAAATTCGTGTCCTGTATATGGTGGTACATTAAAATTAATACGCATATGTCATTCCTCCTGTATAAACACCTTAGGTGTCTCAATCCTTCTTTTTAAAAACAATAAGCTTACTTATAACGTAGTTCAGGGCAATTACAACAAATGTTGCACCAAGCTTTACAGGCATCTTGGGCAGTCCCATCAGTGTTATGAAAATAAAGATCAGAAGATCTTCTACTACCAGTGTAAACAGTCTTCCTGCAGTAAAAGAACCTGCCTGCTTAAGGAAGTCCTTGGTATTATCTACCTTACCATCAAATACCCAGGTCCTGTTGGTAAAGAACTGGAAGGCCACACAAATAACCCAGTCGATAGAGTTATTGATAACCTCATTGATGTGCATCACGCTGTCCATGAACCAGAACAGGAATAGACTCAAAAAGAATGTGAGGCCTCCAAAGAAGAGGTACAACAGTCCTTCCTTATGCTTTTTATAAAATGGTTCAAATATGTTAAGAACAGGCAGCGACATGATCCTGTCAAAAATATCTTTTTTCTTGTTATCTTCCATAAATCTCCAAGTACTCCTTGCTATCAATTCTCTACAGCATAAACCGTAAATCTATCACTCTCAAAGACCTTATTATAATCATTAGATGCAATATAGTCCATCAAAACATCTTTCTTAGCCTCTATGTTGGCGTATTCAGGAAGGTTCTGCCCCACAATGATTATTGGAGCATCTGCCTTAAGCCCGGAAACCTTTGAAAGCTCACCCTTAAACTTTAAAGTGCTATAGCTGTCAAGATCAGGCCAAACAGTATTTATGGCCGGCTCAAGGTCAAATATGTACGCAAGGCCAGGAACTGCCCCAAAGAAAATCGCTTTTTTCTCAGATGCATTTATATCTTTGAGAGCATCATACAGCTCATTTAACGATTCCGCATTGTAGGCAGTAGTAGCCATAGAAGACACCTTGGGTATCTTGGCGTGACTGTCTCTCTTTTCTCCGCCGTCACCGTCCAGAAATGCAAAGCTCCCGTGGAAAAGAGTTCCCTGGATCACTACGACTATGATCACCATCGTCACCATTGCCTGCCATGGAAAATGGTAGTCCCCTTCCCCAAGTCTGAACATCAGTCTTCTAAGGAGCCACAGTGTTACCGGAGCAACAAAGAACAGGTTATTGATCACAGGAAATGTGTAGTTGTTGCTGCCTAGTGGCGTTATCAAAATAACAACCAGAGCCGCAAAGGCCAAAGTCTGCTCCTGCCTGCTGCCATTTAGTATACCAGCCAGGCCAATGACAGCAAGGATAATTGCAATTATCACAAACATCATAGCTGCCTGGAACATGGAGTCATAATAGCCGTAATTTCTGGTAAATACTCCATTTGCAAAATAGTATCTGACAAGTACAAGAAGGCCAGCTATATACAGAAGTTTTTTCAAAAGAACATACTTCCCCGGAAGGAGATTGAACATTATAACTCCTGCTGCCACACAGGGGATCATGATGATCATATCCTTTAAAGTGGTGCCATAGGCTGACAGGATAGATGAGACCATTCCGGAAGCTGTATAATCTGAAGCCCCCTCCGTCATGCCAAATAAAGACCCGATCATATCAAAATAGGCTGTTGGTCCGTACATTACGCATATCATCAAAAGAGGAAGCAAAATGCCAATAAAAAATCCGCCTATGCAGGTAAGTGTCTTTTTAACGGTCTCAATAAACTTATCCCCGGTGATGATCTGGTAGAACCACAACACAAGGATCAGCCCCGTCTCAACAATATTTGGAAATCTCACCATCACATTAAGTCCAAGGCATATTCCTGCCAGGACCAAAAACAATGTCTGCCTCTCCCACTCAAATATCCCAAGAAGAAGGCACAAAAGCCCCAGAGTAAAGAACAGATATGTGAGATAGTTGTACAGAATAACTCTGGGACACCAGCAAAGGCTCAGACTTATAAACTCTCCGATAAAGATCATCCAACCTGGCATCCATCTCTGGAGACAGTAATATGCTGAAAGTGCGATCACACTGATGATAAAGCTGCAGTAGATGCCCATTCCAAGCATGGTCCCAGCAAAGGGCAACTTCATGATAGCCCTTCCTGTGACATTGGCAAGGAAGGTCGAAAGCCCCCACATAGGATCAATAACAGGGAGAAACTCATAGTTGGATAGCCCATAAGTAGTGTCTGTAATGTCCAGTCCCTGCGAAACCCCTATGAGCGGATATAAAAGAAGTATCAGCGGAAAGACGAGCTTTTCCAGGGGCTTCTGGTATTTTTTGAAGTTGTAAAAATAACTACGGATAGTCTTTAGCATAAATCCTTATCCCACTGTCTTAGCTTTTTAAACATCCAAGTATCCTGAAGGACTCTTCCAAAGAAATCAAAGATCATCTTCCTTATCCAGTCCACAAAAACTCCCGCCAGGAAAACAATTATTATTGACCTGATATAATGCCAGGCAAAAAGAAGGATGCTTTCAGCGGGCACCTCTCCCATAAGATGCTCCATCCAAACTACCCATCTGTCCCTTATTTCAAGATGCATATGCACAAGATACACACCAAAAGTAAGGGGTCCAAGGAATCTTGATATGTCGGCCAGTTTTCCCTCTTTCATCCTGTAGAACCTGAATAGCGAAAAGAGTCCTAAAGAGCCTGTCAGGGTAAAGATAAAGTTAAGATGGGTTGGAACTGTGGCATAGTAGTTGAATCTTCCAGTCTTAAGATTGATAAAGTGTAGTACCACTGACATAGCAAAGATCATAAGGCAGGAAAAAACAAAAACCAGTCCGCTTCTCTTTGCATTGTAGAAGAGAACCACATCATATTTTCTAATATAGGCGGCAATAAGATAGAGACATATAAACCAACCAAAATCATATCCATAATTATCTGTTACAAACATCACCGGAACGATGCTCTTTATAAAGCAGAACCATACAAGAAGGCCTATGATCGACCATTTGAGCTGTTTTCTTGAAAGGGTGTTTACAGCAGCATTCATGATGGGCGAAAGAACATACATGATAATATAGGCAGTCACAAACCAGTAGTGCTCAGATGATATAGGGAACAGATACTGCCCCATTTTGAACACCGAATTACCAGAGTGGACCACGTATGTTCCAACAATGATCATTGCAAGAGATATGACTATGGTATAGAAATATACCTGTGCTATAAGGCTGAGCAAGCGACTTGGCCTTACATTTGACCTGGACATAAAATAGCCGCTCAAAAGAACATAAACATTAAGTCCTGTAATAGCAAAGCTCTCAAGAAGTGTTGCAAAAAGCTGTACTTTTGTAGCCGGAACTCCAAGCTCCAACAAGGCATTGGAATGGAGATTGTAATGTAAAGTAATGATCATAAACATAGCTATGATCCTTAGAAGCTCAAAATTTGCATCCCTCTTTTTTGCTGATCCCAACGCTCCGCTCATAACGCCTCCAACAAGATTACCTTTCCCGAACTGCTTTACCGTCCTTGATGCCATAGATCATGTCGCACTTTTCGATGGTCTGAAGCCTGTGCGCTATGATCACTAAAGTCTTTTTACCATGGAGTCTGTTGATGGAATCCATGATGGCAGCCTCTGTGTCATTATCAAGTGCTGATGTTGCCTCATCCAGTACCAGCACTTCAGGGTCTTCGAAAAGAGCTCTCGCAATACCGATCCTCTGTCTCTGTCCGCCGGAAAGTCTGATACCTCTTTCCCCGATCTCAGTATCAAGGCCTTCCGGAAGTTCTTTTACAAAAGAATCAAGAGCAGCCTCGGAAAGAGCCTGCCACACCTTGGCATCGTCTATCTCATCCTCAGGAACACCAAAAGCTACGTTTTTCCTGATAGTTGAATCTGTCATAAAAATAGTCTGAGGAATGTAGCCCACGTTCTTGAGCCATCCCTTGTAGTTGGTCTTAACATCAACTCCGTCAGCTAATATCCTGCCTTTTTCAGGCTCCAAAAGTCCAAGAAGTACGTCTACAATCGTAGTTTTTCCTGCGCCTGATGTCCCTACGATTCCCACGCTCTTACCAACAGGGATCTCCATGTCTGCACCGTCAAGGATGTACTTGTCAGTGTTTGGATACTTGTAGGTAATGTCCTTAAGGTTTATGGAATTATGCACAGGAAGCTTTTCGGTCTGGGCCTTAGTGCGATAGTCCTCGCTGTTATAGGAAATTGATTCATCATGGATCTCATCCTGAAGGTTTTCACTTACGTTGTCCAAAAATGGTTCAAAATAAGCGATGCTGGTCAGGTAGTTGTTGATCCTGTTGGCGCTTGGAAGAAGTCTTGCTGCTGCAGCCGCAAGGACTGTGAGCTGTGGAAGAAGTGATGTAAGACTTGTTCCCTGGGACATAACAAAGAGCATATATCCGATCATGCCTGCAATGGCAATAGTCTCAATAAGAAGTCTGGGCGTAGAGTTGTAGAGGTTATACTTCTGAACTGCATTTACATAACCAGCTCCACAATCAGCATAACCATTTATGAAGTAGTTCTCTTTTGCAGCGACCTTTATCTCTTTTATTCCTGTTACTGATTCGTAAATCCACTTATAAAGTCCGCTGTAGTAGTCCTGATTATCCTTACCGGCCTTGACCATGACAGGCTTTATCACAAACTTGATAACAAGAAGTACTATAACAAGAAGTGTTGCTATAGTAAGGGTCATCCTGGCATCCTGACTAAGAAGAATAGCCACCAGACACACAAATACTATGATCTCACTGGTAAGCTGAAGGCAGCTAAGGATCAGGGCATAGAGGTTATTGACATCAGAAGTGATGTTTCTCTGAATAACTGTAGTGTCTGCATTTAAATAGTACTCATAGGGCCTTTGCATGAAGTTGATCATCATGCGGCGGGATGTGGCAAACTGGTTGGTGTAAACAAATCTTAGCTGTACCACATTCATAAAATATAAAAACACATTCTTTATTATGAAAACAAGAATGATGGACACCATGATAATGGCTGCAAGCTGGGTGGTACTTGTAAGGTTAAAGAGATTATAGATTGCTGAAAGTATATGGCTCTCTTCCACCTTCTCAGGGTCAATAACAACCTGCATAACAGGTGCTATCATTGCAATTCCCAGCGATTCCAGCACGCCTCCGATGAGCATCAGCACTACGATTCCCACCATCTGTGATTTCTGCTTCCTGTCAAGAAGCACCTTTAACTTGCTGTAGATCTTACGCATTAATTAGCTTTTCCTTCCGCTTTTCAGGTCTCTGTAAAACCACAGAAGCCTGTAGTAAATATAGAAAAACAGATGTGATTTCATCTGAAAACCTATGAGTTTTTTCTCTTCAGGATGTATCTTCTCCTGGTAATAGGAGTTACTCTGGAAATCCGGAAAGGTTTCCTTCATCTCTTTTCCAAGGGCTTTTGTAAAGTTATAACAATCTTTAACTTTGTATTTTTTCGGCATGGCTGAGAACAATGTGTTGACATAAAATAACACAGTGTATTGAAATTCTATCTCCGGGAGATAGTCTTCAAAGTAGCCATTGTTTTTGGCCTCACTTATTATCATCCTGCCTGCGACCATTCTGTCTTCCAGGTTCTTTTTAGAAATACTGTGGACAGTTGAAGCATTGTGCTGGTAATAATAGTAAAGAGGCTCCTGGATATACTCAAAGTGCTTGGATCTTGTCATCCAGGTATTACTTACTGCATTGTCTTCGTAAAAAATGTTCTCAGGGAAAACATCAAGCTTATCCTTGGTGCCAGGTTCATAGTCTCCCAGGATCAGCTCTCTTTTATAGACCTTCACCACAAGGCTTCCTGTCTCAATAAGGAGCTTTTTGTACTTTTCCCTGTTCATGACGCCTGTCTGCTCAAAGTTATTGTTGTGTACCACTTCACCAACCTTGAAGCTGTGCTCATAGGTCAGGTTGTAGTCGCAGCCCACCATATCAGCTCCAGTTTCCTCCGCCTTACTTATGAGTTTTTCATAGTAGTCAGGAGTGATCCAATCGTCCGCATCAATAAATCCAAGCCACATTCCTTTTGCAATGGCAAGTCCTATGTTTTTGGCGCCACCCTGATGAAGGTTTTTTTCTGAATGGATAGCGATGAATTTTCCAGGGTACTTGTCCTGATAGCGTTTTAAAATCTCATATGAGTCATCTGTAGAACAGTCGTCTACTGCAATGATCTCGTAGGAGCCCTCTTCAAGGGTCTGTGAAACAAGGCTGTCAAGACAATACTGGAGCCTTCCATCATCTGCCATATTAAAAACAGGCACTACCACGCTAAGTTTCATATTTTCCCTTCATACAAGAAAGGAAGCATCAGCCACTAAAGCCATGCTTCCATTTTATCCAAGTTAAAGCACTATTTAGTGAATTTCAGCCTCAGAAAGTCTGTTTCTGATCTCTTCTACGCTCATCCACTCAGTGTTGTTTCCTGAGCTGTAGTAGAAGCCCTCTGGAACCTTCTTTCCAGCTGGGTCTGGAGCCTGACGCTCGTTGAAGATAACCTGTGGATATACGATATAGTGCTTGTCGAATTCATATGTGAATGGTGCATCCTCTGTTGTGACCATTATCTCGTCAAGCTTCTCACCTGGACGGATTCCAACTTCAACTGTCTTAATGCCAGGGCACATAGCCTCTGCCAGGTCCTTAACATGGAAGGAAGGGATCTTGCTGATGAAGGTCTCACCACCGTTTGACTCCTTAAGAGCCTTAAGAACCAGCTCAACTCCCTCAGGAAGACTGATCCAGAATCTTGTCATACGATAATCCGTAATAGGAAGCTCTTTTTCCCCTTTCTCAATAAGGCTCTTGAAGAAAGGAATGATAGAACCACGGCTGCCTGCCACGTTACCATAGCGGACAATTGAGAAGTTGATGTCCTTGGCGCCAGCATAGGCGTTAGCAGCAATAAAGAGCTTGTCTGAAACCATCTTGGTTGCACCATAGAGGTTAACAGGATTTACAGCCTTGTCGGTAGAAAGAGCTACAACTCGCTTAACACCTGTGTTAAGAGCTGCATTGATGACGCTCTGGGCACCTGTAATATTGGTCTTGATGGCCTCATCTGGGTTGTATTCACAGGCAGGTACCTGCTTAAGGGCTGCTGCATGGACGATATAGTCTACGTTTTCGCAGGCTCTTTCAAGTCTTGCGCCGTCTCTTACATCTCCGATAAAGAATCGCATCTTGTCGGCATTATCTCTATAAATCTTCTCGTTTGACATTGTGAACTGCTTGTACTCATCTCTTGAATAGATGATAAGCTTCTTGGGATTGTAATGCTCAAGGACATACTGTGTGAAGCTGTGTCCAAAAGAACCTGTTCCTCCAGTCACGAGAATAGTTTTGTTATCAAGCATTGATCTTTCCATTTTAAATCTCCATATCATTATTAGGCTTACGCAGAGTCTTTAACTAACCAATTATATAATAAGACTCTGTAAAGGTCAAAAACGCTGACTGTCCTTAGTTTATCTCAAAGGTTGTCCACATGTCTTCTGAACTGATCCAAGTGATATCTGAAAGGTTTTTACAGCTATTTACGAATTCTTCTATGGCTTCCTGCTGATGATCCTCATCTGCCACATAGAGGATAACCTTGTCTGCGTTTACTATTTCAGGGTCAGTTACCCTTTGAAGGTTTGATTCATCCATGTAGTAGACTTTATCGTATTCAAGGATCTCATCTGTAAGTCTCCATACATTGTGCGCAGTTACAGGATTAAACATCACAACTGCTGCTTCCTTGGAGTTCTCTCTTGCATACTCTATCTTGCCTGCATCCTCAGGATACAAAAACAATACATTTTTATCAGACAGATGGCCCTTTAAGAGCAGTGCCATAAGGATTGCTGCGAACACGTAGATCAGTGCCCTGTTCCCGAAATTATCAAGAACATAGAAAGCATCCATAAAGATCAGCAGGATCAAAAGGGAGTACACCGGCATCTCATAGCGGTTTGACGCGCTTCCCACTAAAAGAGCTGTCTTTGATGCCATGAAAAAATACCCCAAGGTAGCTACTGCCAAAGCAATGATCTCTAAAGCATTGCCGCTACTTCCCTTCCTGTCTTTCTTTAGAGGGATCTCCACGAAGGGATTTTTCTTTTTTGCTGCCATCTTTAACATTGTTCCAATAAAGATGACTAAGAGGATTATGACAAGACCACCAGCAAAAACAAAGGTATTTAAAAGTCCTGTAAAAAACGCAAATCTCATTCCTGTATTCTGGATGTCAAAAAAGCTGCCGCTGGCTCCGCTTCCTCTGTACCCTCCAAAGAGGTGACTTAAACATGCCGGATATGTTACCACCGAAAGCATCAGCGAAACTGCGCAGCCTGCCACGTAAATCGCTGCGTTTTTGATATCTCTTTTCACAAAGGCTATTATCCAGGCTGTTGCAATGCCAATAAACACAAAAAAGAAAATGTAAAAATACTGGATCAAAAATCCGATGTAAGAGGCTACCATTATGGGAAGAAGCAGCCTTATGCAGTATTTCTTTAAGTCTGAAGCATTTTGGTCATATTCCTGGATGAGTCTTATGTGAAGATAAGCGCAGACAAGGATCAGCGCTCCAAGCCAGGCATACATCCTGACAAATATGTTGGCTGAAACCGTCTGGGGATTTAGCCCGTAAAACAGAAGTACCAATGTCTCTACAAAAGGCGAAACCTTGAGCCTGTCCATAATAAGACAAAGAAACACAAAGCTGATAGCAAAAGCCAGCAGATTAGTCGCGATACCTGTCCACTTGGTGAACACCCCTGGAACAAATGAACACAGGGTGTGGAAAATAAAGTAGTAAAAGGGAGGATGCACATCCCAGGACTGGACCAGCTTAACAAGCCCGTAGTTAAAGCCATCGCCCTTTTTTACTGCAAATTCATCAAGGATAGTCTGCCTGTCCTGCCATTGCCTGTCAGGCTGGTAAAGACCAAGGCTCCTGTTACTTGAAAAATAGGTATAGTACTCATCTTCATGAAATCCCTGTTTCTGAAAGCCATAAAATACGCTAAGAGCCAGCGATGCAACAAAGATAAGGCAGAATATGTACTTTTTAAGATTTTTATAATCCTTTGATCCTGGCATGAGTCTTCCTGACAAACCCCGGAGCTACAGACAAGATCATAAGATAAGCCTTCTGCTTACCTGTCAGGTAGTGATTACTTAAGATCTTTCCCCGGTTTTTTCTGATATTTTTCACAACCTCTCTGTAAAAGAGATTGTCACTTTTCATTTTTGAAGTTGGTATATGCAAAAGATAATCCAGTCTTTGCACAAACCCAAATCTCTCAGCAACTTCTAACAGATCTGGGCTATTTCTTTTCACAAGCTCAAGGGCCACATCTGAATTTCTTACAATATCTGTAAATACAGATGGGAAATAATCCTTATCTTCTTTCTTTTTCCTGGAGTTACTTCCGGTCCTGTAAAACACGTGATAGCACTGATCTGGAAGAATGACTAGCTTATTTACCTTCTGGAGCATATGTATCATAAGATAGAAGTCTTCATTGAGCTCTCCTTCAGGGAACTTCATATCCTCTGAAAAGAGACTTCTCTTCGTAAGCTTGGTACAAAAGGATGCATCTCCTGTATGCATCAAAAGAGTTCTAAGGTGCTCTTTTGGAGAAACCACCATCTCTTTTTCTGGCGGAATTACCACATCAGGTAGCCTGTCACCATTCTCAGAAATCTCATCCCTGGAAATCTGCACCATATCTGCATCATTTCGAAGGGCTGCGTCCATGAGAAGGCCATACATCTCTGGCGAAATATAGTCATCGCTGTCCACAAAGCCGACATACTCACCTGTTGCTGCCAAAAGTCCAGCATTTCTTGCACTGCTGGAACCACCATTTTCCTTGTGGATGACCTCTACGTTCTCATATAGAGCTGACAGCTTATCAGCTACAGCTCCCGTTTTATCAGTGGACCCGTCATCTACAACTATTATCTGCAAAAGAGATTTCGGATAGTCCTGGGAAGCTACTGAGGTAACACACTTTGGAAGCAGGTCCTCAATGTTAAAAGCCGGGATGATAACCGATATTGTCTTATTATGATCAGCCACTTTGCACCTCCGCTTTTTTCATTTGAGTATAAAGGTCATATCCAATGACCAGAATGACAGCCAGATTGATAAAGGCAAGAGGCCACAGGGCTGTCACTGTTGAACCAAAAAGGAATCTTGAATAAGTGATCACTGATACAGCCTGGACCACAGCACATATCCCCATGCGTTTATATGAGGTTATCCCATAGGCCACCAAAAGAAGCTCTGCAATATAGCCATATCTCTCATGCATTACAGGAAGTGCATAGAGGCATAGAAGCACTGTAAACACAGCCAAAGTGACCATGTATAAGATACTCAGATCAAAAGCCTTATCTCTTACGTAGTATGCCAATAATCCTAAAAGAAGTATGCAGCAGACTGTTCCGCAGGAGATCAGCATAAGCCTTGACTGTTCAGACAAAGCTTCCGCCACAAAGCAATATATATTGGGATAGTTCATACTAAGCCTTGAATAGGTTGCTACCTGTTTTAAATATATGGATATAAGTTCATTAAAATCTCTTCCAGCCACCAGGGCAGGTACCAGCGTCACAAGGAAGATCACGGGGAAAAGAAAAATATATCGTATTTTAACTTTCCCTTTAAGCCACATAATTATAGCAAAAGGAATAATAAATATCGCCTGTTGTTTAAAACTGTAGGATATAGCAAGATAAATAAAAAATCTTGCGTTATGCTCCTTCATAAGGTGATATAGAGCCAGCAGTGCAAAGGCAGTATACACAGAATCACACTGAGCCCAGGCGCCACTGTTTAAGACGCAGGTAGGAAGAAACATCACAGCCCCAAAGGCCATCAGGGATTTTTGTACATTACCATTTGTAACAAGGAAGGCTATCCTTAAAATTGCAAATGCACATACCATGTCAAATATCACTGAAACGGTCTTTAGCATATGCAGATCATTTCCACCTATGTAGTGAAGAAGAACAATTATATACTGGTACATGCAACCATAGTTTATGGTGCTTTTATCAGAGATTCCCGGGGTTATTCCAAGATAAGGAAAGCCCCCAGCCTCGTGGCACTCTTTCATCCATGTAGCAAGAAAAAAAGAATAATCCCCCGATTCAAAGTCAAAGAGCGAAAGCCGAACTGCAATACCAAGCCCCAGCATCACAGTGCCAAAAAACAGGTCCAGCATTCGTATCTTCACTCCAGATACCGATATTTCAGTGTCAAAAAAATCATCAATAGTCCGCATCTTACTCCAGATGATTCTTCTCCTTAAGAGTCCTTAAAAATCCCGGGGCTTTGATCACTTCAGCCCTGCTCATAGGACCATCCTCAGAAGGAGATGGATTTCCATTTCTATAATATTCTTTGCAGAATCTGATCAGCTCAGTTGCTGCATTTTTAGCGTTCCACTTGTTATTTATAGTTACCCTGGCCTTTATTCCAAGGCTTACGATCCTATGCCTGTCACAGGAAAGGTCAGTTACTTTTCTTTTAAACTCATTAAGGCTTCCACCTTCAAAAGTCAGGCCGTTTACGCCATCTTCAATAAGATAAGGCACTGCTCCTGCCTCCTTAGAAGCCACCACAGCACATCCACACTGCATGGCCTCATTTACAACAGCTCCCCACCCTTCTAGGTAGTTACTGGTAAACAGGAACACATTGCTTTTAGCCATTGCCTCATGAACTTTATCAGGTTTCATTACCCCTTTAAGGCTGACAAGATCTTCAAGCCCAAGAGCCTTTACGCTTCTTTCAAGCTCCTCTTTCATTGGGCCATCCCCGATTATATCAAGGGTGAAGTTTATTCCTTTTTCTTTCAGAGCTTTAGCTGCTTCTATGGCGTATTCAGGATGCTTAAGGTTTATGAGTCTTCCGGCCCAAAGGATCCTTATCTTATCTGTATCCGAAAGCTCTTTTTCCTCAATCCTGCAGCTTACGCTTGGGAAATATCCCCACTTAAGGCGCTTTCCAGGATAGCTCTTTATAAGTTCAAAATCTGAAGCCACGTAGGCTCCAGTACACAGAAGATAAACAGGCTTATCCCTGTAGACAAAATGCTGATGGTACTTACTTTTAAGGCCCTTAGGACTTATAAACTTCCATTGGCCTTCCCTGTAGAGCCTTTCGCTTACTCTAAAGGACAGCTTTCCGGAGGACAATCTCTTTTTCTCAATCTGCTCTGTCTCACCTTCTGTCCATCCAAAAAGTACAACATCGCTATCTAGTATAAGGCGCTGTGCCTTTTCTTTTTCCTCATAGGAACGCACCACAAAATCAAGAGCTTTCTCATCCACAGCCCAGCCCATGTTTACTCTCTTCTCTTCCATAGGCATAGTCTGGACGAAGTGAAAATCGATATCCTCTCCCGCCTCAAGCATTGCCCTGCAGAAAGGAAGCTGGTGGTGATTTATGTAGTTGGACACAAAGGTTATCTGCATGTCCAAGCCCCTTTACTCTTTGATGATCTCGTTATATATTTCCAAAAGCCTCTTGTAGTTGGCATCTGGATTATGGGTCAGCCTTGCGTGGCTGCTGGAATTGTCTCCGTAAACTGCCGCGATCACTGGCTCATCCCAGATCTGAAGGATCTTTCCTGCCAGGTCTTGTGGATTTCCCTTTTCAAAAAGAAGACCATCCTTATTTTCTGTTAGCATACTGGGTATCCCTCCAGCATTTGAAGCAACTATAGGAACACCAAGGAGCATCGCCTCTCCAAGGGAATTAGGAGAGTTCTCAACAATTGAAGGGCAGACAAAGACGCTGCTCTTTAAAAACTGTTCCTTCATGGCCTGTTCATCCAAAATGCCGAGCATGGTCACTTTTTTCTTTAATTTGTTCTTACCAATAAGGCTCTTTAAATACTTGCCATAGGCGCTGGCCCGCAGGAAATATGGGTACTTGCTCTTACCCTTTCCAATAATGTTATTGCCTGCCACATATAGATGTGCATCAGGATATTTTTCCAGTAGTATTGGCATAGCCTGAAGCATAAAATGAAATCCCTTAAGGGGATAATCTCCCTGGGATAAAAAGATACTGTGGGGCTGGGCCTTTTTCTCACTCCACTTGCCCATGTAAAAGCAGGGGCGCATGGTCTCATTCATCTCAAAATATCTTGCATCAGGATTTATGTCAGAAGTCTCTTTTTTGTCAAAGGCAGTCCTTCCTGTGATATTTCCTGTGAGCATGATGGATTCTCTCTCATACTCAGCCCTTACCTTGAACTTCTCCTGCTGCTGTTTTAAAGAATCTTCCTTAAGTCTGTCCCTAAAGGTTGTAGATGCCTGAACTTCCTCTGGAATTTCAGCCATATACTCCCTGGCAATGGCGCTGCAGACTCCCTGGATTCCAAGAAGAACTCTCTCAGGTCTTCCAAAAGCCCTGATGACAGCCAGGGTATGTGGAAACTCCGTGCCAAAAATATGCACAATATCAGGTTTAAAATCATCCAGGATCACATGGAACCTGTTTTCCACAGTTCCGTCATATACCTCGGGGTGATTCAAGTCCTCCCTGAAACCATAATATGTAATTTCGTCTATCACTTCACTGGAGCTGGAAATAGCGCCATAGGAAGGAAAGCATATTCCAAGGTCGATCTTTTCATCGCCCTTTTTCCCTTCAGCTATTCTGTTAAGACATCCGGACAGCCACCCCTCCCTGCTGGAATAATCCATGTTGTGTGCTATGGCATAAGCCGGAAGCATGATATTACATACCCAAAGAACTCTCAATTTAGCTACCCCTTATTTAGCGTTTTCGTCTCAAAAGATAGATAAGCTCTTTTACCGAATTGTAAAGTCCCGCTGTCAGCTTGTTTGAAGAAAGAGCTGTACGAAGCTTTGACAGTGTCAGCACACGCAGAATATCGTATTTACGGATTTGGGAGCTGGTTAAATACATCTGGATGATCTCCCTTCGCTCCTTTTCAGATATCTTCAGGTTCTGAGCCGAGTATCCGCCGCCCTCATAGTCAGCTATCAGAACCGGCATATAAACTGTCTCAGCCTTTTCCCTGTAATAGCACCTAAGAAACTGCTCATAGTCTGCTCTTACCTTGTACTTAAGATCAAAGGGATTTCTGTATATGAGCCTCTCGTCGTAAAAACAGGCCTGGTGAGAAGGCACATTCCTGTAACAGGCATAGTCATCAATCCTTGGATTAGAAGCAACTCTTGCCCCTGCTGACCTGTCGTAAATATCGCCGTAAAAAATCGTAGGAAGGGTGGTTCCTTCCTTGAGATTCCTGTCCAGGATCAGCTTGTGGACATCTCTTAAAACATTCTCATTCCCCAAATAGTCACCACAGTTTAAGAAGAACACGTAAGATGGATTCTCTCCAGCCTTGACCCTGCCCTCAAGATGAGAGGTGGCGATATTCATGGCGTGGTAGATACCATTGTCGCAGCTTTCAAGAAGAGTTATCCTGCATTCTTCCTCCGAGTCGATGCTTCCGACCTGATAAGCTTTTTTAAGCCTCTCGATAGACCCGTCTGTAGACATTCCATCCTTAACAAGGATCTTGTAATCAGTGTAGGTCTGCCTTACAACACTCTCCACCGTCTTAAGGAGCTTATCCCCAGCATTGTATGAAACTATAACGATCGTAAAAAAAGTCTTTTTCATGAAATAGTACTCCCGTGCTTAACCCCGTCTGTCAGGAGCCTGAAGCACTTAAGCAGTCCTTTTTCGCTGCACATCTCTTCCCGGTTCTTGAAAAGATATCGAAATCCCAGTATTACAGCCATTTTGCCATATAAAAAGTGGTACAGTACACCTCTGTCAAAGAAGAACTTGTCAGTAAACCCATTAAACCAGGTGGACTGACCCTGCTTTTCTTTTCCAATGGCCACAGTAGTCCTGTAGATATTAAGTCCCGCCTTGAGGCAGTCGTGTAAAAACAGAGAATCCTCTCCGTTCATATATGGCGCTCCGCCTCCAAAAAGGAGAGAATACTTAACACCGCTTCCTACGAGCTTGTTCCTTCTTGCACAGATGGCGTAGGCAGGATATCTTCCATAATTACGCCAGTTAACCCTGGCAAAATCCTGGTTCCAATAGGTCTCTCTTCCCTCCTGGGCCTTGACATTAAAAAGAAGCATGTCTGCCTCTGGATGGGCGTCAAACTCAGCTATGACTTTAGAAGCATATCCATCGTCATAGACAATATCATCATCGCCAAACTGGATAAGCTCGTGATCAGAAGCTTCAAGGGCAGTATTTCTGGATAGTCCAACGCCCTTTTCCCTTCTTACGATAATCCTGGCTTCATAGTCGTCAAAAGGCTTGATGTAGTCATTGTTATCATCTTTTTTAGCCTCGCCATCACTGTCATCTATGATCTGGTTGACTATGACCGCATCACAATCAAGGTTCATTGAGCCGATGAGCTCTTCCGGATCCTTATTTACCGCTGATATCAGTATCTGTAGTCTCTTTTGCTCCATCGATCTCCCCATCTATCTTTTTCTGCGCTGTGATCTGATTTTCCTCAACCCCTTCTGTACTGTCAGGAGTGAAAAGAATCTTGACCGTAAGCAGCATCAGCTTGATATCAAGCCAGAAAGAATAGTTCTCTATATACGTAAGATCCAGTTTTAACTTGTCGTAAGGAGTGGTATTGTACTTACCATAAACCTGGGCGTATCCCGCAAGTCCAGCTTTCACCCTCATTCTGAAGGCAAACTCTGGCATCTCTTCAAGGTACTGCTCAATGATCTCAGGCCTCTCAGGACGCGGACCAATAAAAGACATATCTCCAGCCAGGATGTTAAAGAGCTGAGGAAGCTCATCAATCCTGCAGGATCGTATGACCTTTCCAATTGGAGTGATCCTGTCGTCGTTCTTGGCTGCAAGTCTTGCAACGCCGTCTTTTTCAGCATCCTCTCTCATGCTCCTGAACTTCATTATCTTGAACTGCTTGCGATCCCTTGTGCACCTAACCTGCTTGTACAAGACAGATCCGCCGTCGTATGTTTTAATGGCTATAGCTGTTACCAGCATGATAGGAGATGTGATCACTATAAGTAAAAGAGATAACACTATATCAAGAAGTCTCTTTACTGCCCTCTGCTCGATCTTGATGGAGTATCCCCTAAGCAGAAGCACTGGAGTATCGAAGAGGTGCAGCTGTGAAGAGCCCTTAAGCAAAACATCTGTTATCTTTGGCATTACATAAACTCTAATGTTATGGCCATAGCAGAACTTAACAAGTCCGTTCCTGAACTGACTTGGCACATCCCATACTACTACTCCGTCATACCTGCCAAGACACTCCTTGTAGATCTCATCAATCCCCTCAGAGATGTTCATCTTTTTTGCAATGTGGTACTTGTCTTTTCTGGTGTTGAACTTGCGCTCTATGTCATCTACCGGATATCTTCCGCTGATAAGAAGAAGCTCTCTTGGCGGAAAGATCTTCATATAAATACCATTTGTTATGTAAGCCCAGATAAAAGCTATCACCAGCTGGATTACAAAGATCATGATCATGGGAACCACCCTGACCAACCAGTTGTTTAAAAGAGCGATCTGGAAATAGCTGATGAAGTTCACCATGAAAAGGGCAAATATCTGCGAAAAGAACACATCCATAGGGCGCAGATATCCTATTTTCAGACCTCCATAGGTATTCGAAAAGAACAAGAGAAGAATGAAATAGATAGCCAGAATAAGCAGATGTCCACGGAAATAGAGCTTAAGTCCATTTCCCAGAGCATATCCGTCCTGACTGACACGGGGGCTGGAAACCACCGGATAATATACATTAAACCAAAACCAGGCATATACAGCGGTCTGCATGCAAAGGCCCCAAAAGCCCAGAAGCAGTACCATCACCCTTTTTTTTGATTCTCTTTGTTTCATACACTCCCTTGGGTATCAGAGTCTTCGTAGTGTTGCTCTGACAGCCCATCCTCCAAAATAAAATAATGATTCCAGAACAGATAAACCAGCTATGTTCCTGTAAAGGAACCATATCCTGTAAATTGCCTCCATCTTGTTGGAAGAAAGAGATCTTACTGGCCGCCTGTATATGGTCAGATTCTCATCAAGACCATAGGCCTCATATCCGCTCTTTAAAATTCGCCACCAGGTGGCTGTATCCTCACTTGGAACCTGAGGCATATGGATTATCTCCATATCGATCTTTTCAGTATCAAACATCACTGTGGACGTGAATATCACTGTTCTTGAAAGAGCCTGCCTGAACCTGAGCACCTTAGGTACATGTACGATCTTCCCAGTGGGATTTGCCTTTTCATCACCAAATTCATAGGAATGAAAAGCAAATGCAGCACCAGTTTTTTCCATGAAGGCCACCTGCTTTTCAAGCTTGTCCTCTTTCCATACATCATCAGCATCAAGAAAAGCGATAAACCTTCCAGAGGAAGCATCAATGCCAGTATTTCTGGCTGCTGCAGCCCCGGCGTTAACATCTTTTTTGATGAGTCTTATTCTCTTTTTCTGGGTGCTTATAACATCCTCGATAACCTGAACGCTGTTATCTGATGATGCGTCATCCACAAGGATCAGTTCCCAGTCCTTGTAGGTTTGATCACATACCATTCTGATAGTTTTCTCTATGTAGTTTGCAGCATTGTACACCGGAACAACAATACTTACCATCACAGTTCCTCTTTAACAATGTATAATGGACGCTGTTTTACTTCCAGGTAGGCCTTGGACAGATACTGTCCAACAACGCCCACGCAAAAGAGCTGCACACCGCTCACAAACAAAATGATGCAGGCCATGGATGCCCATCCAACCAGGTTGTGAGGATCTCCAACTGTCTGCTGTCTGATAATGATCAGGATTATAAAAATGAAAGCCACAACGCAGAAGAACAGTCCAAGGAACGAAGCGATGGCAAGAGGCGCAGTAGAAAAGGCCATTATACCATCAATTGCATATGCAAAGAGTTTCCAGAAAGACCACTTGGTCTCTCCCTTCTTTCTCTCTATGTTCTCAAACTCAAGCCACTTATTCTTAAAGCCTACCCAGCCAAAGATTCCCTTTGAAAAACGATTGTACTCCTTCATCGAAAGTATCGCATCTACAAACTTTCTGGACATGAGTCTGTAGTCCCTTGCTCCGTCCACGATCTCAGTTTTGGTCATCTTATTGATGAGCTTGTAGAACTTTCTTGCAAAGAACGACCTGATCGGCGGCTCACCCTTTCTGTTAACCCTTCTGGTGGCAACTGAATCGTAGCCTTCCTGGGCGATAGCCCTGTACATCTCAGGAAGAAGAGCCGGCGGATCCTGAAGGTCGCAGTCCATGATAGCCACATAGTCTCCCTTGGCACAATTTAGCCCTGCGTACATGGCAGCTTCTTTTCCAAAGTTCCTGGAAAAGCTTATAAGATGAACCCTCTTATCTTTTGCTATAAGTTCTTTTACATTGGATACTGTCTTGTCAGTTGAGCCGTCATCAATAAACAATAGCTCAAAGTCGACGCCCTGGCCCTTGAAAAACTCTTCATTTTTCATGAGCTCATTATAAAAATCAAAAATATTCTCCTGCTCATTAAAGCAGGGTACGATCACACTTAAAAGTCCCATGAAGGAACCCCCTAAAACAAGTATTATGCGCCTATCAGATACCTAAAAATGCGCATTCCTATTCAATATTCTACACTTAAAGCGCCTGTCTTTCAACGAACAAAAAAATTGCATTAATATATGAATATATAGTAAAGTATGGTAGAATGAAGTCTTGCTAAAGAGAGAACTAACAGATTCACATATAAGGAGACACAAATGGCTAAAAAAGCACTTATTACCGGTATTACCGGACAGGACGGATCATATCTTGCTGAGTTCCTTTTAGAGAAGGGATATGATGTTCACGGTATCATCAGAAGATCCTCCGTTGACTACAGAGAGAGGATCGCTCATCTTGAGGGCAAGGAACACTTCCACCTTCACTATGGTGATCTTGGCGACTCCATGAGTATCCTTGGTGTTGTATCCAAGGTTCGCCCGGACGAGATCTACAACCTTGCGGCTCAGTCCCATGTTCAGGTTTCATTTGATTCACCTGAGTTTACTGCTGATGTCGATGCCACAGGTGTTTTAAGGGTCCTTGAGGCTGTTCGTCAGTGCGGACTTGCTGATACATGCCGTATCTATCAGGCTTCAACTTCAGAACTCTATGGTAAGGTTGAGGAAGTTCCTCAGAATGAGAACACTCCTTTCCACCCTTACAGCCCATATGCTGTAGCCAAGCTCTACGGCTACTGGATCGTAAAAGAGTACAGGGAAGCCTACAACATGTTCTGCTGCTCAGGTATTCTTTTCAACCACGAGTCAGAAAGACGTGGTGAGACCTTTGTTACCCGTAAGATCACTCTTGCAGCTGCAAGGATTGCTCAAGGCAAGCAGGACAAGCTCTATCTTGGTAATCTCTCAAGTCTTCGTGACTGGGGCTACGCCAAGGACTATGTAGAGTGCATGTGGC
>CAMVJI010000001.1 GCA_947167765.1 uncultured Butyrivibrio sp. | reverse complement strand
TCATTGCTTTTTGGAATTTTTCAGGGTTGCATTACTGTTTATTTGTCAAGGTACTGTAATTATGATCCTTACTGATTGCGTAAGGCAACGCAGAAGGAGGGATTTGAACCCTCGCGCCGCTATTAACGACCTGCACCCTTTCCAGGGGTGTCTCTTCAACCACTTGAGTACTTCTGCAAAATAGTTGACTACTAAATAAGTATGTTGTTATAACAGCGTGTTCATAATTAAGCGGAGCGAAAGGGATTCGAACCCTTGTGGCGTTGCCGCCAAACGGTTTTCAAGACCGCCTCGTTATGACCGCTTCGATATCGCTCCGAGTTAACTTATCGCTATGTAAATAAGTTTTACGTGCAACTGCATCTCGCGCAGCGCAAGATTTATATTAACAAAGCGCGAGCCTCATGTCAAGCACGTTTTTTAACTTTTTTAATTAATTATTTTACCGTGCATGTAATTTCCAAAATTTCACCCAAGGATCTCGCGATAATGGCTTAAAAGCTGGGTTACTATATTTTCTATAGAATACTTTTCTAAAGCCTTCTTTTTGCCGTTATCAGATAATTTATCGGCTAGATTTTTATCTTTCATTACTCTTTCAATGGCATTTTTCAGAGCCACAGCATCCTTTGGCGCCACCAAAAGTCCATCGGTCTCATTCTCCACAATATCAGGAATACCACCTACATCACTTGCCACAACGCAGCATCCATGCAGCATTCCCTCAACAACAGAAAGGCCAAACCCCTCAAAATAAGAGGGAAGCGCCATGATCCCACACTCATCAAGGTACCTGTCTTTCTCAGATCCAGACACCCATCCAATATGCTTTATAAAGGTGCTGTTTTCCTCAACATCTTTAATAAAATCCGGCTCCTCAAAGATTCCGCCCATATAAAGCATCACCTTATCATTGTCCTTGTGGAGCTCTTTAGCGGCTGTAATAAGCTCTTTTACCCCCTTGTCCTTGCAGATCCTTCCAAGGAAAAGAATCTTATTCACATCACCAGCGCCTGCCTGCCCAGGATCGATACCAGCTGTCACCACGCCGTTAGGCAGCACGTGGATCTTGCCCTTGTCAGTAAGGGTTCCAAAAAACTCTCTCCACTTGTCAGTAAGCACCAGCATCTCATCCGCCATATCGAGAATATCCCTGACATAGCGCTTTTTCTTTTCATTAAGCTCATTGTTATAGTAGTTTACGAAATCTCCGCCATGCTGGTGCAAAAGAACCTTCTTCCCATGGCGCTTGGCATACCTTATAAAGAAAGACTTGCGCATGAAGCTTGAGTCCGAAGAGCAGTTCACATGAACGATGTCGCACCATCCAAGGGAGCGCATAAAGTCCACGAAAGCAAGCCCAGCTATCATCAGCTTTTTAAGCTTGCTTCCCTCTTTCATGGTGCTTATATACTTAAGTTCAACTCTGTCCTGCAGCCCCACCGCATAGTAGCTGTTCACCAACGCGGAAATGCCGCCGTGAACCCCTCTGTCAGGGCCTATCATCAGGACCTTGATCTTATCATTCATATCTTTTTGGGGAAAAGAGCCCCATCCTCGCTTTAATTTTTCACAACCGCTTCACTTACGGTTAAGTATAGCCTCTGCCACCGCAATATCTTCAGGTGTTGTGATCTTGATATTGTCGTAGGAGCCTTCGATGAGCTTGACCTTGGTGTCTGTGTAGTATTCAACAACCATGGCGTCGTCAGTGATGTTGACGCCCTTAGCCATAAGATCACCCTCTTCCCTGTCAAGACGCTGGTACAACTCAAGGATCATCTTATAAGAAAAGCACTGGGGAGTCTGGATAGTCCACATGAGATTGCGGTCTGGCGTCTGAGCCGCAAAGCCCTTTTCGTCTGCAATCTTGATGGTGTCCTTACTGGGCATGCCAACTACGCAGGCCTTGTATTCCTTGACAGCGGAAAGAGCTCTCATGATGATGTCACGATTTACAAAAGGCCTTGCTCCGTCGTGGATAAAGGCGTAGTCGCACATTGGATCTGCGGCCTGGAGTCCAAGACGCACACTGTGATACCTTGCAAGTCCGCCCTCAACAACAGCTGTAACCTTGTCAAATCCGTACTTTTCAACGATCTCTTTTTTCACAAAGTCAACATCGCCCCTGGAGACAACCAGTACTATGTCGTCGATGATACTCTCCTCAAATGCCTTTAATGAGTAGTAAATAAGAGGCTTTCCGCCAATCTCCATGTACTGCTTCTTAACATCCGAATTCATCCTGCTGCCTGAACCTGCAGCTAAAACTACCGCAACTGTTTTCATTTATATGCCTCCATAAATGCCTTAACTTACGCCTTCCCTGCGTGGAACCTGCGCTCACGGTCTCCAAGAGGGAGATTTGGCACAGCGTTCATATCAAGGTCAAAGCGCACGCCTTTTTTGTATTCATAGTAAGCTGCAGCGCCGATCATTGCTGCATTGTCAGTGCAAAGAACGGGCGATGGCCTGTAGAACTTAATTCCGTTTGCTGCGCACTCTTTTTCCATGAGAGTCCTAAGGGCGGTGTTGGACGCAACGCCTCCTGCGATAGCCAGTTTATCGTAGCCGTACTCCCTGCAGGCCTTTATTGCGTGGCCAACCAAAACCTCAACCACAGCCTTCTGGAAGGAAGCTGCAACGTCAGCCTGGTTAAGCTCTTCGCCCTGCATTTTTGCCTGGTTGATGATATTAAGAACTGCGGACTTAAGTCCGGAAAAAGAAAAGTCGTACTCCGCATCAGAAATCTTGGCCTGAGGGAAAGTGAAAGCATCGGGATTACCCTCTTTTGCCGCAGCATCGATCTTGGGGCCTCCCGGATATCCAAGGCCAATGGCCCTTGCCACCTTATCAAAAGCCTCACCTGCTGCGTCGTCCCTGGTCTGACCGATAATCTCATACTCTCCGTAGTCCTTAACAACCACAAGATGTGAGTGACCGCCAGATACCACAAGGCACACAAACGGCGGCTCAAGATCCTTGTTCTCAATAAAGTTGGCACTGATGTGGCCTTCAATGTGATGAACGCCGATAAGGGGCTTGTTCTGGGCAAAAGAAATAGCCTTGGCCGCAGACACTCCCACTAAAAGAGCACCCACAAGCCCAGGGCCGTAGGTCACTGCCACAACATCAATATCCTCAAGGGTAACTCCTGCTTCTGAAAGAGCTGCCCTGATGCATCCGTTTATCTTTTCGACGTGTTTTCTTGAAGCAATCTCAGGAACAACACCGCCGTATATGGTGTGAAGCGCGATCTGGGATGAGATGATGTTAGAGAGAACTTCGCGGCCGTTTCTCACAACAGCTGCTGCCGTCTCATCACAGGAGCTCTCAATGGCAAGGATCGTAACATCACCGCTGCCGCCAGCAGAAGCCGAAGCACTGTCAGAAACTGCTGCCTTAGAAGCGCCAGTTTCAGTGCTATCACTCTTATCATCGCCTTTTATTGACATGAAGATCACGCCATCATTTTCTACATTTTTATCTATCTGCATGAATCAAATTTCCTTATTTCACATTTTCAATGACTCAGATCGCAAGTCATCAGAATAATCATTACTAAATGTTTTTTCACCTTCTAAGTCCGCCGCCAAACTTCCTTAAGGCCTCAGCCTCTTTTTCACGGTTCACCTTATTTTCCACAAGGAAATTGTAGTCGTCCTTACTGGTAACCTGAAGTATCTCCTCGTTATCAGACACATCTCCCGGGTGGAATAATATCTCCATGTCTGAAAGTCCCCTGTCTGCCATGATATCTGCAGCATAGGGAAGACACTCTTTTACATTGTCATAAAACATATGGCCTGAGAGCATAACGCCCATAAAGAGCTTGCGCTCTACATTCAGCGACACAAGCGCCTCTTTGTACTTGCGCTCGTTGCGGGAGGCAAGCGTATTCAGCACGCAAACCTTCACAAAATTGATGGGCTTAAGGCCCTTAAGCTTTCCTGAAGCTCTCCTGTACACATCAAGTTCTTCCCTCGGAAAGCGGATATAGGAAACCTGAAGATTATTTTTCTTAACAATATCCATCACAGCATCGAAAACAAGTGGAAGCATGTGGTAGTGCACATGGCCATCGATCCTATATTTTCTGTCATTCATGTAAGGCTCGCAGGCAAGAAGCTGAGCCTCAACCTCGCGCCTTATGGCCTTGTAATAAACCCTTCTAAGCACCGGAACAAAGCCGATCAGAAGGAGCTTGCCAAAGCCTATATTAAAATTCCCATCCTTATCTGTAAGGCGCCTGGCCTTATCACCAGTTATGGGCTTTCCTTCAACAAAATTCAGGTGCACTGTCACAGCCAGGTTCTTCCTGATGTCTGCAATGGCCTCCATGCACTCTTTTAAATATGGACTGTTAGGCATTATGCTGATGCCATTCAGTGCTCCGTTGTAGTAGCAGTCTGCAATATGTTTGCTCTGGGCCGGAAAAAGCCCGTAGTCATCTGCATGATATTCAATCATCGTTTTCGTCCTTTATTACCCAGCCCAGAATCTTCCAGTTGCCGGTTTCTTTCTCTCTTCTCATTATGAACTGATAATAGTTGGCGGTTGTGCCATTTGAAGCGTACCTTAAGTTAATGAGGCAGTCCACGTTGCACATCTTTCGGCCGTTTACCGATACCTCTTTTGGTTCCTTGGACTGGACCACGTAGGCAGAGATCGAGTAATCCCCTTCTCTTCTTTCCTTCACCTCATTTTTTATGGATTGGGCAAAAGAGCTGTTTCCAGCAAGGAGCTCCTCATCCATAAGCCCCTGAACCACTGCTATCATGGTATCTTCCTGCTTGTCTGAATACTGCTCCTTATAAAGAGCCTGCATGGTCTTGGCGTAGAGCTCAACGACCTTTCTTGCGCTAGCCGGATAGTTCTTTTCAAGATCAGTTGTAGTGATCTCGTCAACCACTGACATGTCGTAGGATTCCTCAGGTCCCACCTTCTTGCTGCGGGTAAATACCATGTAAAGTCCCAGTACTACAATGGCCGCAAGGACCGTCATCACTATTGCTTTTATAACTGCCCCGTTTTTCATATCCCCTCTTTTCTTCTCCGCCTTTGGCGAAGATTCATTTATAAGAAAAACTGATTAGTCTTCAAATCTTAGTTCTATATTTCTGCCGTCTTTGGCAGCTATGGTGTTTGCAAAAATGCTCTTGGTCTCTGGCATAAACTCCTTGGGATTGACCAGGGATGGACTGTAGTGGGTAAGCCACATCTCTTTTACCCCTGCATCCCTTGCAAGGCGAGCGGCCTCGTAGAAGGTCATGTGCTTGTTCTCTCTGGCTTTCTGCTGCTTGTCCTTTTCGCCGTACATGCCTTCGCAGATGAATAAGTCTGAATCTGCCGCATTCCTTACAATGCTGTCTGTAGGCCTTGTGTCGGTGCAGTAGGTGAGCTTGATGCCCTTTCTCTCTGCCCCAAGGACCATGTCAGGTGTCAGGATCCTGCCATCTTCAGCAGTTACAGTCTCGCCCTTTTGCAGGTTGTTCCAGAAACGCCTGTCTATCCCTGCTGCCGTCGCAGCCTCCACATCAAACTTACCCTGGCGTTTAAGGCTCATGGTATATCCGTAACAGGTTATGTTGTGGTTGACCTTGAAGGCTGTTACCGTGAAGAAGGGCATGCCCTCTATGTCAAAAGACATCTCGTCGTCCGTAAGTTCTTTATACAAAATCTCAAAAGGCAGCTCCGGAGCGATAACACGAAGGGAGTTTACAACCCTCTCAAGGCCCTTGGGACCCACCATGAGAAGCGGCTCCGTGCGCTCTGCATTTCCCATGGTAAGCAACATTCCGGGAAGTCCCGAGATATGATCTGCGTGGTAGTGGGTAAAGCAGATAACGTCGATGGGCTTGGCGCTTAAACCTTTCTTTTTCATGGCAATCTGTGTTGCCTCACCGCAGTCGATGAGGATGCACTTGCCGTTGTATCTCACGTAAAGTGAAGTGAGAAATCTATTGGGAAGGGGCATCATTCCGCCGGTTCCCAGCAAACATACATCTATCATGAATCTTTCCTTTTCCAGTAAATTATGGCATCGTCCTTTGGATCATCGTAAAATCCAGGCCTTGTGCCCTCGCTCTTAAAGCCAAGCTTCTCATAAAGGGCTATGGCAGGAGCGTTTGAAGCTCTGACTTCCAAAGTGTAATCCTTAACGCCAATTCCGTAGCCACGCTCAATAAGCTGCCTCAGCATCTTGTAGCCGCAGCCCTGGCGTCTTACATCCCCAGACACAGACACATTGGTGATCTCTCCGTCACCGGATATGTTTTGAAGTCCACAAAGTCCCACAATCCTTCCAGCCATCTCAGCCACAAGATAAACTGTATCATCCCTTGTCATGGCATCAAGAAGCTGCTTCCTGGTCCAGGCCTCTTTTCCAAGGTTCACCTGCTCAAGGCTAAAAGCTCCGTCAATATCCTCAGCGGTCATCTGGCGGACACGGATCCTGCCTGGAGTGCTGCGGGACATAGCCTTCTGAGCCTTAGCTTCCTTGCTACTTGGCGCTGTTTCGCCGCCAGGAGCATTTTCTTTTTCCTTGGCCTCACGCTCTGCCTGGGAGAGACGCAGGTAATCCGGAGCAAAATCATCTGAAGGAACCTGCTTGCCATCACGGGCAAGGACTTCTGCCAGGGCAGCAACTGACGCAGCGCTCTGACGTCCAAGGTGAGCCGGTGCCACGGTAAATGGCACAGTAAGAAGGCTCTCAAGCTTGTCGTGATAAACAGGAATACCGTCTCCTAAGAGGATCACAGGTCTTCCGATCTCGTTGAGGCGCTCTGCGATGTCTTCAACAGATGTGGCAAACTGCTCATGGATAGTGCGCATAACAAAGGCCTGTTCATAGTTCTTTTCCTCAGTGGCCGCAGGCACAAAGGTGTAAATGCCGGTGTAAACCTGGCTGCGCCTCGCATCCATCATTGGGCAGATGATCTTCTCGTTGCCGTAAAGGTTGTATGCAAGGCCGTCCACTGTGGGCACAGGGATTATAGGGCAGTCTATGGCTAGAGCCAGGCCCTTAGCCGTTGCGCTGCCAATTCTAAGCCCCGTAAAAGAGCCGGGACCAGCCGCCACTGCTATGGCATCCACGCTCTTCATATCAAGGTGGATCTTGTCTGCGATGTCCTTTAGCATGGGCATAAGGATTTCGGAGTGAGTAGTCTTATATTGAATTGAAAACTGGGCTGTCAGGGTTCCAGCGTCAAGAACTGCAACGCTTCCCACAAGGCCCGAAGTGTCTAGTGCAAGAATCTTCATGGTTTGTCCTTAAATTGCATATATTCTGTAAGGCGCCTGGTCAAGGCGCCATGTCATCAGTGCTTTGTCATGGTGATGAGCCTGTAATCAAAGCCTTTTTCAAGGTTCTTTTCTATGACGATCTCTGTATAGTGCTCTGGAAGCAGCTCTTCTATGAGGTTGGCCCACTCGATTATGCAGATACCATTTCCAAAAAAGTAGTCCTCATAACCGATCTCGTCCATCTCACTGATGTCTCCAATTCTGTAGACATCAAAGTGGTAGAAGGGGATGCGGCCTTCATCGTAGACCTGAAGTATTGTAAATGTGGGGCTGCTGACTGGGCCAGTGATACCAAGTCCCGCTGCCACGCCTTGCGTTAGCACCGTTTTGCCAACGCCCAGATCTCCTATCAGGGTAAATACTGATCCGGGAGCTGCGCTTTCGCCGATGCGGCGCCCAATCTCGAAGGTCTCTTCTCTAGAGTTTGTCTCATGCTTTGTTACGATTTCCATAGAAACTCCTTGTTCTGCGCATATAACGCCACAATCATCTTACCACAACTGCGTCTTCTCTAAAAGATTTGTTGAAGGTATGGGTGAAATCTCTTGGTTTCATAAAACAGGTACCAGAGAATTAAAGTGATTTGGACAAATATTGGGGGAATTTGGCCCTGTAACAAAAAGAGGTACCATAATTTACGCTATTACCAATGTGAATTATCGGTTTTTTGCGAGTTTTATGGTACCTCTTTTTTCATATTAAGTTTTTCACCCAATCAGGCAAACTTCATAAGAATCTTACTGCTCTGATACTGCTGCCTTGCGGACGCTGCTTACGCCGCCCTTGAGGATTGGGCTGAGCTGCTTGTAAACAAGGAATGTAAGTGCGCTGTCTGCCACTCCCTTAAGGAGGTTAAATGGTGCAACTGCAAGTGCGCAGAAGGTGAATATATTGCTGATAGCTGGATTGATCTCTGCTCCAGCTGCAACGAAGAAATCAATGTCTACACCGTATGCTATTGCATATGCAGGAAGCAGGAAGAATGCATTTAAGGTTGATCCAACGATCATGATGCAGGCTGTTCCTACAAGGCAGCTGATAAGAGCTGACTTTCTGCTCTTTTTAAATCTGTAGATGACTGTTGCAGGAATGATGAAGGCTGCGCCAACAACGAAGTTAGCAATTTCGCCAACAAATCCTGGAGTAGGTCCCTGGATAAGGATGTTAAGAGTCACCTTGATGAACTCGATCATAACGCCCACCATTGGGCCTGCAGCGAAACCACCGATAAGGGCTGGCATATCGCTGAAATCAAACTTGTAAAAAGATGGTGCAAATGGAAGCGGGAACTCAAACAGCATAAGTACAAATGCGATTGCTGAGAATACGCCGATGATGGCAATCTTCCTTGTGCTGAACATAGGCTCAGATGTTCCGGTTTCCCTGATCTCTTTCTTTCTGGCGATTGCCTCAGCCACATAGCCAATGACAAATGCAATGACTATGAGCAGGATAAGGGCCACAAAGTGGTAGGTACTGCTTGCGATTGTTTCTAGTGTCTTTTGTAGATTGTTCATGTCTCCTTCTTTCCCATCGGGGGAAAAATGTGATAAGTAGTTTGCGCAAAAAATGCATAAAAAAACCTCAAGTCAAAGACTTGGGGCTCACAATGTAGTCATTCTTCACTAAACTCGAAAGAACCTCGTTAAGTGAAAATGACAGGCTCGCAGCGGCTCGAAAAAAACTCACCTGCTGCTCTGCACTCCTTCTCTCATCCAGACTATACTGTCGGTTCTGGAATCTCACCAGATCAGCCGCCTTGAATAAAGCGGGTCGCGGACTCTACCGCCGGTTGGGAATCTAACCCTGCCCCGAAGAATTTATTTTATGCAATCATGTTATAACCAGACGGGCTCTGTGTCAAGTATAGTTTGACATCTATTTTATGCATATTTATAATTGAAATATCAGTAACTATGAGGGGTTGCTTACATGAAGAGGGTGCTTACTAAAAAACTTCTGCCAGGCATGAAACTGGCTAACGATGTCTTTTCCGCAGATTCCAACCTGCGCCTTTTAGACAAGGGCTGTGTTCTTAACGAAAAAGATATCGCAAGACTCGCTTTTTACTCAGTCATCGATGTTCTCATCGAGGATACACCTGTGGAGAGCGCAGCAAGCAGTAGTCCTGTCGACACAGGGCTTACTTATTCTGAGCGTCTTAAGCAGTCAGAGGATTTCAAGGAGTTCAAGGCAGACTTCGAAGCCTGTGCCAGCAGATATGAGCACACCATCCAGGACCTCATTCACGGTAACAAGGAGCTTGATATCGATGAAATGATGACCCCTATCTATTCGCTTCTCGGTCAGGGAAGAACTGCTTCCAATATTTTTGACATGCTCCATAACCTAAGGCTTTATGATGATGCCACCTACACTCACTGTATTAACGTGGCTCTCATTACCAATATCCTTGCCCAGTGGCTCAGGTGGGATCCTTCTGAGATAGAGCTTGCCACTCAGGCAGGTCTTTTCCACGACATAGGTAAACTCCTGATCCCAGGTTCCATCATAACCAAGCCAGGCCCTCTTAACGATGAAGAATACGCAGTTATAAAAACTCATCCCCAGAAGGGCTATGATGCCATGAGGGAACTAAATATAAGCTCCCACGTAAAAAATGCCGCTCTCATGCACCACGAAAGATGCGACGGAACAGGATATCCTCTCAAACTCAGAGGTCCTCAGATCGATAAATTTGCCAAGGCCGTAGCCATCGCAGATGTATACGACGCCATGACAAGTGCCAGATACTACCGCGGTCCCTTATGTCCATTCATTGCAATATCTATGTTTGAGGACGAGGGTTTCCAGCGCTACGACCCTGAGATGATTCTGGCTTTCCTTCACAACATCGTAAACACATATCTTCGCAACACAGTCCGCCTTAACACCGGCGAAATCGGCGAGATCATCTTCATAAACAGTAACGCCCTGAGCAAGCCCACCATCAAGGTGGACAACGACTACATAGATCTTAGCAAGTGCCCTGGAGTCTACATCCAGGAGATCATTTAAATGACACAGCGACGGTTCTGCTGACAAGACACGGGGACGGTTCTCTTGACTTATTGCATACAATGAGTCAAGAGAACCGTCCCCGTGTCTTGCGTCCCCGTGTCTTGTCAGCAGAACCGTCACTGTGTCATGAAAAAACACGCTTGAGCATCGCTCAGGCGTGTTTTAATTTGAATTTCTGTATGTCTTTGTCGTCATCCACCATTTCGATCTGGGCGCCAAGCTCACGGAGCTTAACGTCGAAGTCCTCATATCCACGGAGGATGTACTTGATATCTTCTACGGTAGAATAGCCTTCTGCGGTGAGAGCTGCAATTACAAGGGCTGCGCCTGCTCTGAGGTCAGGGGCTGAAACTGTGGCTCCTGTGTAGCGCTCAACGCCTTCGATGATGGCGGTGCTGCCTTCTACCTTGATGTTGGCTCCCATTCTGGTGAGCTCATCCACATATTTAAATCTGCTCTCAAAAATACTCTCTGTTACAATACTGATACCACTGGCAAGACCAAGGGCCACTGTGATCTGTGGCTGCATATCTGTTGGATATCCAGGATATGGCAGTGTCTTGACGTGGGTATTCTGAAGTCTCTTGGTTGCCACAACTCTGACTTCATCATCAGACTCATGAATCTGACATCCCATCTCCACAAGCTTGGCACTTATGGACTCAAGGTGCTTGGGAATAACATTTTTAACTGTAACATCACCCATGGTTGCAGCTGCAGCCAGCATAAATGTGCCAGCCTCGATCTGGTCAGGGATGATGGTGTACTCTGTTCCATGGAGCTTCTCAACACCTCTGATACGGATAACATCAGTACCTGCGCCTTTGATGTTGGCTCCCATACTGTTAAGGAAGTTGGCAATATCAACTACGTGGGGCTCTTTTGCTGCGTTCTCGATGATAGTCTTACCCTCTGCCATTGCAGCAGCCATCATGATATTGATGGTAGCTCCTACGCTGACAACGTCCAGGTAGATATGGCTTCCTACAAGGTGCTCAGCCTCTGCATAGATGATGCCCTGAATAGAAACCTTAGCGCCAAGTGCAGTAAAGCCCTTGATATGCTGGTCGATAGGACGAAGGCCGATGTGGCATCCTCCAGGAAGGGCAACACCTGCGCTCTTATACTTGCCAAGAAGTGCTCCAAGCAGGTAGTAGCCTGCTCTGATTTTCTTGATATAATCATTTTCAATTGTATAACTGCGGATCTGTGAGGCGTTGATCTTAACAGAATGTCTGCTGGTTCTCTCAACGTGAGCGCCGATGCTCTCGATAGCCTGAAGCATTGCATTGGTATCTGAAGCGTCTGGCATGTTGTCGATAACGACAGTCTCATCCGTCATTGTGGCTGCGGCTAAAATTGCAAGGGCGGCATTTTTGGC
The DNA here is from genome assembly GCA_947167765.1 of uncultured Butyrivibrio sp. Taxonomy (GTDB): domain Bacteria; phylum Bacillota; class Clostridia; order Lachnospirales; family Lachnospiraceae; genus Butyrivibrio. The sequence continues at coordinate 105,087 of CAMVJI010000001.1, read as the reverse complement.
GCCGCCAATCTCAACCTCGCCTACAAGCGGATTTCCGCCTTTAATTATATATTTTTCCATATAAATCTCTCTTTTGCATTCTTGAACAAGTATATGTTATACCACAAGAAAAGATATTTGTAAAACCGATACCCAAAACCCTTGTTAGTTCAAGTAATTAAGCGGATTTACCTGAGATCCGTTTATAAGGATTTCAAAATGAAGGTGAGGTCCTGTGGACACACCAGTATTTCCTGAAAGAGCAATCCTCTGTCCCTGGGATACAGACTGTCCAACGCGGACAAGTACCTTGGACAGATGTCCATACCTGGTCTCCCTGCCGTCTGGGTGCCTTATGTATACACAGTATCCGTATCCGCTTCCCCATCCGGCTCTTGTTACAGTTCCGGAAGAAGATGCCACAACTGAGGTTCCAACTGGTGTAGACCAGTCAACACCCTTATGGTAGGTGCTGGCGCCTCTGGTGGGACGACTTCTTTTTCCAAATCCGGAAGTAAGTCTTCCGCCGGAAATAGGCTTGATATATGTAGGTGGAACAATGGTTCCTCTCTCAACGATCTTGGGAACAGCCATGTAGGTGATCTCTTCCTTGACGATCTCCCTGCTGTCCTCGCTGTTATCTGTATAAGTGACAAGAGCTACAACCTTGCGGTGTCCTGCTGATGGCTCCTGGATGACCTTACTCTGGGTGGTGTACCAGGAATCGTTGGGCACGTACTGTACCTCTGCCTCGTAGTCCTCTTCGTAGTACTCCTGTACCTGATAAACCACAGAAAGCTCAGGCTCAGGAACAGTAACGATCAGGTTATCCTGAACTCTTATGGTGGTGTTCTCGTTTTCAAGTGACTCGTTCATGGCAACCAGGTCATCAACAGTAAGGTCAAACTTCTGGGCGATAAGTCCCAATGTATCTCCTGACTGTACCTCGTAGATCTGGTTAGTCTCTTTATCCTTGGTCACATCATCGATGGCGGTAGAAAGATCTGAGATCTCGCTGTCCGGAAGATAGCACTCAACAATCTCCACCTTATCTGCAAAGTCCATGGTCTGAAGGCCAAGCACATAATCAGAAAAGTCCCTGTCGTAAGCAATTGGCTTGGCGTCGTTGACGATCTGAGTAAGCTCAGCAACAAAACCTGCCTGTGGCATGCTGGTGCTACTCTCGGCCTTTTCTTCCTCTTTTTTCACCTCTTCCTTGCTCTGGACCTGAGGAGTCAGCACGTTAACCTCTCTCTCAGTATCAAGGACCAGATCAACGTTATAAAGGCGCTGAGTGTCATAGTTATAAAGAGCTGTAGATAAAAGCTCCATAACATCAGCAGTACTTCCAAGATTGATGGAAAACTCGTTGATCTTGATGGAATATGCGCGGTTTAGAGTACTCTTTTCGCTGTTCTTTAAAACCGCTGCCATGTTGCTGGCCATGCGGGATACGGAGTCAATCTCTCCAAAGAGAACATTGTTTCCCTCAACAGAGAGGTCAGCGCGGGACAAGACCAGTTCGTCATTGCCCCTTGAAATTGAACGCCTTGCTTCCCTTAAGGCCTTATATGCTTCCTCTTTAGTTCCGGCTGTTCCAACCACCTGGTTATTAAGTTTAACGGAAAAGATATTGTCCCCACCCTTTTCGTACTTCACAAAGCTTGGCATAAACAGTATCCAGGCTGTGATGACGATAAGTGCAGAGTGAAGAAACCATATCTTGATCTTTCTTCTAAAAACTGTACGAGCTAAATTCATTATCAAATAATACCTAAAATCCTAAGAATATTGATCACAAGATCAGCTGCTGCAATGAGCATAGTAATAACAAGAAGAGGCTTAACGCCGCTGCTTCCAGTGTCGACGCCAACCAAAATTGACTCAAGCTTGTTTGAAAGCTCCTTGAATTCCTCTTCGTTTTTATCCAGTTTCTTTTTGAGGCTCTCAAGCTCCTCAAATTCCTTGTCCTGGCCCTTTTCAACAATGGCCTGAACGTTTCTGTATACCTGAACGCCAACGTCATGGACCTTTGTATCGGAGTCATCCATCCTCTTAGTTAACTCCTCAAGAGTCTTGCCCATATCGTCGATGGCTTTCTTATGTTCTGTTTCCCCGGCCTTTAATTCCTCAAGCTGGATTTTGTACTGCTCAGCTTCCTGCCTGGTCCTCTCAGCTTCCATGGCTTCTGCCTGAGCATTGGCCTTAATAATATCGCGGGTGCCAATTTTCTCAGCTAATTTGTCCATAAAGTTTTCCATGGTAATTCCTCCCCAACATTGGCGATGGGCAAAAGAGCTCTTCGCCATATTTTACATCTAGTCTAGCTTATCATTTATTATGCAAATTAGACAAGTTTATATTGCTTCAAAGGTTTTTATTGGACACTTTCACCATTTGTTCACTGGTCGTTCATAATTTGTTCATAATTGCCTTGTATATTAATACCATAGCCGCAGGCAATATGGCTAGCTAATTAGAAAGATAGATTTTTTCATAATAGGCCGGGCACGGAAACGTGTCTGGCCACTCCTCATTAATGAGCTTCGCTCATTAATGATTTGCCGGACAATAAAGTGCCTTCGGCAAGGTCCGGCAAACATCTGAATCATTTTCTCACGCGCTCAGCAGCGGAGTGCTTCGCGCTGTAGCCTCATTTTTCAGCTTCCACCGCCAAAATCTCATCATTGAGCTGCAGCATCTTCTCATCAAGGTTTGAAACCATGGTGGCACACTCGTGGAGCTCTGCATTGATATGCTGCGGAGCCTTACCCTCAAATTTGTACTGGATCTTGTGCTCAAGAGAAGCCCAGAAATCCATGGCAACAGTCCTTATCTGAATTTCCACCTTGACATTAACGATACGGTCAGACAGATACACAGGCAGAGACACTATCATGTGATAGCTGCGATAGCCGCTTGCCTTGGGATTCATGATGTAATCCTTAACTGTCAGGACCTGAATGTCCTTCTGGTTGCTGATCATCTCAGCGATCCTGTAAATATCCGATGTAAAAGAGCATATGATACGAATACCAGCTATGTCGTTGACGTAGCGCACCATGTTCTCGATGGTGGACTCATAGCCGTTTCTCTTGAGCTTTTTTACGATGCTCTCAGGAGCCTTGACCCTTGCCTTAACGTGCTCTATGGGATTATATCTGTGAACCTCCTGAAACTCCTCGTTAAGGATCTCTATCTTGGTCTGGATCTGCTTAAGAGCAGAGTTGTAAAGGAGGTTAACTTCCTCCCAGGTGTTAATATCGTCGGATATCTTAATATCAAATCCCGCTAAATCTATTTCCATTTTGTAAAATACTCCTTATTGGAAGCAAAGGCCTTAACCAGCCACTTAGGAAGTTTTCTATAGTTCCTTCCAAGCTTGTAACCAAGAAACCTGAAACCGCACATGATCACATAATCTGGGATGAGATACCCCTTTCCTATGCGTCTGAAATGCTCTATGGTCTCTTTTACCATCTTCTTGCCTTCAGTCTCAGACTTAAGGGAGCCAAAAATCTCAGGGTGCTCAGTCTGTGAAACTCCAAGATCAAAGTTTCTGTGGAACTGCTGCATGTAGGTGTAGTTGTGAGAGTGGATAACACCAGCCTCCGGAACATAGCAGATGGCGTATCCCTTCTGGCAGGCGCTCCCTGCGTACACCATATCCTCGTTAAAGATGGTCTTTTTGGTAAAGCCTCCAAGCCTGTCAAAAACATCGCGCCTGTACATGGCACACACATTGGAGCAGAAGTAGGTCTTGATCCCCAGCCTCTCTACGTCGCCTTGCGTCTTCCTCATGGGCTCATTAGGATAGTTGAATTTTCTTGCGTACCTCTCAGCCAGGTTACAGTCTGTCTTTGGATACTGACGGCCGTAGGCTGCAGCAACCTGCGGATCTTCAAGGGCCTTAGAAAGGCTACTAATCAGCATCTTGTCCCTTGGAAAAGCATCCTGGGTCATCATCAAAAAGAAGTCCGCTTTAGATAAGCTTACGCCCTGGTTTCTGGTGTTTCCGTGGTCGAAATCTCTTTTCTCCACGTGCCTTACTATTATGTTGTCGTATTTGTCCTGTGGATTCTCCGAAGACTTATCAAGGAGCTCCTGGTAGAAGCGCTCCTCGGTATTCATGATGATAATGCTGGATGGACGAAGTGCCTGCCTCTCCAGATCATCGATCAGGCGGAAAAGAGATATATCCGGTTTGTAGGTCGGAATAATGACATCTACTGTACTCATTTTGTTACCTTTGTAAAACAGGGCCAGGCTCAACAAAGCCCAGCCCTGATAGAAAACCTTTATATTATGGTGACCATGGACAAAGATCTATGATCAGCCTCCAATGTACTTGCTAACATCTGCAGCGATCTTCTCAGAATACTTCTGAACGTCAGGTGAAACCTCGTAAGCAGAGTCATCAAACAGGAACTGATGGAGCCACTTAACATTGCTCTGAAGATCCTTAGGAAGTACGCAGCTACCTGCCTTACCCATAGTGCCTGTTGCACGCATCTCCTCGTATGGGAAGCCGTTGTTGTCTACAATCTTGTAGTTAGTGATATTCTTAAGAAGAGCAAGGATCTCGTCAAGGTCGAAGGATGTGTAAGTCTCTCCGAATGCCTTGTTGGCAACTGTCTCAAGCTGTGAATAGCTCATGCCCTGTGCCTTCTCCATGCAGGCCATAAGAACTGTTCTCTGTCTCTCAGCACGCTTGAAGTCATCACCAGCTGTGTATCTGATACGGCAGTAAGCAGTAGCCTGAAGGCCGTTCAGTGTCTGCACACCAGCGCTGTTTACAGGAGTATAGTTGAGCTTGAGTTCCTGAGCCATTGTAGCCTGGTAGTTGTTAAGGTGAGAGATCTCAGCATCTGTAACGTCTATTGTAACGCCGCCAAGAGCATCAACTACGTCTGTAAGTCCTCTGAAACCAATTGTAACGAAGTCCTGGATATCCATATCAAGGTTCATGTTCAGCATTGAGATAGCCTGAAGAGGACCACCCTGAGCATATGCTGCGTTACACTTGGTGTAAGTGTCATTAGAAAGGTTAAGGTATGTGTCACGATATACTGAGCAGAGCTTGATATCACCAGTAGCGTTGTTGATAGATGCGATCATAATCGTATCTGATCTTGTGTTCTTGGTGAGCTGCTCGTCACGGGCGTCAACACCGAAAAGAGCAATGTTGGTATAGCCTGACATCTCCTGGTTGTTGGCAACTGTCTCGCTGATGGACTTGGTAATCTCCTCCTCGTTGAGGTTAACCTTACCAACCTTGGTTACGTCTACCTTAAAGAAAAGAGTGTAAGCTACATAAACAAGAATGCAGGCTACAAGTACCTCAGCAACCAGTAAAACTATAGCCTTGGTGCTGCTCTTTTTCTTGCCGCCATTTCCTCCGTGGCCATTGCCACCGCGTGATGAACGACCCTGAGAACTTCTTGAAGAGCTGCGTCCCTGTGAGCTTCTTGAGCCCTGGCTGCTCCTTGATGAGCTGTGACCTGCTCCATTTCTGGAAGAGCTGTGGCTGGCACCATTTCTGGATGCGCTGTGAGATGCACCAGAAGCACTTCTTGCGCCATCTCTTCTTGCAGGACGCCTTGACTCTCTGTCGTCGTAGTCGTAGTCGTCCTCATATCTGTCATCGTATCTATCGTCGTATCTGTCGTCACGTCTGCGGGGTGAACGTCTTTCATCCCTCTCGTAATACTCGTCGTCTCTATTTGACATGGTAAATTTCTCCTCTTACTCCCAACAAACTTAACTTAAATTTACACAAATGTAAAAATTGCACCAATATATATTGCCACAAATTTGTGCATTATTCAATATGCATTCTTATTAATGAAGCCATGCCTGATAGTTCCAAGCATTATCTTAAAGTCAAAGACCATGCTCCAGTTCTCAATGTAGTAAATATCATAATCTATGCGCTTTCTGATGGATGTATCCCCACGATATCCATTGATCTGCGCCCATCCGGTAAGCCCAGGACGAACCTGGTGCTTGACCATATACCTTGGAATCTGCTCTTTAAACTTCTCAACAAACTGAGGCCTCTCAGGACGTGGTCCCACAAGGCTCATCTGGCCAATGAAAATATTGAAGAACTGAGGCATCTCATCGATGCTGGTCTTACGAAGAAAGCCGCCAATCTTTGTAACTCTTGGATCCCCCTTGGTGGTCCAGCCTTTCTTTTCCTCAGCCTCGCTCTGGATCTTCATGGTCCTGAACTTGTACATATTGAAAGGAACGCCGTTCAGGCCGATGCGCTCCTGTTTGTAGATGATAGGTCCCTCGCTGGTGGCCTTGATGGCAATGGCCGCAATCAGCATGATAGGCGAGAACAGGATGATGGCGAAAAGAGATCCCACTATATCCACGATCCTCTTAGCCAGCTTGTTCATTGAATTGGTAAGGGGCACGTATCTGATGTTAATGACGGGAATACCCTGAACGTCCTCTGTGTATGGATTACTTGGGAAAAGAGATGAGTAGTCCGGAATGAACTTGGTGTGGACGCCGGACTTTTCGCACTCTGCAACCAGCACCTCCAACCTGTCGTAATCATCCAGCGGAAGAGTGATGGTAATCTCGTCGTAGTTATTATTTTCAAGGTAGTTATTGAGCTCGTCGATCTTGCCAATAACCTTGATGCCGTGATACTTGGTATCAATCGGAACAAAGTCGTCCAATACGCCTGCAATCTCATATCCCCACTGAGGGTTTTCAAGAATCCTTGAAATATAAGCCTCTGCAGCCCTTGAATATCCCACCAGCAAAATATGCTTGATGTTGTAGCCCTTTTTCCTGATAAAGCGCAGGAACTTGCGAAGCAGCCAGTGGGCAATGGTGGTCAGGGTAATATTCGTTATGAAAAAGATGAATATCATCTTTCGGGAAAAGTTGGACTGGTGTATCAAATACAAAACAACCAGGAACCCAATTACACCCATGACATTGGCCTGGACTATGTCTACAAATTCATTCCACAGGCGCAATGCTCTTCTTGAGGTGTAGAGCTGGACCATGTAGTACAGAAAAAGATATGCAGGCACCAAAAAATAAAGTGCCGAAAAATAGACCTCCATAGAAAGACGTCCAACTGGCACTTTATCAGCAAATATGGATTCAAATTTAAGATAATAAGACAACGCATAAGAACCAGCTACAAGTAGCCCGTCCACTATGACGTGTGCCCTATTCAAATGTACCTGATTATCCTTTATCACAATGTTACCCTTATATGTTGAAAGCCTGTCCGGTCCGACGGCTGGCGCAGCAAATATGCGCAATTTTTGTAGCTGTTAAACCAAGCACTCCATCGAGCCCAGAGCATGGATCACTCGTGCATTGGCACTCCTGATCCATTGGTCTCGACTTCGTGGTTTAAAAGCCACAAAAGCTTGCGCATATTTGCTGCGCCAGCCGTCGGACCGGACAGGTAGTCCCAATACCATAAATATTGTATACTATATTTTCTTTATGGGCAAATATAGTGTTTTATACAGAAAAGGCTCGTCTTGCGCAGTTTACCCAAAGCTCTATCTGCAAACGAAGGGCGGAAAAGATTTCGCGACCCCTGAACTTTACACGGTGGTCCGGGAACTGTGCTATCTTCTTAAAGCCGGCGCGAAGGCCCTTTAAGTGAGCTCTTCCAAGGCCATGTTTAGTATAAAAAGCATGCTTGATCAATATGCCGATGATGATCAGTGGCAGATTTATGAAGATCTGCAGGCCTGGCATGTTCTTATATATTAGAAATAAGTTGTTAGCTGCGGTGAGCTCGACCTTGAATGCGTTGTAGCGTGAACCGCTGGTGGCGCTGCCTGCGTGATAAACAATAGCCGTTGGCTCCATCACGTTGGCATAGCCCTTAAGGCGGGCCCTGTAGCCAAGGTCCACATCCTCAAGGTAGCAGAAGTGCTCCTTGTCAAAAAGACCTACCTCATCAAAATACTCTCTTCTATAAATAGCAGCACCTGCGCAGGCACTGGTTATGGATTCGCGGCGGTTAAACTTCCTATTGTTCGCATCCTTGCCTGGGGTAAATGCCCATCCCAGAGCGCAGTACAGATCTCCGCAGTCGTCAATGTTATGAGGCTCCTTGGTTTGAAGCATCTTGGCCTGAGCTGAGAACAGTTTCTTTTTCTTGTCCATTACATGAACAAGCCTCTCGATCGCTGCCTCATCGCAAAAGGCGTCGTTGTTTAAAAGAAATACATACTCGCTGGTGGTTGCCTCAATACCCACGTTCACTGCATTGGCAAAGCCTGTGTTCTCAGGCAGGGTGATGAGCTCAACCTTGAAATGCGCTGCATTCTTGCTGCCAACCACATCTCCTGTCGCAACTGGGTTTTCTGCACACCACTTGTCTCTCACAAATTCCATACTGCCGTCCGTGGAGGCATTATCCACCACGATCACATCAAAATCACTGAAGGTCTGCTTTTTAAGCGACCTTAAGCAGTCATCTATATACTTTTTCCCGTTGTAGTTGGGTATTACAACTGTAACTCTTGGCATATTAACGCCCTCTATACCTCTATCAGATTTTTATTACTCATAGAAAACATCATGTTTCATATAATTCTACCATTCACTAACTGTTTTATATGCCTTTTTCCCACTAGCTCATATTTCTCTATGACCTTTTTTTGTAGAAAGACATATAAATCTGGTCATTATTGCCATGTTTATATGTCTCAAAGCCTTTATTAAATATGCAAGTCTGGCTAAAGGCATATAAAAGATCCTAAATATCTTCAAATTATAGGAAATGGCTTAAAGAGAAATGCAATTTTAGATATTATGTGACACCATCTGTGGATCCCACATTACGCGAAGGCCGCGCTTATGCACTTCCGCTGCGAACTTAAGTGACAGACGGACCACTTCCTCCTGGGATAACTTCATGACTTCATCGCTGACAGCATCTGATCCACCATGTTTCGCGCTTGATGCTACTGTGCCAGTCTCTCCTTTCCCACCAGCGTACTTAAGGCCCGTTACTTCTTCAAAAATTTGCACAAGGTCGCTTCTCACTGCGATGCACCTGATATCCACTGCATATGCATCCTGCTGCAGTACTGCTCTGTGCTGGAGGCCGCCGCTGAAGCCCTCTGGAAGGCCAGCATATACAAGACTTCCGTCCTTTTTATACATTCCGCCACAGATACGATTTCTCTTATCGAGGATCTTACCGCCAACACAGCCAAGGTCAGGGCGAGATTTAAAAAGTGCCTCTATTCCAGCATCCGCTGAAGTTTTCTCTCCTGAAGTGTTTGCACCGTCATCTTCACCTGCAGCTGCAAATCCCTCATACTCCAGCCTGTAAAATCCAACATGCTGCAAATGCACTGCCTTAGCAGCAATATGATATCTGTCAGCCAGGTCCTGAAGGGCCCTGCGGCCAGCCTCGTAGGCGTAGGATTTACTTGCGGGATTAGCTGCAGTTGAGCCCTGATGGCACCTCCAGTGGTACAGCACCTTGTCGATGTGGGCGATCTGGCTGCCAGCAAGGGGCATAGTAAGACAAGCCTCAGCGCAGGCCCGAAGAAACAAGTCATAGTCCTGGGCACCGTCATATTCGCTGCGAAGCCTCAGCCTTTTTATCACATCTGCCCTCATCACGGTAAAGTGACAGATATAGTTATTGGAAAAGAGATAGTCCATGTTGAAGGAAGGTTTTTGGTGGCACTCATAGTACCTGCCCTTCACATCATCAAACTTATCTTCATCGGAATAGATGAGCCTTAGAGGGCAATCCTTAAACTTCACAAGCTTGTTACTCTGCATGCTCTTTCGTATAACGCGGCTCATTTCATACAGTGCATCCGGGGTCAGCACGTCGTCATGGTCCAAAAGACCTATGTAATCCCCCGTAGCCTTCTCAATACCAGGGTTGGTGTTTTCAGAAATACCGCCATTTTTCTCAAGTCTTACATACTTGATCCTGGGATCCGCCTTGGTATACTCAGAAACGATCCTTCCCACAGCAGACACTCCTGCAGCCCCTGTGCCTCCACCAGACTCCCCGACTGACTCAACACCGCCAACAGCACCCTTATCACCAGCACCACCATCCGCCGGCGAAGCATCGCATAGCACCAGCTCCCAGTTGCCATAGGTCTGGTCAATAACCGACTCTATCATCTCCCGCAGATACTTTTCCGGGGTATTAAAAAGAGGCACCACTATGCTGAAATGCAGCAGGCACCCCGATTCTGTAAGGAGCTTGTACTCCTGTCTCTGTTCCTTTAAAACCGCCTCTGAAAGTGGCACGAAGGTATACTTATCCCTTCTAGAAATCTGCACCCTCTCAAGGGCAGCAAAAAATGCGGCCCTATAACCATTGCGCCTTGCGTATGCAATTGTTTTAGAAACCGCATTCATTATGCTCATAAAATTTCCGCCTTATACAAGGATGTTCTGCTCTCGCTCCGCTGACCGGAGCCAGGTTTTCTTAGCCTACAATCGCCTTAACCGCAGCTGTAAGCTCATCCTGTAATTTTGCTGCGTCAGCAAGATCTTTTCCCTTAACGCCCATGTAGAACTTGATCTTGGGCTCTGTTCCTGAAGGTCTTGCGCAGCACCAAGCATCATTATCAAGTGCGAAGTAAAGAACGTTTGATACAGGAAGTCCTGTTGTTCCCTCAGCGCCTGTAGCCATGTTCACGGTCTTACCTGTCTTGTAATCCCTGAACTCCTCTACCTTCCATGCGCCAACTTCCTTAGGAGGGTTGCTGCGAAGTCTGTCCATAAGAGCTGCGATCTGCTCAGCTCCCTCTTTGCCCTTCATGGTGATGGAGTACTGACCTTCCTTGTAGTAGCCGTACTTCTCGTAGATGTCGATCATTGCATCCCAAACGCTCTTGCCCTGCTTCTTGTAGAAAGCAGCAAGCTCGCAGAGCATCATAACTGCAACAACAGCATCCTTGTCTCTTGCATGAGTTCCTGCAAGACATCCGTAGGACTCCTCAAGACCAAATACATAGTTATAGGACTGACCATTCTCCTCGAAGAGCTTGATCTGTTCTCCGATGTACTTAAATCCAGTCAGAACCTCGATATAGTGAAGGTTATAAGCATCAGCAATAGCCTTAGCCATATTTGTTGTAACGATAGTTGTAACGAAAGCAGGTCTCTCTGGCATTGTGCCTGTAGCCTTGCGCTCTCTTAAGATATATTCACCGATCAGCATTCCGGACATGTTACCTGTAAATGGTACATATTCGCCTGTCTTAAGGTCTTTTGCATAGATTCCAAGTCTGTCTGCATCAGGGTCGGTTGCAAGTACGATGTCTGCATCCTTTTCTTTTGCCAGCTTGAGAGCAAGCTCAAAGGCCTTAGGATCCTCAGGGTTAGGATAATCAAGAGTTGTGAACTCTGGATCTGGCTCTTCCTGCTCAGGAACAACGAACACGTTCTTGAAGCCAAGCTCCTTAAGTACACGCCTAACAGGGAGATTACCTGTTCCGTGGAAAGGTGTATAAACGATGGTGAACTTCTCAGCCATCTCATCGATAACATCCTTGTGGATGATCTGCTTTTTAAGCTCAACCATATACTTGTCGTCGATCTCCTGACCGAAGCTCACATAGAGCCCCTGAGCGATGGCGTCCTCTTTTGACATGGTCTTAACTTCGTGATAATCAGTTATTGCCACAACTTCGCTGATGATGCCGGTGTCGTGAGGTGGTGTTACCTGGGCACCGTCCTGCCAGTAAACCTTGTAGCCGTTATATTCTGGAGGGTTGTGAGAAGCAGTTACCATAACGCCTGCGATACATCCAAATTCCCTGAGGGCAAAAGAAAGCTCTGGTGTAGGGCGAAGGATGTCTGAAACATAAGCCTTGATGCCATTTGCTGCAAGGCAAAGAGCTGTCTCATCTGCAAACTCCGGTGAAAACTTTCTGCAGTCATAGGAAATGGCAACGCCCATCTTGGCTGCGTTTGGTCCGCCATTTTTCTTAATGTAGTTGGCAAGGCCCTGTGTAGCCTTACGAACAGTGTACTTGTTCATCCTGTTGGTACCTGCACCGATAACGCCGCGAAGTCCGCCAGTACCGAACTCAAGCTCTCTATAGAAACGATCCTCAACCTCTGCCTCATTGTTCCTGATGGCAAGAAGCTCGTTCTTCGTCTCCTGATCAAAATAGTCGTCGTTTAACCAATACTCAAACTGCTTTGTTGCTTCACTCATGCTCTTTCCTCCTATTAAACGCAGTAAACGCCCGAAAACGGTTTCTCGGACGTTTACAGTATACCATAATTAAGCTGCAAGTGGCACATCAGGCAAAAGAAATATAGATGTCATTTCCGTTTATATAAATAATACGTTTCTTCATGATCAGGTTCGTTATACTCATAAACATTAACCAGCTGATAACAGAGATTTATAAATTCAGGCTCATAATCTGCAGCAAGCACGTAATCAGTTATTCCCTCTTTCAGATACCTTTTCTGTTCATTAAACATCACTTCCAAGCCTATTCCGTTGGTCTGAAAATATTCACAGGTAGGTACTATCCCTGTCACTGTGTACAATCCGGCATCTATTGCATTCAGTTCAAGAAGCGTTGAATTCTCCGGGATCTCTTTTGCTGCCTCAAAAAGCCACACATCATCTTTGGAATATTTTCTGTACTCTGCATTCATGGTATTCTGGGCTGCAAACACGGTGCTTACTGTGAAAACAACAATTGTTGCTGCAGCGCTTGCTACTACCGGAATACTCAGATCATGCTTTTTAGCCACATACTCAATGGCCTTCCCAAAATATGCCACTCCACAGATTGCAAAGACCATCAGCGGAATAGAATAGTATGGAAGCTTGTTTCCTCCTATGAAGATCACAAAATAAGTACAAGCAAACATGAATGGCAAAAAGATCTTTTTCACAATCCCCTTCTCCATTACAAACGCAAATACAAATCCTACGATGATCCATACAAAATAAGAAAAGCTGTCACGAATAAGCCAGTACAGGGTTTTACTGATCTCATAAAGCTTTGTTACAAGGCTGTAGCTTTCACTGGAAGCCTGACTGTAGAAAAAGATATTGTTGTAGATGTAGCATCTAAACCAGTCATCCAGGCTGCCAGTAGCGAGGAAATATATCATCCATGGCACAGATGGAGCCAGGGCAAATATAATAAACCTAACTGCCATCTTCGCAGAAAACCCAATTCCTCTTTTATTCCACAGCCATATAACGGCTATCACAAACCAAGCGAAAAAAAATCCCAACAAGGTATACTTGACCTGAGCAGCAACACCTGCACATATACCTGATACTAAAAAGATTTTTCTGCACTTTTCATCTGAATCAAAGGCGCCTTCACCTAAGAGCTCATCAAGGTAATACATAGCAATTGCCAATAGTGGCAGGCAGAATTCCTCGGCCGCTCCTCCCCAGTAAAAACTCCAGGAGGAATACACTGACGCACCCAGTACAGGAATCAGGATATAAGCCCACCTCCTGCTGGTTTTTCTTTCGATCAGCTTTCCAGCAAAGTATAAAAAGCCAGAAGCCGACAGAATTTCAAAGAGAAATACCCCCACGAATGACCTGTTTGATATAAGATATGCCATCCCATAAAGAAGGTACAGGAACGGTCCCTTCTGATCGTAAAGATCCCTATATATCACAAGCCCATTCATCAGGCCTTTGCCCATAGTAAAATAGCTGTTGGCATCGTCCCAGTTGTTACAGGCAAATAACGGCGATGACCTTGTAGTAAAAAGTAGTATCAAAGACGCACAAAAAATGCACCATAGGATCAAGCTGTTTTTTTTCATTTCAAACCTCAATATGAAGGATTGCATTTGAAGTCAGTTCATGCAAAAAGTCCATATCAACAAATGTACATATAATAGCTATGATACAAAATGCTGCAACCAATAGCATCAGCTTCTTTTCACGATAAAGTTTTTCAGGCTTTTGCACTGCAGAATCCTTGTCAAGGGACATGGACAGATAGTAAGCAAATAATATGAAAAGAACTGGTGTAAGCAAAATATATTCAATCCTGTACTTGATCATAAACACTCCGATACAGAATGTTGAGATCAGCGCATAAAATAACGATGAGGCCAAAAGAGTCTTTTCCGTGTAGTACCTGAATGACCTTCGATACAGGCCCGCCTGGTCCTTATCACCTATCATCCTGAACTCTGCAAATCTCTTGGTAGCCATAAGAAATGCTCCAGCCATCCAATATCCAAGCAGCACACTTGACGGGGGTATGGATTCATCAGTAACGATAAACCACCCCATCATGAGCCTTAGCATATTATTCACAGACTCTGAAATAACATCGATATATGGGAGGTCCTTGGTCCTGAATGGTTTTACGTTATATAGTGCTCCCATAACCAAAAGAACTATTGATGTATAAAGAAACAGGCGGTTCACCAGATATGACAATACAAGACCAATAATTGCAAAAACAGCGTATTCCACCATAACAAGTTTAAATGACATGTTTTCTGTAACCACAGGTCTGTTCTTCTTGGTGGGATGATACTTATCATATGGCGCATCCAGCCATTCATTGATGACGTAATTAGCGCTTGCTATAAAACAAACTCCCAAAAAACCTGTAAAAAAGCGAAATGCACTGATATCTCCTATTCCGGTATGAGTGAGTAGCACTGCCAGAACAACACCCGGCAGGATAAAAAGCTGTTTGATCCAGTGATCAATTCTTGCTATTTTTATGTATTTAACCATTTTCCCTCTTTTCCAAATAAAAAAGCAGAATATGAAAAAAAGGCATACAAATGCCACTTTTTCATATTCTGCTACATATACACTTATCTTTTCACGATCCGGAAAACTCGTTCGTCAGATTATGAGAACGACGTGATCCCTATCATAAAAGCACAGCCCTTAGGCAGTATATTGCAACAAACTCTATTTGCAAATGTGATTATAACACAACTTCTGTAACAAAAACAATTACCACAGGTTTTTTCCCGGTCTTATCAAGGATAAAATCTGATACAACGTCAGTAATACTATTCTGGATGCGCTGATCCCTGACTCCCTGTCCTAGAAGCCTTGATATTTCTGAGAGTACTGCTTCCCTGAGGTCAGTTGAAATGGTTTCAAAGTTCTTTTCCCCAATAAAGCCGCAGCTCTTAATGCCAACTTTTGAAGCAAGGCGCCCACTCTTTTTGTCGATGCACACCTCTACTACAACAACTCCTGATTCCGACAGCTGTCGCCTGTCACCAATGACGGATGCATCGATCCTTCTCTTTTCCCTGCCGTCAACCAGGATCTCCTCTATCGGAATACTTCCTGTAACTACGGCCATATCATCTGACAACTCCAGAATGTCGCCATTGCTTATAAGAAAAATGCCCTCCTCTGGCACTCCCACTTCCATAGCCAGACGTTTTGCCTCACGCCTATACCTGTATTCTCCATGAGCCGGAATCAGGTATTTCGGCCTCAGGATCGTATAAAGGATCTTAAGTTCCTCAGAACAGGCATGACCTGTGGCATGTAGTTCCTGAAATATAACCTTGGCACCAAGTTCCTCAAGATTGTTGAGAGTTCTGTTAAACTCAATCTCGCTACCATGGATAGCTACCGAACTAAAGAGAACAACATCATCTTTTTTTATTTTGATGATAGAATGTCGTCCTGCTGCAATCTCCGATATGCACTGAACAGAAGCGCCATGATTTCCAGATGTTAAAAAAACCACTTCCTCGTCCCTAAGATGCTGGATATCGTCAGCACTTATAACGACTCCATCGGGAATACTGACATATCCAAGCTTTCTGGAAATATCAAGTACTTCAAGCAACAGATCACCTTCAATAACAACCTTTCGCCCATACCTGTAGGCAAGATCAATGATCTGCTGAACGCGAAACATATTGGTTGCAAAGGTAACAATGATAAGCCTTGATTTTCTGTAAACGCCAAACAACCTTCCAAGCTGTTCGTTGACATTATATTCGGATTTGGAAAAGCCATTCTCATTGGCATTAGTGCTATCAGACATTACTGCCAGTACACCTTTAGTTCCAAGAGCAGATAGCCTGGATATATTACCTGTTTCTCCTACAACTGGAGACATATCAAGCTTAAAATCTCCAGTGTGGACAAGGATTCCTCGAGGCGTGTATATAGCCAGCATTGCGCAATCCGGAATGCTGTGATTGGTCAATATAAACTCAACTTTAAAAGAACCAACTACAATGGTGCTTCCCATCTTGATGGCTTTAGTTTTTACATCTGTGATGCCAAATTCAGACAGCCTGTTTTCCACAAGAGCGATAGTAAGCGGCGTGCCATATATAGGTGCTTTTATCTC
Source organism: uncultured Butyrivibrio sp. (assembly GCA_947167765.1). Classification (GTDB taxonomy): domain Bacteria; phylum Bacillota; class Clostridia; order Lachnospirales; family Lachnospiraceae; genus Butyrivibrio. Next base: position 88,771 of record CAMVJI010000001.1, on the reverse strand, counting down.
ACTGATGACATAAGGTATGGCGCCGATATGATCCTCATGTCCATGAGTCAGAACTATTCCTTTGAATTTATCTTTGTTTTTCTTAAGGTAACTAACATCAGGCACAATACCTTCGATGCCAGGCATGTTGTCTGGAGGAAAAGATATACCACAGTCTACAGCTATAATGCTGTCTTCAGACTCTATGAGAGTCATATTCATTCCGATCTTATCAAATCCGCCAAGCGGTATTATCTTAATGCTATCTGCCATATTACCTCTTTTTTCTGATTAAATGATTGCCAAGATCAAACGCTGCGCTGCCCAAGATGCTATTGAGCATTCTTCGTAAAAGCAATAACAAACTTCCAAAAACAATGGGGCCTGAAATAACAAACAATAGGCCTATCAGCTTTCCTGCGTATGAATTAAAGCCAACATACTGCGCGTATAAATTGCGAAAAAGGATATGATATAGAAAAATATAAAGTGACCGTCTGCCAATAAACCCAACAAAACTCAGGCATTCCTTAATGATGAAATTGTCCCAAGACTCAATGCATGCCATGACACTGGCAAACCAGATGGGCAGAACCATAACTTCAAAAAAATGAGCCCAGGTAAGGTCAATTTCATTTCCATTTAGCATTGGAGACATCTGCAGACATAGTCCTTTTCCTACAAAGATGTAGTGCCAAACAACTAGTACCACTGTTGTAACAGCAGCAACTGCATAGCTATGATGTTTGCACCAATCAATTACCTTCCATCTCCACAGACACATTCCCGCGAACCAGAATATCAGCCAAGTGCCTGCAAACAGATTCCCACCGCCGATGATAATATCAAGGATATTTGTATAATGGGTGGACAGATAGCTAATAAGAATAACAGCGCCCCAAGTAAGGAGATATTTTATGGCTTTCATTAGCGACTTGCCACATTCGCACCAGTGTATAACACCAATGAGAACCGGTGTTACAATAAGCAGCTGAACATAGGCCGCAACGTAGTACATGGGGCTTACCGCATTGAAATGAATCAGCGCATCCAATATGGTCTTAAGGTCAAAAAAACGCTGTTCCCACACACAGCAGATGACCGTCGCTACCACGTATGGCACCAGAATGCTCTTTAACTTTTTAGGCAAAAGAAACTTCCCACGCCTGTCGTATGATGCGATGGCATTGTATCCGCCGATCAGGATGAAAAGAGCTACCACAAACCTGCAGCTCTCATAAAGAAAATCGTTGTCATAAGCATATCCAGCCACATGCAAAAGAACTACACCCACAATGCAGACTGCTTTTGCAATGTCGATCCAGGTTTCATTCTGACTATTCACCTTTTGAGTTTCTTTGCCGTTAGCCATTAAATATGCCGCCTTGTTAATGAATTTCTGCGTTTTTTAATCTTTCTCTTACTGAACCCTGAGGCTTGAATATCCTTCCACGTTCAGGCTGTAGTCGCTCCTATCCAGTGAGAAGTTTGGATTGTAGTATGGATCGCCCTTTTCAAGGACCTGCTTCCACTTGGTCCTGAAGTGCTCTGACTCCTTGTCGTAGCGGGCTGCGTTCTTACCCTCAAGGTCAAGCCCTCTGGAGAGAGACTCGTAGTGATACAGCTCAGCAAATGGTGTAAAGACATTGAGGTAGCCCTTTTCTCTAAGTCGCAGGCAGAAGTCCACATCGTTAAGACTAACTGCAAAACCTTCATCAAAGCCGCCAACCTCGTCATATTTTGCCCTGCTCACCATGAGGCAGGCGCCGGTAACTGCGCTTACATCCTGGGCATAGCAAAGTCTTCCCATATATCCAAGGTTCATGCCAGCCTGGCCATAGTGTGAGTGGCCTGCTGTCCTGTGGGCCCCAAGTCCAAGGACAACACCTGCGTGCTGGATCTTGCGGTCAGGGAAATAGAGCTTGGCACCTACTGCGCCAACATCTTCGCGCTGAGCGTACATAAGAAGTTCTTCAATCCAGTTAACTGTGATGACCTGAGTGTCGTTGTTTAGAAGGATAACATAGTCACCGGAAGAGTTCTTAACACCGTAGTTTACAACTGCTGAGTAGTTAAAGCCCTCAGATCTTGCGCTGTCTGCTCCCTGCTCTGCCTTCCAGGATGTATAATCCACAACCTTTACAATGTCCTTCAGGCCGCCGTTTTTAAGCTCCTCGTAGTAGCCTCTGATCTCGCTTCCCTTGGAGTTATTCTCAACAACGATGATCTCGTAATTGTCGTAAACAGACTTCTCATATATGGAATCGATACACCTCTTAAGGTCCTCTGCATGCTCGCAGTTAGGGATTACAATTGAAACCTTTGGTGTTCCCTTAACTTCATAGGTGATCTTGAATATTGTCTCAAAAGCCCTTGTACTTGTTATCTTAAAGTGATCATAGCCATGTCTGCGCAGGTGGTCTGCCACAGCGCCTTTTGCTGCCTCAATGGCATAAGGCTTGGCTGAAATATCTGAAGCAACTGATGCCGCATGACTTCTCCAGTAGTAAAGAAGCTTTGGCACATGTACGATATGCTGCGCCCTGTCAGTAAGACGCAGGATCATGTCGTGGTCCTGGCTTCCATCAAACTTAGGCCTGAAGAGCTCAGTTCCATCAAGGAGAGACCTCTTAAATACGCTGAAGTGGCAAATGTAATTGTTAGCCCTTAAGTTATCAATTGCATAGTCTGGCTTAAAGTGCATGGTGATCATCTTATTGATGTCATCATTTTTAAAGGTTGTCTCGTCGCAATAGATGTAGTCTGCATCCTGCTCGTTGATTGCCTTGACATACCAGTAGAGAACTTCCGGATGAAGGATATCGTCATGGTCGAAAAGACCTATGTACTCGCCATCAGCCAGCTCCAGGCAGTGGTTGGTATTACCTGCGATACCTTCGTTTTTAAAGAGCTTCTGGTATTTGATCTTGCAACCTGCATCAGTCTTAGCTCTCGGATCTGCCATGTACTCATCTACAATACTCTGTACCAGTTCCACATGCTCATTATCTGAGCCATCCGCAAGGCACAACTGCCAGTTCTTGTAGGTCTGATCAAGCACTGATTCGATCATGTCTCTAAGGAACTTTTCTGGTGTGTTATACAGTGGTACCAAAATGGAAATCAGTGGCATCTTTTCAAATACAGCCGCTTCCTGCTCTTTTCTTGTTTCCTCAGAAGGAAAACTCTCTGTACCATAGTGAGTCATAGCCTTTTTCTCGATCTGCTTGTACTTGATCTTGGCAATGACGCCACGAAGTGACCCCTGGTTTCTGATCCTGTCCCTTTGCCTGATCACCCAGTGCATAGCGTTTCTGGCCGGCGTAGACGCCTTCCAGATAGGATTATTCTTGATCCTGTTAAGCTTGAATTCCAGCTCCTGGTTCTTGTCCTCCAGCTCTGCAATTCTTCCAGCAAGGTCCGCTGTCTTTAATTTTTCCCGCTCGTAAGCGGCCTTATAATCCAGTTCTTCTGACATGTTTCTCTCCATCAGTTTGTTGCCTTGATCTTCAAAATATTTGGAACCCAGTTAATGAGCTTTAGCCTGCTGGTCTTGTCTATGGCCAGCATTCCGATCTGGTAGTATCCAGGTGGCAACAGCCCCTTCTTGATCCTGAGCTTATAACCGGTAAGGTCCACGTTCACCTGATCCGCCAACCTCACCCTGATGTCAGGGCGATACCACACGTAAGGCGCAAAGCTATACACCTTGGGGCCTACAGGACCAGCGCCATCCTCATACCTCTGCACAAGGCGCAGCAGCAATCTCTTTTCAAAGTAAGCATTATCTGAACCAATGACAAAGCTATATCCCTTAAGGAAGTATCCTTCCTCATTGCTCTTAGCCGTAACGCCGTATAGCCAGTTGTCCATAGTTCCGTTGTACTCACAGCCGATCCTCAGGCACTGATCTTCCCTTGCCCCATGGATACCACGCTCATGGATGCTTGCTGTGGCAAATGGTATATCCTCAGGAGCGGTGTAGTCTTCCTTAGGAATAATTGCAGAAATAGTCTCATCCTCAGTAAGGTGAGGTGAGTAGAATGGATCCACGTTGTAGAGGTGAGCATGCCTTGTCATAAGAGTATCCCCTTCAACTGCAAGCCTCTCCATCTTCTTGGGATCCAGGTTATCAAGGCCCCTTGTAAGGGACTCGTGATGTGTCAGATATATGTGATTGCAGCACACATTGTAATAGCCCTTTTCATGCATGCTGTAACAGAAATCCACGTCATTAAAGGCAACCTTGAGCTCCTCAGGGAATCCTCCAACATCATTAAACTTCTTGCGGCTCACCATAAGACAGGCAGCTGTAGCTCCGATCATGTTGTGGATACCGCGGTTGTAGCCAAAATAGTGGCTCTTGTTGTCGTGCATCTTCTGAAGCTTGTGGACAGGGCCACGGCGTACATTGGCAATTCCCGCGTGCTGGATAAGATCTGTCTCCGGATAAAGGAGCTTGGTCCCAACAACGCCCACGTGCTTAAGCTGAGCCTGTGACAGCATCTCCCGCATCCAGCCTTCCTTGGCACACTCGATGTCGTCGTTTAGGAAAAGAAGATACTCGCCAGTCGAGTTCTTGGCTCCCTGATTGCACATGGCAGAGAAATTGAACTCCTGGGTCTTGTAGATATAGTTAATCTTGGTCAGGCCATTCTTTCTTTCAGCACGGCTTGCATAAACGCCGTACTTAACACGGTTTGCGGCGCTGCTTCCATTATCAACAATGACGATGTCATACTTGATGTTGTCATCGCCTGTGGTTTCAATTATTGAATTAAGGCACTGCTGTAGCACCTCTGGGTGATCCTTTGATGGAATGATGATGCTGACTGTTGCTGGAGATAACAGCATATGCCTGGATGTGTGGAAGCTCCTACCGTAGAACACATCCTGCTCTGGGTTTCTGTGGAACAGAACTTCCCTTATGTGACCAATTGGGAACTCGAGACCGGTTCTTTTTCCGAAGGCATGCTCATGAATTGCCAGCATGCAGAACAGTACGTCTGCAGACAAAAGAGATGCCTCAAGCCCTGTCTGCTCAACAGAGCCCTTCTTGTGGGCAGTTCCGCCCAGCATCCTTACCGCGTTGTCGTACTCTGCAGCTGCCTCGTGCATGGCTACAGCCCTGCAGGCAAAAAAGCTGCCGATATAGAAGGCATTTAAGTATGAATCAGGGGACCAGTCAGGCTTAAAGTAAGGATGGATATACTTTCCGCCCTTCCCAAGCTCGTCCTCATCGCCATAAACCACACTTATCTCAGGGTGAGCGATGAAGTACTGCTTAACAACCTCAGAAGCCTTCTTCACAAGCTTGCCTTTGGGGCTCACAAAGAGATAGACTGTTGTTTCGTCCTTCTTGTTGTCCTGTACTTCCCAAACCTTGCCATAGGGCACAACCTTAACATTTGGCTCAGGTAGTTTTTTAGGCACAAGCTCACCATTTTCAGCAGTCTCGTACTGAACAGGAGCCTCTGCCGCCTGAACAGGCTCTTTCTCCCTTGCCCTCTGCCACTTGTCGTAGGCAGAAGCCTTGGATGCCAAGAGCTTATTGTATTTGTTTGTCCGCTTTCTGATAAGCGTACCCTTAGCAAGGTCTTTTAACATATCCCCTTAATCCCACTCCTCGTCTTTGTAGAAGCGCTCCTCGCGCTTTTGTCTGATCTTACCTTTGATCTTACCGATGATGCTGCCCTTCTTAACTTTTTCCCCCTGGGGCTCATCGGCGTGGATTGACTCTGCTACCGCCTGCGCTGCATTTGCAGGAACAATAGTGGTTAAAAGAGTCAGCTTTAAGTGATTTCTGTCCATCCTGTCCGCCTCACTTTCAAGGCCAAACTCGATGTTAGGATCATCACTGTTAAATACAAATGAATCGTCAGATATCCACTGGCCATTAACTGGATGGATACTGATATTGCAGGTGCTGTCTGACACAGGCTTGTCGTTCCAGGTCGCATCAAGAATCGTAACAATACATGGTGCAAAGGCCGGGTCCACCCTGACAGTTCTGCAGTCCCCTGAAATCCTAAGATCAAGTCTTATCTCGTTCTTCTCATCGTACTGTTCCTCCGGGAAGAAAGAGTCATCCTCTGAATATCCTTCACCCTCATCCAGATAAACCTGAACGCAATCATCTGGCCTTGCTGCATCTGCGCTGCCCAAAAGCTCTTTTGGCACAAGGATCTTACGGCCAATGCCGCGCCAGATCTCGACCATGGACTTGCGATTTCCTGTAACATATTTCTGGAAGGCGTACTCCTCTTCAAGGAGGTCCTTCATCTCTTTTTCTGTAAGGCCAACCTTTGCATAGACAGACTTAACATCAAAGTGCTCGCGCTTTCTGTCCTCAAGCCTGTAGCAGTAAAGGGCGCGCCACAGCTGGTCCTTTACCGGAATGCACTTTCCGTAGGTCCACTCGTAGTCAATGATGGTCCAGATAGGGCCGTTGACCATGATATTGGAAAAGATAAGGTCGTAGTCCGAAACCGGATAGTCGGGCTTGTAGCCTATTCTCTTGATGTACTCGTTGATAAGTGCGTCGAAGGCCTCACGGTCATCCCTGTCAATGCATTGATCCAGCAGCGATGACAGCGGTACTCCATTTACAAAAGAAAAAATGGCGCAGCCTTCTGTTTCGTTTATCTGACAGTCGTTGATCTCAAGATCTCCGCCCCTGTACTTCTCCACAAGGCCAAGGTATGCATCCCTGATGCCAAGGACATGCTCTTTTGCCGCCTCGGAAAGAGGGAACTTCTTGATGATCTTGCGGCCTGCACGGTCGATTGCTATGTCGGTCCTTATCTTGAACTCATCTACTCTGTCGTTAGAATACTTGCTGTAGATGGTGTCAAAGCCAGGTCCTAAGATAACTTCAAAGGAGTTAGCAAACTCCTGGTACATATTCTCTTTTATAAGCTCTTCGTAAGCTTTTTTCTCATTGAAAAGAACCATCCTGTCACGGTCAAAATTCCTGACATTGTCCTGAAGTTCCCCATGGACGGGAAGATATGAATCTGAATGAAGCAGCGTCATGAGCTTATAGTCAGGATATGGGTAATAGAAATGGTACTCATTCATGCCACATTTCTTGAAGATGTTGATAAGGCCGTTCCTACTAAAGGTCCTTGCAACAGAATCAGCAGAGTAACCTTCAATTCCTGTAAAGTAGCTGCCCAGATGGTCCTCAGAGCAGCCAGCAAAATACTTAAGGCCAAGGCGGTTCTCAATGGCAATGACAATTCGTCCGCCCTTTTTAAGGTGACGGTTAAGCATGCGAAGGAATCTCTCGTAAGGAGTGTCAGTTCCAATGTAGCCCTGACCATACTCAAATACGCCAATAAGGAAGATATAGTCAAAGTCCTTGGGAAGGTCAGGTTCAATGTCCCTGAAGTTACCCACGTGGATAGTTACGTTTTGACATTCAGCATTTCTTGTGGCGTTGATCTCAGAGCGGCGGCGTGACAGGTCGCAGGCAACGACTTCTCTGGCCTTTTTAGAGAGCATGCCAGTTATGGCGCCGCACCCGGAGCCAACTTCCAGAACCTTGGCATTTGGATCCATGGGGATCCACTCCACGATATTTGAGCGCTTCTCAGACAGGTGGTACAGGATAGGCCAGCTGTTCCTCTCCTCGATCACCTTCTGGTAGTCTTCCTTCTTTGTATTTTTCACTATCTCAAGAAGGTCGTTCTCTATGGCGCCATCGCTATAAAGATCAACCCCCGAATAATGTTTGAAGTTAAGGGCCACGCCCCCAATTTTGACCTCTTCCTGCATATAGCTATCCTCTGCCTCATTGTTCCATCATTGTTCCGAGAGCTGTGGCCCCAGGCAAAAACTTTCTTTTTTGCTCCTTTAAGCCGAGCACTCCGATGAGCCCTGAGCATCAATCTCTGCGTGCAATGGCACTTGAGATTGATAGGTCTCGTCTCCGTGGCTTAAAACTCGCAAAAAATAAAGTTTTTGCCTGGGGCCACGGTTAATGGATGAATTGAGGTATGAATGATGTAGTGTCTAGTATCAATTATTGACAAAGAAACATTTGCTGAAACTATCAGTTTCTTTATTTACATATCGTGATTTTACTTAACATCAGTAACTGTACATTTTGTGTTCATATCGTAATAGCCGACTGTATTCTTGTCAGATACAACTGTTACATTCAAGGCATCATACAGCCTATGATAAACGGTAAAGTCATTCTGCTCGAAGCCGGTTACGCCGAAACTTAATAGGTACTCGCCACCCTGTAGTGTCATCTTCTGGGTGAAGGTTATGTCCTTCTCATCGCCAGCCTTTACTGGATCAAGGAAGGCTTTCTCCACCATGGAGTTGGTGCCGGTGATCTCGATGCCCATGATGTTCTTGAAGGTAAAGGCGAAGATTGGTGCAGCGACGTCTTTTAGGAACTTGACGCGCATGTGTACGGTAAATTCTGAACCTTTGATGATGGAGTTGGTGCGGGTGCCTTTCTCATCGGTTACGTAGTACTCGGTGATGGTGGCTGCACCGTCGCCGTATTCAAGAAGGTCTGGGTTTGCGGTGGCTGCGCCGCCAGCGGATCCAGAGCCATCAGCTGAAGTCTTTGACTGATCACCATTATTGCCTGATGTCTTTGAACTTCCCGCTTTCTCGCTCTTCTTGCCATTTCTGATCTTGGAATCTGCATCTCTGGATGCATCTGCTGCAGCCTTACGTATTTCCTCATCGTCCAGCAGGTTTTCGCCTTCTCCCTTAGGAAGCGGATACTGGCCTACAAGGACCTGCTTGTAGATGTCGATCATCTTCTTGGGAGTTCCCTCACCAAGGAGAACGCCTTGGTTAAGGAGAACCGCTCTGTCGCAGTACTTGCTGATACTGGACAGGTCGTGGGATACAAAGAGGATTGTCTTGCCCTGCTTCTTGAACTCCTCAAACTTGTGATAGCACTTGGCCTGGAAGAACACGTCTCCAACGGAAAGAGCCTCATCAACGATAAGGATCTCAGGGTCTATGTTAATGGCTACCGCAAATGCAAGGCGCACAAACATACCACTTGAGTAGGTCTTAACAGGCTGATATACGTAATCGCCAATATCGGCAAACTCAAGGATTGCATCCAGTCTCTTTGTTATCTCTTCTTCGGAAAAGCCGATCATCATACCGTTTAAGTAGATGTTGTCAATTCCGTTGTACTCCATGTTAAAGCCAGCTCCCAGCTCCAAAAGAGCTGAAATGTGGCCATCTACGTTAACTTCGCCCTCAGTTGGTGACAGAACTCCAGTAATTATCTTAAGGATCGTGGACTTACCTGAGCCATTGGTTCCGATGATACCAACCGTCTCACCTTTTTTCACGGAAAGAGTTACGTTGTTGAGAGCAAGGTGCTCCTTGTACTTCTTTTTCCGCATAAGTCCCAGGGAGTCCTTGAGCCTGTCCATGGGCTTGTCGTAGAGTCTATAAACCTTCGTCAGGTTTTTTACTTCAATCGCTGTGTCTTTATCCATAAATTTCCAATCTATCAATCACCGCACACGCTCTTTACAGCACATCTGCGAAATGAGTCTTACTTCTCTTAAATATCAGTGTTCCGATACAGAATGCAGCCACCACAAAGATCCAGAAATATGTTGAAGAATAGAAGTGCTCAAAGAACCAGGACTCACCGTAAATTGAGTTCCTGAAACCTTCAACAATATAGGTCATTGGATTTAGCTTGAATATCCACTTGTACTTGTCTGGAACAATATCAAGATTCCACAAAATAGGAGTTGCCCACTGGAACATCTGAAGGCCAATTGATATAATCTGCAGAAGATCCCTGAAGAATACCACTATTGCGCAGGTTGCGTAGCTAAGTGACAGCACAAGGATAAACTCGCAGCCAATATAGTATATGAGCTGAAGCCAGTAAATATTGGGATAATAGCCATATATGCAGGCGATCACCAGCAGCACCCCAGTGAAGAACACATGGATGAACATAGCTGCAATGATCTTGATAATAGGCAGTATGCTTATCTTGAAAAGAACTTTTTTAACCAGATAGTTGTACTCAAGAAGCGAAGTAGTTCCGTTGGTCAGCGCCTCAGAAAAATAGAACCAGGGAACAAGACCAGCAGTGAGGAACAGCACATAAGGCACCTCCACACCTCCTGATACCGCCTGAGCCCTGGACTGGAATACCCTGTCAAAGACAATATAGTACATGCAAACAGTGACCACCGGCTGAGCCAGTGCCCACACTATTCCCATATATGATCCAGCATATCTCTTTTTAAAATCGTTTACTGCAAGCCTTTTTATAAGCTTTCTTGAGTGAAAAAGCTCTATAGGAAGGACTGTCAGTCTGTCGTACCAAAAAAACACCAAAATGCAGCTGATACCAATAAGTAAGCAGCCGCATATCTTCTTAAGTAACGCAGTGTCCGGATCCTCTAAGGGATTATTATGAAAGATAAGTAGAAGTGCCAGCGCCAGAGCCAGCACGTAAAAAGCTCCAAGGAATACTGCCTTGGAGTTTTTCCCTAGTGTTCCCTTCAAAACTCCTTGATTCCTCCCCACTTAGTATCCCTGTCTGAAAGGTTAAGTGCTACACCCTCTACAAGTGGCCACTCAACGCCGATATCAGGATCGTTCCAGATAAGGCCGCCCTCATCACCAGGTGTATAAAAATCAGAGCATTTATATGCAAACTCAGCATACTCGGAAATTACATAGAATCCATGTGCAAATCCCTTTGGAACAAAGAACTGCTTCTTGTTCTCCTCTGAAAGGATAACCCCGTGCCACTTCCCAAAGGTCTTGGAATCACGTCTAAGGTCCACAGCCACGTCAAACACTTCACCTCTTATACAGCGAACCAGCTTGTCCTGTGGGTGGTTGATCTGATAATGAAGACCTCTTAAAACACCCTGAGTGCTGGCTGACTGGTTGTCCTGTACAAAAGGAACGTCAATTCCAGCCTCAGCAAAATCTCTCTGGCTGTAGGTCTCCATAAAGTATCCTCTGGCATCTCCAAACACCTGAGGTGTGATGATCTTAAGACCTTCAATTTCACATGTTTCTACTGTAATCTTACCCATTGCTACATATAACCTCTTTCTTAATTTGTATCTTCTTCATTTTCTAGATGAAGCGTCAATTTCATATCCTCAGTAATCACTGTGTTCAACGTAAATGGCTGTTCACCAAAGTACCAATCAGCACTATCTTTAAAAATCGGAAGGTTATCTTCACCGATCGTACTCCCTTTTTTTACCGGAATCGCCAATGATAACCTCATATCTGGCAGATTGAATGTCACAATAGCATACTCGTCCTCGTTTACAAAATAGTCATGAAGGTTGTCAAGTCTTTCATAAAAACCTGTTATTATCTTTTCCTGACTCTCTTTGTAAACTTCATAGCTTCGTCCCCACCTGATGCAATCAGAACTGACTGACTCATCAATCTGAGTTTGCCAATCAGGAACTGTCTGCTCCAGAATGTGCTTCATCTCGGGCTCTACCACATCAAAATAGTATTTCTTCATTTCTCGATGAAAGTCTTCATGAGTATCCAACTGCCTAAGCCAAAGGAAGCCGTTTTCATTCTTCGCAGTGTCATAGACAGAGTAATTATACAACGCTCTCGTCACATAATTAAGTCTCTCATTATCCAGGAAGTGCTGAAGCGATCTGTCAAAATCCCATCCAGGGCCTCCATAAAGAAGTCTTTCATCTTCTTTAATGTAAAAATACTGACTACAAAGATCGATATCCTTATTTGCAGATACTTCCTGCAAAAGAAACTGTCTTATCCATGTTTCCTTATCAAAATAATCTGACCATATAAGCCCACTCTCTGTAGTTTCACCGTCAGGAAGATAAAGCGCCTCTTCTGCCTCATCAACCAGTTCTGACAGATAATCATGTTGGGCCTTAGTGATGTTGTTAGGCGACCTGATCCTCATCCATCTATGTAAAGACTCAAGCCGGAGGCTTTCGTCAACTTCCAGCATTCCCAATTCACCAAGTAACTCTACCAGATATCCACCAGAAATATTATATTCAGTCTCCCTGCCCTGAGATTTATTGTTGAAGGTTTCAAGGTCATTTAGGTCACTGATCGTGCCTCCTTCTATGCTGATCTTTTGAAGTAATAAATATAATCCCTCATACTGACCATTTAAGTATGCATTTACAAATGACGCTTGGGGAGCATAAGGATCTCCCGTGTTTTTAGCCAACTGATACATTATCGCATCGCTTAGAAAAGATAAATCACCAAATTCCGAAACCAGAATCCACTTTCTTTGTGCCGACATTCCAAGGATGTTATCAGAATAATCCAGATTAAACTGGTAAGATTTTTTGTCGTTAAACCACGACGTATTGCCGTGTACCCGAATGTCACAATGTCCAAAATAATCTGTATCGCCGTCCTTTTTTAGTACTGTACAGTAACCTTCTGCTGTATTTCCTTTAACGTCAACAAGAAAGTCCTTGGACTCGTTTTCTGTTACCATATGAATAGATGGTAAGCCATAAGTACTGATAAAACGTATTTTTCCGTTTTGATCTTCAACACCGGGAGCGCTGATATTCACATCCATATAGTCAGATGCCTGCGGTAATAGAGTATCCCCATTGCGATATACCACTTCATCAATGGTCACAATCACATCTTCATCGCAAATCAGCTCAAGCTCTGTCTCTTTATTCCATGGAAGATATGCCTCGTAATAGCAAATTCCTCCCTCGTCATAGTAATTTCTCAGTCCGCTGGCACTGCTCTTTGGAAAACCATCAACACAAAAACCTATCGTCTCGGATAAATCTATATTTGTGAACTTTTCTGCTTCATTTTCTTTATCGTTGCAAAGAGATGTTCCCACCATGATTGCCACTACGGAAACAGCAACAACAAATAGTATTGTTTTTAATACTGCCTTTCTTTTCGTCAAAGTTCCTAACCACCATATTATTCAAGGATTACCCACAGGTGTTCCCGTCACAGTCTGATCTGAAGGAATAAACTGTCCAAATCCACCCGGCGGTGCCTGTGGCACACTTGTAAGATACCCTGATGCTCCTGTTGCGTCGTTCTGATACATTGATGGATACTGAGAATTAGGGTTTGTAACCTGTCCTACCACAGCCATTCCCGTAGCGCTGTCTGTATCTTCCTGTCCATCAGGTCCAGCTATTCCATCATCGCCAACAAGAACATCACTATCTGCGGTATCGCCGCTTGAACTGGCGTTACCAGCTGATGTCTTCTTTCTCACAACCACAGATGGCACTTTTTCAGTCTCATCAAAAAAATCTTCATCCAGCATAAATGCTCCCAGGTCATCACCGATCTGATCCCCAGTAAAGATATCCCCCTGAGTAGCATCTTCGGTAACTTCAACTTCAGTTTCTTTTGATTGCCCCCATCCAAAAAGCTCGTTGACCTTCTTTGCATTGGTGGCATAGACTATCAGAAGTACCAGGATAAATGCACTTATTATGGTCAGTATGGCCATTCGAAATACTCTTTTGTCCAATGTCCCTCCCCCTCCAGCATATCAAGGAAGTTCCGATCTTACTTCGCTCGCAAGGAAGTTCCGCTCTCGCTTCGCTCGCCGGAACACGTTCTCACCAGGTTCGAAAAAACTCACCAGGTGTTCACAGCCCGTTTGCTACCTCTACAAGGTATTTGCCATAATCTGTCTTCATAAGAGGCTCAGCCAGCTTAAGAAGCTGCTCCTTGTCAATGAAACCTCTCTTATAGGCGATCTCCTCAATGCAGGAAATGTAAAGTCCCTGTCTCTTCTGGAATGCACAGACGAAATCAGCTGCATCTAAAAGGGCATCATGATTGCCAGTATCCAGCCATGCAAAACCTCTACCCATGGTCTCAACCTGAAGTTCGCCGCGATTTAAGTACTCGTTGTTGATACTGGTTATCTCAATCTCACCTCTTGCTGAAGGCTTGACGTTCTTGGCAATATCCACAACCTTGTTGTCGTAGAAGTAAAGACCTGGCACTGCATAGTTGCTCTTTGGATGCTCAGGTTTTTCCTCAATGCTGATGGCCTTGCCATTTTCATCAAACTCAACAACGCCGTAAGCTCTTGGGTCTCTTACGTAGTAACCAAAGATTGTTGCGCCAGTCTCCCTTGCTGCAACAGTTCTAAGGAGCTTAGAAAAACTCTGTCCGTAAAAGATATTGTCTCCAAGCACAAGGGCTACGCTGTCAGATCCAATAAACTTATCGCCGATGATAAAGGCATCAGCAAGTCCTCTTGGCTGCTCCTGAACCGCATAGCTAAAGTTCATGCCAAGCTGTTCTCCCGTTCCAAAGAGTTCCTCGAACATAGGAAGATCTCTTGGAGTTGAGATTATAAGTACCTCTCTGATACCTGCAAGCATCAGGGTTGAAAGAGGATAATAGATCATTGGCTTGTCATATACAGGCATCATCTGCTTGGACATAGCCCTGGTAAGAGGGTAAAGACGTGTTCCAGATCCACCTGCAAGGATAATTCCCTTCATGTATAAACTCCTTTCATCTGCATGGCGCAGACCGAAATGCAATCAGCGATTTGAGTACATCTTGTCGTAGTACTTCTCATAATCTCCGCTTGTTACGTGCTCCATCCAGTCATGGTTTTCGAAATACCACTTGATGGTCTTTCTGATGCCTTCCTTGAACATGGTCTCAGGCTCCCAGCCGATCTCTTTTTTGATCTTGTCTGGAGCAATGGCATATCTGCGATCATGACCCTTTCTGTCTGTTACATAAGTAATGAGATCATAGGTCAGATGCTCTTTTCTTGGATCTGAATCATCTAGCTCATCTCTGAGTACGTCGATGATGGTCTTAACGATCTCAATGTTCTGCTTCTCATTGTGACCGCCAACGTTGTAAGTTTCAAAGAGGCGACCCTTCTCCTGAACCATATCGATTGCCTTGGCGTGATCCTCAACATAGAGCCAGTCGCGGACATTTTTGCCGTCTCCGTAAACAGGAAGATTCTTGCCAGCCAGTGCATTGTTGATGATAAGTGGAATTAGCTTCTCTGGGAACTGGTAAGGTCCATAGTTATTGGAACAATTGGTTATGTTTGCAGGGAACTTGTAAGTGTCCATGTAAGCCTTAACCAGCATGTCGCTACTAGCCTTACTTGCAGAGTATGGGCTGTGAGGATCGTATGGAGTTGTCTCATAGAAGTATGCGTTAGGATCCTCATCCAGAGAGCCATAAACCTCATCAGTTGATACGTGAAGGAACTTCTTGCCCTCCTTGAAAGTGCCATCAGGATTCTCCCAGGCCTTCTTGGCAGCGTTGAGCATTGTAGCTGTTCCAAGAACGTTGGTCTCAACAAAGATCTCAGGGTTTACGATGGATCTGTCAACGTGGCTCTCTGCAGCAAAATGAACGACTCTGTCGATGTCGTTTTCTTCAAAGATCTTGCTGATAGCATCCCTGTCACAGATGTTGGCCTTAACAAATGTGTAGTTAGGATTTCCTTCCAAATCCTTCAGATTCTCAAGATTTCCTGCGTAGGTCAGCGCGTCCACGTTGATGATGCGGATCTCGTCGCCATATTTTTTAAACATATAGTGAATGTAGTTTGAGCCGATAAATCCTGCTCCGCCTGTAACTAAATAAGTTCTCATAATTGTCCTCTCCTAAAAGTAAACATTATCCTATAAAGTATAACACATACAGCTAATTTTTCCCACTTTACTGTGTATATATGCTAGAATGTTGTGAAAAGAGATTTTAGAAAAGGAGTTTTTCTATAAAAGATGAGTGACTTTTTGACCAAGAACAAGAAACTTCTGATCATTATATTTGCGATAGCTCTGGCAATTTTGATAGTACCAATGATTTCTGCCGGCGCATACACATATCTTTGCGAAGATGATTTCAGTTTCGAGGGAGCAGTAGAAGATCTGATCAGAGATTATGGCAACATATATGTTGGTGCAGCTCACAGAATGATTGAGTATTATAACACCAACCAAGGAACTTATGTGTTCAATTTCTTAATGAGTGCTCTTCACATGTATACAAGAGGTGGTCTTCCAGGTCTGCACTTCTTTATGGTGATATCACTTGCAGCATTCTTCCTTTCACTTATCCTTCTTATTAAACAGATTATAAAAGACTGGGCAGGCACCTTGGGTATAACCCTTGCTTCTGTTTTAACCCTCACAGAAATGTATAACACTTACAGAAGTATCGAGATCTTCTTTTGGTACACCGGAGTCTTAAATTTCCTGCTACCATTTATTTTTTCCTTGATCACTGCAACACTTAGTCTGCATAACATAAAAACAGGCAAAACCAGGTTTGCTGTTATTGGTATGATAACGGGATTTATTGCTAGCGGTTGCGCACTCAATGTCACTGCTGCAAACTGCGCTTGGCTCCTGGCAATTCTGGTTCTCAGCTACCCAAAGATAATGAAAAGAAAAACAATTGTGCTTCCCTTCGCAGGCGCATTTGTTGGAGCTATAATAAATGCCGCTGCACCTGGTAACTTTAACAGACTTGATGGTGCTCCACTCAATATATTTACAGGCCTTTCAAACAACTTCCTGTGCTACATCTCTGATTTTAAGCTACTATTTTCCAGCAGAATATTCTGGTTTTCACTAATACTGTGTTTTGCTATAACTGTTTTACTCAAGATAAAAATTCTACCAAATGGCATTTCTAACTTGCAGCTTGCCATTACTATGGCAGGATCTTGGCTTGTTCAGTATTTTACATTATTCCCAGTATCCTTTGCGAATCGCCTGACCGACATTTCTGGCATGGATCAACGTACCTTTTCTGCCTGTGAAGTTGTCATAAAGCTCATGTTCATTTTCAGTGTTTTAATCCTCGCACAATGGATAAGTGAAAGAAAAGAAAAAACGGCAGAATATGCCTCTGTCGTTCTGGTTGCTTTATCACTGTTTTTCCTTCTGATCACCTACCCAACTACAAAAAATGAGCTCAAAGGCGGTATTGCGTATATGGTAATTGATGATTTCAGAAGCGGTGCTATGGTAGAAAACTATAATACAAGGGAGTATGTCATTTCCAGCCTCGAAAATGCTGAAGAAGGTACAGATACAATCATATATATTGCCCCATTTAGAATTGCAAACTCCATGTACGGAATGGGACTAGACACAGATAGTGGCTGGTTCGTAAACAGATCAGCTGCAGGATTATTTAACCTGAATTCAGTGACTGTTATATATACCGACTAAGTTACAATACATCGACAAATAAAACAGCCCCATACTGTAGCACATATAGCGTGGCTGCGGGAATATCATAGAGCCAGTAACCACGCAGTTTATGGCAAGACCTGCCATGACCACAAGTGCCATGATGAGCATTTTTCTTTTAATTTCAAGGGTTTCCGGTGTCTGACTGACGGAAACCTTTTTTGTTTGCTGTATGGTCCTTACTACACATGCAACAAAAAGGACAATATATATTCCATATATGATCAGAGAAATCTTGATAAGAACAGCCGGACTGATGTTGGCATTTGAGATAACAAAAGCCTTGAGAACGTTGGCTTTTAAGACATACAGTGCATCCGCACCTTCACCTTTAAACACCTTTTTGACAGTCCCACTTAAAAGCGTCTGGAACAACTCTTTTTCAACAGCATCTTCCATAAGCTTGGCCTCTACATCATCAAGTTCAGGATAATTTTCTGCCACATACTCATCGCACATGGGCTGTACAATGTCAAAGCCAATGACATCATAACTATCAGCGTAGTGGCTGGTCACATTAGTCCAATTGCTGGTGGCAATCTTTTGCCCTGCGCCTCTCTCATAGCCTTCTGCATAGTCAATAGTCAGCTGCTTTTTCTGGCACTCATCCATTATCCTGGTGAAAAGAGATCCAATCTCAGGATACTTATTTTTTCCATCGAAAAGAACTACATCCTCAGGCTCTGCTGTATAAAGCACTGTGCAAAGTCCGCCTTTGCTGTTTCCTGTATGCGTAGCAAAGACGCCTCTTACAGCCTGATTGTACCCTCTGTCAAAAAGAGCTACAGCAACAATCGCTAGCACCACGAATATCACAGTATAACTAAACTTCTTTAAAGAACGATAGCTCTTTACCAGAAGGTGAAGTACAAAAGAGGAAAATCCCCACATCAGCACCACTATCAGCATCTGTTTCCTAACGCTACTAATAAGCACTGCCATCAAAAAGAGCTTGATGCAGTTTGAAATCTTATAGTCTTCAAAACTCCTAAGGAGAA
This sequence comes from uncultured Butyrivibrio sp., assembly GCA_947167765.1. GTDB lineage: Bacteria > Bacillota > Clostridia > Lachnospirales > Lachnospiraceae > Butyrivibrio. The sequence continues at coordinate 70,551 of CAMVJI010000001.1, read as the reverse complement.
GTATCGTAAACAGCACAAAGAGAGGCATAGCCAGGGACTCAGTCATCAGAGATTCTGAGTACATAGCGCCTCTTTTTGCCGCAAAGCGGTTCAGAAATGCTACCGCCACCTGCAGAAACTCAGCTACGAACATCATGAGTCTCGCCTTACCATGAGACATTGCCCTGCTGCATACATCATAGATGTAGATACCAAGCCTGTGAATAGCTACAACCCACAGAATACTCTGGAGTACCACTGCCATAGTCAGATAAGCGGGAAGCTCATAGGCCATGGAAGTGATATTAAGCCTTTCAAACAAAGTCCTTAGCCCCAGCAAAAACAGTGGATATACAGGCTCTCTCGAGAAATCCATATCCACATAGCTTGGGGTGTCAACGCACCACTTTGGTCCGTCAATAAGTGCAATTCCTACAAAAAATACCATTAACAAAACAAAGGACAGAAGCTCGAAAGCTCCTGTTCCTTTGCGCATAGACTTAGCTGCCATCTGACCTCCATTAGTTGTAGTTGATGTTCATATCAACATTACCAGAAATACCTGAAATAGATCCCTTTGAAGTGTACTGCCACATATCGTACCTTGTCGCAGTGTATGTAACATTGGCTGCATACTGAGCCAGCCAGATCTTGTAGCTTGTAAGTGAAGAAGCATTCATGTACTTGGTAAACCAGGTCTTATTGGAGTACACCCCAGCTCTGTAGCCTGCACTCTGGATAGTTCCGCAGAATGCCTTGACGTTAGCTGTACGCTGGCTTGCGCTTATCTGGTCACCACGACCGTTACTTGCCTCAACGTCGATGTAAACAGGGAAGCTTAAGTTGTAGCCCTTGCACAGGTTGATACACATTGAAGCCTCTTCTACCGCTTCAACCTCGTTAACTGCCTGTGAAAAGAAATATACACCAACTCTGATACCTGCTGCCTGAGCCCCCTGGATGTTAGCCTTGAACTTAGGGTCCTCGATAAGGGCACCTGCAGATGAGCCTCTGTATCCACATCTGATGATGGCGTAGTTCACACCAGCGTTCTTAACCTGTGCCCAGTTTATGTTACCATTCCATTTGCTGACGTCGATACCCATAGTTCCTGAAGATGAAGAAAGAGCTCCGTCAGAACCAAAGGTGTATCTTGCACCCTTGATAACCTGTTCGCCAGTTACCTTATCGCCGTTCTTGTTGTAGTAGTAAGTCTTTCCATCAATGGTCCACCATCCCTGGCGAAGACCAGATTCGGCTTTCTTGATGTAGAAGTCCTTGATGGAAGAATCAAACAGGTCAGCATAGGTAGCTTTTCTATATGTACCGTCAGACTTGATGACGTAAAGCACGTTGTCATCTTTGTCTTTTAATTCAGTCTCTCCTGAAATGACCTTAACAGTTACAGTTGCAGTCTGATCAGAATACTTGGCAGTAATGGTAGCTTCACCCTCTGCAACGGCCTTTACCTTTCCATCACTTTCAACAGTTGCAACGCTGGTCTTTGATGACTCAAAGGTTGGCTTGACATTAGAATCTGTGGTCTCGATCTTGTATGTCTTACCTGGAACAAGAGTTATTTTGCTAACCTTGAGCTTGAGATCTCCAAGTCCCTCAACTGTAATTGTTACAGTGTATGGATTGTACTCGTCCTTGCTATCCTTAAAGGTAAGCTTTGCTGTTCCGGCTTTAAGGCCTGTGATCTTGAACTTGGCACCATCTTTTTCAACCTTAACAACATCTTTGCCGTCTTTATCAACTTCGCAGGAAAGATCTGTAGGTTCTGAGAATGTGATGGTTGTATTAGCATCTTTCTTGATCTTGATAGTTCCATCAGAAGGACTCGCGTTCATGTTCTTCTTGTCAGCTGATGTAACTTCTATGTCAAAAAAAACATCGGTAAAGCCTTTAGCTTTTACAGTAAACCTCTCTGTGCCAACATTTTGAGGCTCAATTGTGATTCTGGTTCCGCTGATTGTCACCTTGGCAATGTTGTTACTGCTTGCTGGTGTGCAGCTGTCGATTGAAGAAGGTCCAGTAACGTCGATAGCGCCCTTCTCATTCTTCTTGATAGTGAGTTTATTTGTGCTAAGTGTCATTGCCTTAGGATCAGCATCAGCAACACTTACAGAAAATTCAGTATCAAGGTATTCATCGTTACCCTGTACAGAAATCTTCGCATCGCCTTTACCTATTGCAGTAACAGTGATTGTCTCTCCACTTACTGATACAGTGGCAACGCTTGTGTTACTTGAGCTGCACTGAGGATCAGATGGTCCTTCAGTTATACGAACTTCCTTGGTTTCATCAACCTTCATGGAAACAGAAGATGGATCAAACTTAATGTTTACCTTATCCTTAGGCTTTGCCTTAACTGTTACACTGATTGTCTTGCTGTCATCGCTTGAAGTTACTGTAACAGTTGCTGTTCCCGCTGAAACACCGTTTATTGTTATTGTAGTTCCACTTGCACTGACTGAAGCGCAGTTGTTGTCACTACTTGATACTGATAATCCTTCAATGTTTGCAGTTACTGTAGCAGATGATCCCTCTTCTACGGTAACTGAACTCTCAGACAGCTCAATCTTCTTGGTTTCAGGCTGCTCTGGCTGCGTCTGCTGCCCATCGCCCTCTTCCTGCTTGAGTTCGTCATTTTCTGAGCCAGTCCTTCCCCTTGCAGCAGCCATCATTCTGACACTGCCACTCTTTAAAGCTGCTCCAACCAGGATTCCGTCAAGCTTACTCTTATCTATCTTTTCGTAGGTGCTTCCATCACTACCCACACTGTTCTGATTTGAATCAACCCACTCAACAGTATCGTTAAGCACTGACTCTACCTGAGTCTCTACTGCAGTATCTTCCTTGGCAGCATTGACCTGAGATTCCTTCTTGATCTCGTTGGAAACATCAACAGCCTTCATTTCAACAGTATCTTTTACTGTAAGGGTCTGGGTGGATGTATCAAGCTTGTAGCTGTCGTACTCTGAAGAAAGAGCTTCAGGAGTGATCTTATACTTACCTGCTGTTAAATCCTTTTTATAAATGATGCCGTCTCTGTCGTGGTCATCGTAGCTGACCTTGGTTCCATCTGGTGTCACTACAGAAACCACAAAAGGCACGTTGGCAACAAGTTTCTTGGTCTCAGAGTTGATGAACTTGATCTTCATGTCGCTCTTGATGGAAGTGAGCGTCATCTTGATGGTGACATTAGAAGCGGTATCCGGAACCTCTTCTTCCTCTTCTTCCTCGATCTCTTCAACCAGTCCTGCAGCCATTGCTCTTGCCATCTCAGCATCAGCAATTGCAAGAAGTCCTGATGAGCCAACTACGCCGTCTACCTGAAGATCTGCTCCAACTTCTGCAAAAGAGCCAACTTCAGCCGCATAGTTCTTAGCCTTGGAATAGAATGTCATGAAGGCAACTCCGCCAGCAAGAAGCAAAACAGCTACAACTACTGCTGCCCTCTCAGCTACAGAAGTGTTTCCTAAAAATGTAAGGATCTTAGCTCCAACAGACTCTCCACGATCTCTATCGCGACCTCTGCGTCCTCCACGGGCCACGCGGCCTCTTTCATACTCTTCCTCATAATCCTGGTCGTAGTCCTCGTCTTCTTCGTAGTCACGATCATAGTCGTCATCATCATATTCGCGATCGTAATCATCTTCGTAATCGTCGTCAGACTCGTAGCGATCATCATCTTCCGAGTATTCCTCATCCTCATAACGATCGTCTTCTGGATATCTTCCATCATCTGCCTGGTTACGCACAGGCTCGTAATCTGTATCATAGTTATCATCAGACTCATAATCCTGATCGGAGTATTCATCGTCCTCATAACGATCATCTTCCGGATATTCGTCCTCCTCAGGATATTCCTCATCCTCATAGCGATCACCTTCTGGATAATCGTCTTCCTCATAACGATCATCCTCTTCAGGATACTCTTCATCCTCGTAGCGTTCGTCTACTTCATCCCCATACTCTTCTTCGAACTCTTCATCAGGATAATCTTCTTCATCATAATCCTCATCGTAGTCCTCATATCGCTCATCATAATCTACGAAGTCATCTTCCCTCTGACGCCTCTTAGGTCTTTTCCTGCTAAACAGGTTCAAACTCTTTTTCATACTTTTTCCTCATCTCCTCAAAACACTATCTATATCTAGTACCATGTACTTCTTTTTGGGCAATATCTATATGGAATTCTATCATTTTTATGAATTCTTATCTACATATTTATCTGTCAGATCACGCTGTTTGCATAAAGCCTCCAATTGAGCGTATACTTCAGCTGCGCCCCCAGCACAGTTTTGCATGAGTGCTATCAGTTTCTTCTGATGAATCTCGCGATTAAAATAATCATGGGTTATCTCATTACGCAGTAATATCTCCCCAAGAAACTGTTTTTCCAGATTACTCTGATGCATTATCAACGTATCGTAACTTGTAATGCAATATCTCAAAGAATTAGACTTACCATTGTAACTACCTTCTGACTTTCTGATAAAAATCACTATATCAATAAAAGCCTGGACAAAGTCATTAAGCCTCATCGCAACAATATCCAGACAATCAGCCCGTTGATCGACATCCTCCGATCTAAAAAACAGCTCACTTTTTGCGACTATCCTCGACGCACTTTCCTCAAGGAAAGTCATCAATTCCGAAACCTTCATCACATTGACAGGTTCCCTATCATTGTTAGGATTCAGGTCAAACTGGTCTAATATGCTTTCATCTAACTTCATACAAGAATACTCCTCTTATTTTTCTCAAGTTCCTTCTCACACTGATATTCAAAATCTTTTAATTCTGCAGGAAAATAATCCGTAAACTGGATCTGTGCGTGCAGCGGAGCCAAATAAATTGGTGCTGGAACAGTAATATCAATGTAAAATAAGTCCACAGGAATTCCTTTATTTTGAAAAAAGGTCTCGATGGTAAATGACATTTTTTTATACAACTCCAAATCCTTAGAATAAACTGCTATATCAACATCGCTTTCATCGTTATATCTGATAGTTGGATAACTACCAAAGACAAAAACATTGTAATCTCTTTCTGAAAACTTGGATCTCAAATCTCTCTGCAATTGTATTAATTCTCTGATCCTCTCTTTAGCAGCATTTTCACTATCTTTAACAGCATTTTCTTTACTTTCACTTCTTAGCTTATCTGCAATAAGATTTACAATATATGGAGCTGGCTTTGCTTCGCCCTGCTCCCATTTTCTTAATGTGCTCAGCGGAATCCCGTACTGCGATGCAAATTCTCGCTGACTCATTCCTGTTTTATTTCTTAACTCTTTTATTTCTGCAATCATAATAACACTCCACTCGCTATCGTATCCAAATTGGTTACCACATAAAAAGAGTAACCTAGTTGGTTACTCTTGTCAACTTTGCAGGAACTATCTTACCTCCACAACCACGTCGTCTTCTACTCCGGCAGGTATTTCGCAATATTTATCAGAAGATACCAATTCCCCATTAACATACCATTCTATGCCGGTAGCCTCATCGCCTGGCGAACACTCCAGCACCACCGGATAGTCGCTATAGTAGCTTCCGTTCCATTCTCCTAAAAAATCCGTTATCTCAGAAGTATTGATCTTAAGCTGCAGACCTGTTGAGGCATCTCCAACAACTTTCAAGTTGTACAGACTACCGTATAGCCCCAGGTCTTCCTTAAGATACTCAAGCATAAATCCAGCCCTCTGACTATAGAAAGCGTCTATAAGACCTATGTCATAGCCAAAGTCGAACTCATCATAAGGCGCTTCGTACATCTCACGTCCAGGGTAATAGTCAAAGTTGTAATCCCCTCTGAACCTTACCTGTGACTTGACGTTCTGGACTCTTACAACTTCTGCAGTTTCCCAGAGCTTAGGGGCAACTTTTTCATAACTGAAATTGTTATTGGTCATATCCAAAAACGAAGTCACAAAACGCTGCTTGAATTCCTGATTGTTCATAAGACCTGATAGCAGCACGTCATCCACCAAAGGACCTGTCTTACTGTACCAATTGCCAAGGACAAAAGAGTCCACATCTGGCGTGTTCATGCCTTCACTAAGGCTTGTGGAATCGTCAAGGTCGTTAGCAAGCCATCTCCACTTGCAATCGCCAAACTGTCCACTTTCAGGGACTTTTGCCCGCCAAACTACCTCGTTGTTGAAAAATGCATCGCTGCATCCAACATATATCTTCAAGGCATAATAATCTATCATGCTCTGGATATCTATCTTGGACTCAACATATCTGTAGTTTTCATCTACAGACATATCACGCTGCTTAACATAATCCAAAACTGCCATGTAATCATCTGCGTAGGCTGCATCTTCCTCATCAGAGGCAGCAAAAGAACCATACTGCTTTTTAACAACAACTACATTGTCCTCAGAAACACCATAATGATTCCAGACATAGTTATCACAGGCTTTTTCCTGAAGGTTGTAAAGCCCCCAGTACTCTCCATTAAGGAACACAACGCAGGGAATTGAGTTCTGGATCCCAACTGCCCTGTCACCAGCCAGAGACTGATTGAACACATCCCTCATCTTGGCCAGATAGAGTTCTTCTCCGCCGCCGCCATTTCTTAGAACAATCTTGTCATACTGATTACCGTCGCCGTAGAAGTCCCAGTTAAAAAAGTCATTTCCATCATATGTATTTCTGGTATAAAGATTTAAGCTCTTTTGATTTAAAAGAGATGAAAATCCCCCATGGGTCCTGATACCCACTGTCTGAGAAAAGCCGCTTTCATGGTCAGGTGTGTAGAATTCTATCTTGGCAGCTCGCTCCCAGCCCTTGCCCTTTCTTGAGCAGTTTGCCACAGGCACGAAGCTGCTTGGCAGTTTCTCATCATCTATCTTTTTATAGAATGACTCATGTACGCTGCCAACACGATATATTCCGCTGTACTGATCAAACAGGTCATCTGGAGAAGCCACAATTGACATTACGGAAACGCCGCAATATTCTTCAGGGTCAAGCCCAACGAAAAAAGTCCTGGATTCAATATTACTTTCACCATCAGGAGAAATAGCAACAGCCCTTAGAACGGTTGCTTTGTCCACAGGATAGTCTGGATAATAAACACAATCTGTATCTATTCCATCAATTACAGAATAGTAGTTGTCTTCTTCCGTGCGATTGCTGATAGTTATTGCTCCCTCATACTTTAAGGAGTTTTCGTCAGGGTCACTGCCGTCCAAAGTGTAATAGATATCTCCCACACTACTGGTAAGCTCAACTGTGACATCGCTATCAAACCATCCCCCATCAACTGAGAAAACAGGGGCATCAATCAGCTCCTTTTTCTCCTCTGCCACAATCTCATCCTTAACAAAGTAAGGAGTGGCATCATCAACCACATAGAAACTAAGGTCACTATTTGAAACTGAAAGCGTCTTATTTTCAGGGAAATGGTCAGATATTCTTACCGTAGAAACAGCATTGCCATAACGGTCCGACAGCACACAGGTCTCACCATCAGAAAGATTAAATCCAAGGCCATGAACATCAGTAGGAACATAGTCATCTCTGAACATATCAGGCTGATATTTGTCCTCGCTGCACCAGACAATGATAGCCGAAGATGGCTCTATTGTAACATCAGGGAATGTATATTTTCCAAGGTTTACTCCGCTGTCTGAAAGTCCCCATCCAAAGAGACTTACAGGCTTATCGGAGCAATTGTATATCTCAATATAATCAGCTCCATAATCTCCATACTCGTCATGGGCGGCCTTATCGTTGTGAACACAGACTTCGCTTATTACAAGTGACAGCTGCGTATTTTTTTGACGCTTGGGAAAAAAGCACAATCCAATGATTAAAAGTGCTACGAGAACAAGAATTATCAAGTTAATCCATTTCTTTTTTATCATCAAAAAAACTATCTCTCCCAAACCGTGTAATCATGGTCCAAAACATAAACCGTGTAATACCCAACTTTCTCAACACGGACCACCTCAGGACCGTACTCTGCAAGAAAGCCGTCAAAATCCTCCTGCATGTAATCGGAAACAAGGTAGCAGGTCTCGCCTGAGGCATCCTTATATGGCGGATACCACAAAGTGTCAGAGAGCCACTTGCTGCCTTCCATATCTCGCATGTTGTTGACACAGCGCACCTTCACCGAATTGTTTCCCATAACTGTAATGTAATTTGCATGTTCAAAGGTGGAATAGCCGTACTCATAGCCATTATCCTGCATCCATTTAAATACAACGTAGGCGTTTGTTTCCTGTGAGTGGTCACCTACAATAAGTGTCTGATAAAAGGAAAACAGCGCAAAGCATGAATATGTCACTACAACTACAAATGACAAAATTCTTCCCAAATCAGGGAAGTCTCTAAACAGCATCACTGCTCCTATGGCCACAGCAAAGATAAGCATGATATAGTACCTGTCTGCAACCTGCGATGTTGTAAAGGTAGTCATGATCAGGCAGATGAAGAAGTCTATAGGAAATACCAGCGTGCTCCAGAGATAATAGTCATTATCCTGGTCCTTGTTTTTAATGAGTTTAACAATCACTAAACAATAGCTAACAACCGCCATGATAAGCAGCAATGCCGCTATCCCAGCAAGACTTCCTGAGAACAGCGTACTCTTTACTGAAGGCAGCACTTCACCCACAAACTTCTCAAACGCATGTCTTATGTTCCTTGAAGGTGATGGATTGTACACCCCAGATAACTTATTCGTCACAAGAGTTGTGACAGTAAGTCCAAAGACCCAGATACTTACTGACAGCCTCTCAAATTTCCTATTCCTTACAAAAGAGATAAACTGCCTTATAAACTCTGCTCCAAGAAGTGGCAGGTAGCAAAACAGACACGCATGCATTCCCTGAATGCCGTTGACAATGGCAAGCGCGGCAGATACAGCCACCATCCAGATCTTTAACCTGCCGTTTTTTAGGCTCTTATTATACATGAGCAATATGATAAACAGCGTAATAAAATGGCTGATGTAGTCCATGGCGTACAGCATTATCATTACCTGTATCTCGCTCTGGGCGCGGGTCAGGGAAAAGACGATCAGGATAGTTGCAATGCTTTCAGCCACTTTAAAATCCATCTTTCGAAGATAGAAATACATGAGAACCAGCATCAGGCACAGCATGATACTGCAGGCAATTCCCATGGAAAGATTGAGGTTAAACCCTGTAAGCGGATATATAAGCGCTGACAGATTGGGCACTGTAATAACGTGGATAGCTGATGATATATACCAGGTATCAGGCCTGTAGGTTCCCCTCTCATACATAAGGGCTGAGAAAAGAGCTTCCGACGCAATGTCAGACTGCATCCCAGCTGTATAGTGATTGATGTTGGCATCTACAAACACCCACACCATCATGGCAAGTACAGCCACAAGAGCGATGCATATTATTTTGTTAAGATATTTCATAAATTCAGGTTTCATCTATATTTCCTTACTTAAGTTCCACTATGATCTCGTTTTGATCATTAGCAAGTATTCTGTGATAAGCGCTTTCCTGCACCAGAGAGAAGGTGCTGATATCTGACACTTCATAAACTCTCTTAACATCTGGCAGATTAAAATATCTGTAAAAGTAAGCAGAATTCCACTCGTCAGACCCAGCCTTTAGATAAACTGGCACAAGTTTTCTTATTAGCACATAGTCATAAGAATAATTATCAAGCGCAGGGCAAAGACCAATATCGCCCTCAATGATCATATTCTTTTGCCCTGGAGCCATGAAGCAATCAAGATCAGTAAGATCATTAATAACTTCCTCAGTCCTGAAATCCACATACTTCATCTGCTGAGACAGTGCGTTTCCGTAGGTAAAAGAAAAGGTGAAAAAGCACCATGCTAATGCAAAAATGATGACCTTTCCCATGTTTGCCACAAGCCCCTCAGAGGAGACAATAGCAAAACAGCAGATCATAATAAAGAACGATATGCCATACATGCTTCGTGGCAAAACAAGAGGAAGAGAAAAAGCTGGGTACACTCCGAAAACTACAAGGAGCATGATCACCATCATTGCTACAAACATAGCCGCAGCAGCCACCTTGTTTCTCTTGGAATCCAGGATAATAGATACAAATAACACCACCATTACCAGGAATACCAGAATATTCCAGCTCTTCATAAAGTCTGCCACAACAGTAAAGTAATAGGTCTTGTAATTGCTGATAATACCGCCGATAAGATCCCCTGCACTGAATATGGAGGTGTTGATATACCCCTCCTCAATTGGTTTCATCAAAACCAGCGCAAAAAATCCAAGTGTTAAAAGATAGGTTACCGCTGACTTAAGTAAAAATAAAAGGGACTCCTTAAGCTCTTTTTCCTTGCTGTTCCATTCAAGAAGCGCCAGCATTATCGCCATCATTGGGTAGATTCCAGATGAAGCCTGATATGTCATGCACATGACTAACAGGCAGATAACTGATGATACATAGTACAGTATCTTTTTATCCCTGAAAAGAAATGGAACCACTGATACACATACTGACAGTCCCATAAATGCTGAATCCACTTTGTAGGACATGTTGGAAAGAAAATACGGCGACAGGATCAGGGTTCCGCACACATAGTGCATCACTTTAAGGTTCTGTCCCTTTGAAAAGATATAGGCTACAACCACCACGGCAATAGCTAAAAATATGCAGGATAAGATCTGGGTTAGGGGTGATGAATCTGTGATATGGGAATTGCCATTAACCAGTATTGATGTCCAGTCAGCAATATATCTGCTGTCAAAGGCATTACCTGTATACCCCTCTATATTTCTTCCAAGATCATCATTGTAGAAAAAATTGGCGCGGACAATTGCTGATATCTCGATCAGAAATATCACAGTCATTATCAGTATTTCTTTGTAATAGGATGTTATCTTTCTCAAGGTATGATCACTCCTAATTTATTGTCTTGGCTTAAAGCCCTCTTTAATACTATCTCCTATCAGCTCCGTGCGTTCAACCATGAAATCATAGCAGCTTCCAGGATTTGCATAGTAGCTGTTAATCTCATCAATACCAGCAACGTAAACGGTAAGGCCATCCATATCAACTGTAGTCATCGTACCTTCATCAAACGGAACAGGTACAACATAATGCCCTGCCATAAGATTGTGCTTAAGAAAAACCATGTCATCCATAAAATAGTTGTCTACCCAGCTGCAAAAATTAATGAGTACAAGTGCAGCAAAGACTCCTAGCACAATACCTCTTTTAGAAACAACAATATCCAGAACATCTCCAACTGCACATAGAGGTAACAACAGTAAAAACGCAAGGCCATATCGAATAAATGGCGCCGTAAACAGCCACATGATAATGTTTAAATACAGCGCAGCATAAAACAATACCATTGCCATATCCAATTTCTTTTCTTTAATCCTGAAGGCAAGAAGAATGGCAGTAAGGATAGCGCCTACAAGCTGGGAATATATCAGCATAACCTCGTAGTGCTGCTTGTTTTCCCACCAGATTGGGAACCAGGAAGTTATTCCTTCATCCACTCTCCTTACATCAAACAGACATCTCCCCCAGACTTTTATCTGATCAGCATCAACCTTCATGTAATCAGCTGGTATCTTCCACACCACATTGAACAGATCTATTGATGCCACTGGATAAAATAGATAACCGGATAAGATCACATTTCGAATCATAAAAGGCAGAAATGAGAAAAAACCTACCGCAATAAAGCACCAGAAATCCTTAAAGCGCCTTTCCTTTAAAAGCTTTGCAGCAGGCAAAACTGCAATGACTACGATCAATGCAGCAGATAGTTTCATGCTTACAGTAAATATAGCAAGAACAGATAAATATCCATAAAATGCAATATCATTGTCCCTATCTTCAGTATACTTTCTCTCTTCTGTATATGTTATCCATGCACACAGAATATAAAGAGTCATAAACATGGTTCCATAGTCAGTTGCCGGAGACTGAAGACCTGTCAAATTAGTGAAAGAATAAATAAGAATAGCAATCCTTGCAAGATCGCCTCCATGACGCTTGTGACTCTTTATATCAAAAAGGCCATCTGCAGCATAAATGCTGAATACAACCATAAAAAATCCTGTCATGGTATGAAGCGGAAATGGCAGAATAAAGCTCAAGGTAAAAAGAGCACATAATGCAAGATAGGAACTATTATACGCAAAATGAAGCTGTAAATTGCCAAGACCTTTCAGGACTCCGTACTCTTCCAACATCCTGATAGCCTGGGCGTGATAGATACCAGTATCTGTATGAAATTTCCCATTGGAAGTAAAGAATGCCGCTGTAAGAATGATCCCCACATAGATGATAAGCTTGTTTACAGTAACATTCCCATGCATTTGATCAAAAACGGCCTTGATATCTTTTCTAAAGAAAAAAGCACCAAGTATAGCTGCTAACAATACTATCCCGTGACACAATGCACCAATCTTATATACAATGCTAAAAAACTCTGCATACACAGTAAGTGTCACAATCCCTGTAACTATGATCCCCGTAATTCCAAAGTGATGCTCCCCTGAAAAAGAAGGTGTGGGAATTAGCTTTGAAAGCGCTACGTTAACTATTATTCCTATTATCAAACATATTGCTGCGATATAGAGCCAGCTAAGTAATGTAACTAGCATTGACATGTCCCCCAACGTTGATCAGTTGCCATATTCTCTTGCCTGTGTCCTGCGCAAAAAAGAACCACACTCATTATTGACGCATAGCCCAGTATAGGGGCTCCTGTAGTGATCTTTATTTAAATATCAGCTTCAACCTCTTTTTTGAAGTCGTTGTAATCCCTTATATATTCACCTTCTATGTAATGCTCACTGGCAAGTACAAGCAACACGGAGTCAGGGCTGAAATCATACATTTCTTTCCAGATCATTGGTCCCAGATATAATCCCATTCTTGGTTTATCAAGAACAATCACTTCTTTTTTCTGACCGTCGTCAACCAAAACTTTACTACTTCCACTTACATTGATCAGAACAAACTGAGTATATCTGTTAGCGTGATTGCCTCTCTTAATATTCGGGTCTGATCCATACATATAGAAAACTCTTCTAATATCAAATGGTACATCAAATCCTGATCCCTCAGCGACTACCAGATTGCCACGCTCATCACCATATTCTTTAAACTCTAGTACTTTATACTTTTCCTGTCTGATTATCATAACATCCTTTCCTGCTTCCTATCACACAAATAAATGTCACAATTTAGCCATTTATGATATATTTCATTATCTTGAAATATATTACTACAATTATAAAGGGAAATAACTCATTGTTCCTCCACACACATAATTTACCAATCTTTTGAAAATAGTGCTTCGTAATCAAAAGATCTGACTATTTCCTTCATCTTGTTAAGAGCATCACTCATCTCAGATGAAGACTTTATCTCATAATCACCATTCCTGAAACATTCTACCATAAACCGGTTTATCTCCGGCTTGTAATGTGAATAATCAGCGTAGTTATTAAGGTCTGTCACCTCATCCATGGTCTGAAAGTAGAAAAGATGCACATTAGGATACTGTAAAAGGACATCTGCAACATACTGGTACTGATAAAATGCTGCTTCATAAAAACCTTCCTGTTGAAGATTGTGCCAGTATAAAATACTGTAGGGCGGGAAAAAGAAATAAAACTGCGTTTCAGGATGTTCCTTAACGAAAGGAAGTATGTTCTTTTCAAGATTAGCCTCAGTGGCCGGAAGAACATCTTCTACACCGTAAATCTTATCTGATTTTTCAGGTTCCTCATAGGTGTGCATCACCCACTGTATGTTGTAGTAATCCGGAGTCCACCAGCTTGCGTAAATCTCGGACAGGTCTGAGCCCTTGCCCTGAACCACAGGACGAAGGATATATTGAAACAGCACATCCTTATTAAGGACGTACTCCACATCATTAAAAAGATTCCTGTCATAGAGATACTCTGGCAGAGGATACTTGGTTTCCTCAGTATCTGCAGTCATTGTAGGAATATCCATGGCAAAAAACACAGCTCCCATTGGCTGATTTTTTCTTGCATAAGTACTTTCATCAAACACTATTGAAAGGATATTGTAATCATCCTTGGGATAAGCCCCACTGTAGCTTAGCTTAACTGTATCGTAGCCAAGAAGCTCCTTGATGTCATCTGTATCGAAATTAACTGTCATGGAGGATCCTATGATACATCCGTTGTAATCCATATTCGTGGCCATCCCTGGATTCTGGCTAAGCTGATTATCAACCACATATGGGAATCCTTTTATTGGTGGATGATAGTGAAAAAAAGGATCCACATATACAACAAGGGCTGCACATGCCACAAGAGCTACTACTACCAACGCGATACTAGTAATCAATAGTTTTTTATATTTACTCATTATTTAACCCTTAAACGAATTGATACAGTCTATAACTCTGTCCTGCTCTTCCTGTGTCATTCCTGAATAAAGAGGAAGCGAGATGACTTCTTTTGCGTATCTTTCTGTTACTGGAAGACTTCCTTCACTCACACCAAGATAAGCATAGGCCTCCGATAGATGTGGCGGAATTGGATAATGAATTATAGTTGCTATGTCATTGTCCTCAAGATACTGCTTAAATGAATCTCTTTTATCAGGTACCCTGAGCACATACTGGTGCCATACACAGGATGCATAAGGAGCTACACCTGGTTTCACCACCAGAGGATTATTGATTCCTTCGGTATATCTTTTGGCAAGAGCTTCCCTCTCAGCTGTTATCTCATCCATATGGGCAAGTCTTACTCTTAAAAGTCCTGCCTGTAACTCGTCCAGGCGAGAATTAGCCCCTACAACCATGTTGTAATAGCGCTTTTCACTACCATAATTCCGGTATATTTTCATTAGACGTGCAAGCTCTGGATCATTTGTAGTAACAGCCCCTGCATCTCCAAATGCCCCCATATTCTTTGAAGGATAAAAAGAAAAACATCCGAAATCCCCAAAACTTCCTGTCATCTTACCTTCATGACACGCACCATGTGACTGTGCACAATCCTCTACAAGTTTAAGATTGTGCTTCTTGCAGATATTTACAATCTTTGTCATATTGGCAGAATGTCCATAAAGGTGAACTACAAGAATTGCCTTTGTTCTGTCAGTTATTTTCTCTTCGATCCTGTCTGCATCGATCTGATAGTACTGGTCTGGTTCAACAAAAACTGGGGTTGCATCATTGATGGTTATTCCCATGACGCTTGCAATATAAGTATTGGCCTGTACTATAACCTCATCGCCTTTCCCTATTCCAAGCACCCTGAAAGCAAGCCACAGAGCATCAAGTCCACTAGCCAAGCCAACAGCATAATCAGTGCCAACATACTGGGCAAATTCCTTTTCAAAAGCTTCATCCTCTTTACCCAGGATGTACCATCCTGAGCGCAGGACCTCTAGAGCCTTATCTTCATATTCTTTTTGATACTTCAGAAATCCCCGATCCAATCGACTCTGCATTATCTTATCCATAACACTCTCCTTAAATAATTTTTATACATCTATATTTCGTCAGGCTAACCGTTAAAAATTCATGTACAGGAACGTACTGACTCCAGCAAAGCTCACAATACTCCACACTAGAAGTACTGCTGTTAGAAGCGAAGTCCTGATCCCTATCTTGCAGTTCCTGGCAATCTCCATTGCATTCTTTGAAAAGAATATGATCACTACGCCAGCTATCACAAACAGCCACAGGCACACTTCCCATACAAACGAAAATCTCATCAAGGGCGTAACCTTGATTGCATACCACAGTTCGTCTAACTGGAAGCATGCAGAGATATTTGTTGAAATACGCCTGCTGCCACCAGTAAATACTCTAGCCAAAAGAGTGATGGCATCTGAGATTGTGTTTGCTCTAAAGAACACCCAGGCTACTGTCACGTATATAAAAGTCAGCACAGTGGATATGAAGGCTGGGATCTTTCTTAGTTTCACAGCCCTTGTCAGTACATACAGCACTCCGTGCATAGCGCCCCACACTATGAAGGTCCATCCACTTCCGTGCCACAGCCCGCTAAGCAGAAACACTATCATGAAGTTGATGTACATCCTTGCAGCACCCTTGCGGTTTCCGCCAAGTGGGATATACACATACCTGGTAAAAAACTTTGTAAGAGAAATATGCCATCTCTTCCAGAAGTCCACTATATTCACCGCCTTATATGGCGAATTGAAGTTATCTGGAAGTTCAAATCCAATCATCATGCAGACTGCGCCAGCCATGTCGCAGTATCCGCTAAAATCGAAGTATAGTTGGAAGGAGTAAAATACTGCAACCAATATAGCTTCAAGACTTCCCAGTGAAATCAGATTGTCATATCCGTAGTCCACTGCCCTTCCAAAAGTATCTGCAAGGATCACTTTCTTGAACAATCCCATGGATAAGAGAAACAGCGCTCTTAAAATATTTTCACTGTCAAACCTATCTTCTTTTGTCTTATCAAGTTCCACAATAAAATTCCCATATCCCATGAGTGGTCCCTGCAGGATTTTAGGAAAGAACAGAATATAAGCAAGATAGTCAATGACGCTGAACTTTTCAATATCGCCTCTATAAAGATCAATAATGAATGATAACTGATTAAAGGTGTAAAAACTAATAGCAATAGGGAAAAATACCCCTGCAAATTTAAAGAACAACAAGGCCCCAACGTTAACAATGAGCATTAAAACAAAAAGTAAACGTCCTAAGCCTTTCCTACCCTCACCGTTATCAATTGCTATTCTTTTTAAAGCAAGTATTCCTACTAAATTAACAAATATGCTTATTGCCAGCACCAGGTCATTTCGCACTCCAAAAAGTCCATAAAAAACTAAGGAGAACGCGATGATTACAACCTTACACGCCTCCTTTAATTCTGGTCTTTTCTGCGCTATTCTTCTGGCAAGCTGCATCGCCAGCAAAAACGCTGGCAAAAATAGCAATACATATCCAAACGAGTTAAATACCATCTATTTATCCTTTTTAAGAGGTAGTTATATAAACGCCATGCTCATCGTACCATTCCTGAACTTCAGGATCCAAGTAGATCAGATAGTCACCAACAGTATCAACAAGCTTAAGCCCCATGGTGATCAGGTTAACGTCAACCTTCCTATCAGTGCGAAGCACTATGTACAGGCACTTGGTCTGCCTTGTGGCCTCCAAAAGATCCTTGGCATTTATGACTTCAGGTTTCTCATAGGCATCGTAGACTGCATTGTAGTAGTCCCACTGAGTTGCCAGCATTTCCCTGCCATAGGGCATCAAAATATCAGTGTCATACTGGCGTACGAAGTGAACAAGCTCCGATGGAAATACTGCTCTGACTCTCTGCTCTCCCTCTTTGGGAGCGATGACATCACATACATCAATAACATACTGAGGGATATGGTACATATTCTCAGCCACAGACATGTACTGATTGAAATATACAAGCGAACCAGATAGTACTACAACTACCAGCACAGCCACCAGCGCAACCCTCTGTTTAACCTTGCTGCCAAGGCTAAAGATGAGCTTACAGGCTGCATATCCGATCACCAGATACATTGGTATGAGCCAGAGGATCCGGTAGTAGGTATCGCTTCCATCGTCAAAGGCTGCCACATACACGATCTTAGTTATGGGCAAAAGAAATCCTGCCAGTATCACAATTGGCAGCACTCCAAGTATTATCTTTTTCCTTACATCCTTCTCAAATATGATCAGATATACCGCTGATGCAAGAAGAATGATGGGTAAGATTGGATTTCCAAAATAGAGCTTAAGCGAAACCCAACACTCCATAAATATTCCGTACATACATGTACCTCTACGTGTAACTATTCACAGTCATCCTAACAAGTAGAACACCACAATTCCAGCAATGATCAGAAACATTCCAATGATCTTAGATGGAACGATCTTTTCCTTGAAGATCACTCTGGACATAAACATGACAATAATATAAGCAATAGGCTCAAGTACAACCACGCCCATGTATCCAAGGCCGTCATAGCAGAAAATACTGATCACCATGGATACAACTAAAAGCGCATATCCTCCAATAACGAAGGCATTCAAATACTCACGGATAAAACTAGGATACTTCTTTCCCGCACTTATCTTAAGCAGTACCTGGGAAGTTGAAGCGATTATCTCCGCAAGGATCATCAGAAGGAAGAACACATTTATCATTTCTCCCCACCTCCGATGTTCATTATCATCACACCGATCATGACAAGCACTACTCCTGCCACTTTACCTGGAGTGATCCCCTGGCTGAATATTATGTAGTTCCAGAGCATTGACCACAAAAGAGTCAGTGACTTGTTGGCGTACGCCACTGACAGCTGAAACTTCTTGATAATCTGCTGCCAAAGGATTGCATATATGGCAAGCACCACAAACTCAAGTCCAAAAAAGAAAATATATCCCCAAGATAAAAACTCATGCTTTGAGGCCATATTAGCTGCCACAGTAGACAGTGAGTACACCATCACCGACAGCTCCAGCAAAAGTAAATCTGCCGGCTTTATCTTACTAAAAATCTTATCTTTCAAACTTTACCTCACCAAGCAGCTTACTGCTCCCCATAAATCACATCCACAAAGTGCTGAGCCATATGTTCGTTGCAGGCAGCATTTACGTGGATATTGTCAAGGAGCCACTCTGAGCTGTTGTCAGCATCAATTGTTCCATAGTAGTTGTCGATAAATGTAACACCAGTGGCTCCGGACACATCCATCATGAACTGATAGTATGTTGTAAGCCTTCCATTTCCAAAGTCGTACATATCACCATTTACAAGACTTCCAGATGCATCATAGGCGTAGCACATAGGAAATGACATACACACGATCCTTATAAATGGATAAGCCTCTTGGATAGCCTTGATCCCGGCACTTAACGCGCCGCTGTAAGTTAGCGGATCATCTGCATTGTCAGGGTTCATACCAATCCTGTAGCTGATATAGTCATGTGCATCATAGAAAACAACCAATGTATCGACTGTGTTCATATCCAGCTCTTCAAGAAGAGCTGCCCCTTTGTCATATCTTGAATCTTCAAATTTCTTTTCATTGTCATGTAAAAGAGAAAAGTCTCTGGTTGCTATCGCTTTTGATACATTGTAAAAAGAGAAAGCATCAAGAGGATATTCAGAACTAAACTGGGCATTCTTAAGTGCCACAGTACTCTCAGGGAATCCAGCATTTATGCATGTGGCTCCAGTCTTGGCAGCAACCTGTTCTACAACACCATTCTCATCACTGTAGTAAGTCAGGATATCATTTCCCAGGAAAAGAATGGTCTCAACTCCATCATCTTCGTGCATTGCCTTCTTGTCATCTGGAAGAAGGAATACCTGGTCCTGAACCTCAACTTCAAAATTGCCCTCTACAACACCCTCTGTCTGGGCAGTTCCCGCGTTCCACTTAAGAAGTTTATAAGCAGTAAACGCTATTACTAGGGCAATAACAGCCAGTACTGCGATGTGGACCCAGATTGGGATCTCCGAAAGGTTAAATCTCTTGTCATCATTTTTCTTTTCAGTCATATCATTCATTCTCTTATTCTTTCTCTTTTTTATTCTTTATCCGATCAGGGAGAAGTAGATCATCAGATAAACTATATTAGGCACAATACATAATATAGCACCAAGGATCACCTTGATCTTTCTCGTATAGATCAGCAGTACCAGCGTCAGCAGCGCTATGAGTCCGCTTCCAAATATTACTCCAAGAGAGCTGCACATTCCGGACAGCATGTTCACAAAAAACAGCTCTATCCATGGGCACCACTCTCTTCTTGGCTGCTCCCACTCTTTTTCCCTGCGGTTTGGCGGAGGAGATGAGCCTGCCTCTTCAAACATCCACAGGAATATCCAGAAGATCAGCGGGAACACAAGGTTAGAAACCAGGGCCTTACCCTGCCAGGTCCTCATCAAAAAGAAGGTGGCTGGCGTATATATAGACACATTCCCAAACATCAAAAGAAATGCCACAATTATCATGAATACTGGAATGATCTGCTGCCTGGCCCTAAATAGCACTCTTCCAATCTCAACATACACAAGATATACAAGTGGAATAAAGAAAAGAGGCATTATAGTGTGGGATACAACAGTTGCATGTATTCCAGATTCTCTGGCCACAAAGGCTATCCACATGGTTATAACAGCCAGGGCATGTCTTATATCAAGATAGGTGGAGGTGCCAGTATATGGCAGTATGGTATTCATTACATCTGCCTGTTGGGCCAAAAGAGATTCAACTACATAGAAAGCATCATCTCCGTCAAAGCTTGCCATCACCACAGACATCACCATCTGGAATGCCAGGATGACAAAAAATATTCCCCAGTATATGATGCTCTCCTTGGGGTAGTCCACCTTGTAAAATCCGGGGTTGGATCTGGGACTCATAAGGTCATACACATCAGCGTGGGCCTCTCCAGGGAAAAGAGTCAGATAGTTCTTTTCACTTCCCTTAAGCTTCAACACGCTTCGAACGATACCGGCCACAGCCAGCACCAGAACGCAGACCATAAATATCCTGCAACAGTAGGTAAATGCACTGTAGGTAATCCTGGTCATGCAGATAATAGCCACAATCTCAAAGACCCCCATGTACACCAGGTATCCCAGGATAAATGTTATCCCTAATGTTCTCCTGCTCCTTGGCAATATGAAATTTGCAAGCAGCCCCACACAAAACGGAACGATGAGCATCCACAATATGAGGCTTGGTATTCCAGCCAAAACCTGAAGCATATCTTTATCCTTTACTCAGCCATTACTAAATTCAAGTGTTCCTGCAGGATGCTGATACCAGTTGTATTCTCACCACCGCGAGGAATGATGATATCAGCATACTTCTTACTTGGTTCAACAAACTGTTCATGCATAGGCTTAACAGTGTCTCTATACTGGGTAAGGATCGACTCTATGCTCCTTGCCCTCTCTGACATGTCACGGATTATCCTTCGCATAAGCCTCTCGTCAGCGTCTGTATCAACGAAGACCTTGATGTCCATAAGATCACGAAGGGCCTGGCTCTCAAGGATCAGGATACCCTCAAGGATTATTACCTTTTTGGGGACCACGTGTATTGTCTCATCTGACCTGTTGTGGATAGTATAGTCATAGACTGGCATGTCGATCTCCTTGCCGTCTTTTAGCTTTTTAACGTCCTCGATCATAAGATCAGTATCAAAGGAAGCAGGGTGGTCGTAGTTGAGCCTGCTCCTGTCCTCATAAGAAAGGTCATCATGAGCCTTGTAGTAAGAGTCATGGTTGATCACAACAATGTCATCTCCAAACTTCTCTTTTATCTTCCTGACAATGGTGGTCTTACCAGAAGCTGTTCCTCCTGCAATTCCTACTATGCAAACCTTATCGCTCATTGACGATCCTCCTTTTATATTTCTAAATCATCCTTTAGTATAGTTACTTCCATATGACTTGAAGTAGTTGTGGGATAGTATCTCTCCCGACTCCGCATCATAGGTGATTATCTGTATGTCATAATCGATTTTAGCATCATCGTACAAAAGATTGGTCTCAGGGTCCTCATCTGTGTAAAGAAGCCTGAAAAGATGCTCAACCGGCTGATAATGGATTGTTCCAAAACTAGTGTCTATTCCGTCTAGCACCTCAGTTCCGCTGGCCTCATAGACTTTTTTTGAAACCGGGTCATAGATCATGATGTAGGGTCCATCAGTGTGATAAATAGTTGGCGTTACGGTGAAGTTATGGATCAGTCTCTGCATCTCATTGTCACCAAAAGCCTGGGAACCATCATTGATATACAGGATCGTCCCAACGCTGTCAGCACCTGCCAGGTAATTGAGCTCCTGATATACGCTGTCAGATGAAAGTGCTATATCATATATCTCGCCGTAGAACTTCTCAGCCCTCTGCTGCCAGTAGTCATAGGCAGGATCTCCTCTGTGATCCTGACACTTTCCAAGTTCTGCTATAGCCTCTCCGATACACTTAGTGGCCTTGATGGCGCCATTGGCATTCATATGGCCTGTGTCGTTAAGGTCAGTGTAAAGATCAACAACACCCATCTCCTGCATGTTTACAAAAGGTACATCATATTCATCACAGATGATCCTGGCGCTGTCCACAGCTCTTTTGTCATCAGTTGATGCACTGCAGGTAAGGAATGTCACGATAACGTCTATCCCGCGCCCCTGACACTCATCAATTATCTTGCGAAGGTACTCCTCACCAATTGTATCTCCCCCAAGGCCATTATCATCCTCAGGATTAGGGTAAATACCAGGAGTCAGCTCGATGCCATAGCGCATCTCAGCTCCAAAGAAATGGTTCCTGTCACCATCACCTGTCAGGGTCTTGTAGTCATTACTCTTAAGCACATCCCATCTGTGGTGATATACATAAAATGGCTCGTAAAACTGCTTCCTGATCTCTTCGTCTTTGATAAGGTCATTGACCGCGGCAACTTTAAGCTTATTTAGTGGCCAACAGTCCATATTAAGGTGGAGCTGAGCTATAGAACTTGCCCTGTCCTCATCGCTGTAGTCGTCATTCATCTCATCCAGGTACTTGTAGTCCTTTTGCAGCATGTAGGTGTCCACCACCACACACTTGGGGTTACAATACTGCAGCGCCTCCATGAGCTCCCAGTAGGTTGACTGCATGATCGAGCCGTGGCCACCCATGTTGTAAGAGGTGATACCCTGCTCTCCGTAAAGGACCACAGGGTTAATGGCATTGATAACGTGGGATGAACCTATAAACAGCACATCTATCTGATCTGCCCTGTCAAAAAAGTCTGCATATTTATATTCACTGTCCTTGTCCCTAAGTACCACCGTGGCGCCATACACGCACAAACTCGCCACACAGGTAAAGGCCAGGACCTTTAAGATGTTCACAAATCTAATCTTCATAAAAAGCCTCAGAACTGTTGATAAATAAAGCTTGATGCGTTATATCCCGCACCCCAGATACCAAAAATGGAAATTGCCAGGATTCCAGCTATCATGATGATCCATCTGTACCAGATAGCCTGCCTGATGATCCTGTCTCTTATCTCAACGCCGTTAAAGGCGAGGATGTCCATGGTTATCAAAAGAGCTATACCTGCAATGCCTACGTTAAAGCTTCCCTGGGATAGTCCCATCATAAAGAGCCCTCCATCTGTAAACACCCATGGTGTAAACTCAAAGCTCCTTTTAATGATCAAAATAGCCTGTTCAAGAGTAGGTGCTCTAAAGAACACCCATGCAAGATTAACTAAAAGAAACGTCACGATTGTCTTAACTGTCCTGTGAGATAAACCCTCTCTGTCAATCTTAAGAACTGCTACAATCTTGTCCCTTACTGGCATTGTGATAAATCCAATGATCTGATAAAGGGCATGAAGCAGTCCCCAAACCAGGAATGTCAAGGCAGATCCGTGCCAGATACCACTGACCGCAAACACAATAAGAACGTTAAGGTACTTCCTAACCGTCCCCTTCCTGTTTCCACCAAGGGGAATATAGATATAGTCCCTGAGCCAGGTAGACAATGATATATGCCATCTGCGCCAGAACTCTGCAATGCTCTTAGCCATATATGGGCTGTCAAAGTTCTTCATGACATCAATGCCAAGGATCCTTGAAACACCTATGGCAATGGCAGAATAACCAGCAAAGTCGCAGTAGATCTCAAAAGAATAGAAAAATGTAGCGATGGCTACGATGGTTCCCCCAACCAGCGCCGGGTCATCATAGACGTTATTAACAAAAATCGCCAGTCTGTCAGCTATAACAAGCTTTAAGAAATAACCCCACAGGATCTGCAAGAATCCATCTCGCATCCTGTCAAAATCCACAGTCACAGGATATGAGAACTGAGGAAGCATGTTCCCTGCTCTCTCGATAGGACCTGAGATCACCTGGGTAAAGAAGGACACGAAAAGTGCCAGCTTGCAGAAGTTCTTTTCCGCTGCCACATCCCCTCTGTATACATCCACCAGATATCCAACGGACTTGAGCATGTAAAAAGAAATACCAATGGCTCCCATTATCTTGCCACTTCTAAAAATGAGCATGGCAGCGATCTCCAAGATCACAGACACAGCCAGAATGACCAGGGCACTTTTGGGTCTCTTTTCGCTGCCCTCTCCTGAAACCTTGTCAATCAAAAGAGCCGAAATATAAGTTACCACAATGGTCCCAGCCATAACAGCAGCTGCCTTAAGATCAATACTAAGATAAAAGGCTATGCTTATTACAAGGAGCCAAATGTACCTGAATTTCCTGGGAATAATGAAATTGATAATAGCTGCTACAGGTAAAAGCAGCAAAAATGCAAAAGAAACAAACTGCATGTATCAAACCTTCTTACATGGCAGTAGGCGGCAAAAGTGCCGCCCACCTATTATTAGTCAACTTCAACCTCATCCTCTTCTGACTTAGCTTCGTCAGTTTCGTGATATTCCTTCTCAGTGTTGACGTTCCAGATATTGCTTCTGTCTGTCTCGCCGCTAAGAATGTTCTTTACTGTCTCAAAGGAAGTGCACATTGAGTGGTCGATATTGTTGTATCTGTGCTGACCATTACGTCCGACACAGTAAAGGTTGTCGATAGTGTTAAGATAGTCAATGAGCTTATCCATCTCATCATAGGTATCAAAGTAAGCTGGATATGCCTTCTTAACCCTTTCCATATGATAGTCAATAACCTCAGAAGCATCGCTTATAAGGTTAAGAGTGACCATCTCATCAATTGCCATCTTGGCGAACTCATCCTCAGTCATGTTCCACATGGAGTCGCCTTCAAAGCAGAAGTACTCAAGTCCAACCCATACAGTGTGCTCAAGGTCTTTAACAAGATATGGAGACCAGTTGTTGTAGATCTGGAAACGTCCCATCTTGACTGTTCTGTCCTGAACGTAAACCCAGTTGTCTGGAACAATATTTCCTATAGTCTTGATATTGGTCTTGTTCTCAAGGTTAAGCTTTGGAACAAGAACTCCAAGAGTCATGTAGTCACGGTAAGGGAGACCAGCTGCGATCCTTGCAGGATCAGCTGGAACGTCATTCATTCCCTCAACAAGATCCTTAACTGGCATGGAGCTGATGACTACATCGCCGTCAATATCAATCTCTTTACCGTCCTGAAGATAGGTAACACCCTTAAGGTGATTGCCATCCTTGCGGACCTTAACAACCTTGGCATTCATGATGATAGTTCCGCCAAGATTTTTAATCTCTTCTGCAGTAACATCCCAGAGCTGACCTGGTCCAAGCTTAGGATAAGAGAATTCCTCGATAAGTGAAGTCTCTACCTTACCACCTGTCTTACCGGATTTCTTCCTGAAGGCGTTTTTCAAAACAGCAAGGATTGAAACGCCCTTGACTCTCTGAGCTCCCCAGCTGGGGTCGATCTCAGATGGATGTCTGCCCCATAGGTTCTCTGTATAGTACTCAAAGAACATTGAGTAGAGTTTCTTACCAAATCTGTTTACATAGAAATCCTCAAGGGACTTCTCCTGTCTCTTAAAGATCATGGCGTGCAGATATGAAAATCCGCAGGCTATCGTCTTAGCAAGGCCCATGTTCCTAAAGGTCTCAACCTTAAGAGAAATTGGGTAGTCATAGAACTTCCTGTCAAAGAAAATCCTGGATACGCGGTTTCTTCGAAGCATAACCCTGTCAGTTTTCTCAGGGTCAGGACCGCCTTCCTTCATCTTCATGGGACGGTCTAATACTATATCATCGTAGGTAGGATGTCCCTGCTGAGGGAGCATCTTTTCCCACCATTCATTAACCTCTGGGACCTTGGAAAAGAATCTGTGGCCACCCATATCCATTCTGTTGCCCTTGTACTCAACAGTTCTTGAGATGCCACCAAATTTAGAAGTTTCTTCAAAGACTATTACCTGATAGTCCTTGGATTTTGTTAAAAGCTCATAGGCCGCAGTAAGACCTGCAGGGCCTGCCCCAATAATAAGTGCCTTTTTCATACACATACCTTCCTTAAGTTATACATACTTATGGAAAATTATACCATAATTGCCATAACAAGACCAACTAGGTTTAAACGTGTGTGTATTATCGTAATAGCGTCAATTTCTTAAGACTTTCTTAAGATTAACGGCAGATTTCATTAATTTTATGCAGAAAGTATTTTCTTTTTCATTTCAGGTGTTAAAATACCCATGAAAGCGAGGAATTTATAGTATGAAAAAGAGAATCTCAATAGTACTGGCGCTTCTTAGTGCTGTGAGCATGTCCGTTTGCGGATGCTCTCTGCCAGAGGAATCTGTAAAAGAAGCCACTGAGTTTTTAAATGATAATGGTGAAACCACAGAGGCAAGCGATGAAGCTTCTTCCGCCACCAGCGAGATCGTGGTCATCAACGATCTGTTTGAACCTATCCTTGAGGAAAACACAGAGGAAGTAACAGAAGTTGCCACCGAAAGCGTCTCAATAGATGAATCAACTGAAGAAGAGGGAAAGGACCACGATGTCAACGTTGTGTTCTTCGGAGACTCCCAGCTAGCCAACGGAAGAGATGAAGGCCATTCAATTGCCAACTTTATCCAGAGCCGAGTTCCCTACTGTAATATCTACAACATGGCGATCGGTGGAACAACTGCATCTGTAGAGCAGACTACATCAGATGTATCCGCAGAAAAGCTTACCAGCACAAGTTTCCTTGGTATGGCCTACTGCTTTGCCGGCAAGTCAGACAGAGAAGCCACCCTGGCTGGAAGCTATCCTGACATACTTGAAACCATGAACTCCATTGATCCTGCTGATGTTGATTATTACGTACTTAGTTATGGTACCAACGACTTTTTAAACAATGTACCTCTCGATGTTTCGACCTACAACTCAGAGGCTGACCAAGCTCATGCTCTGTACAATTCCATGCTGATGGCAATTGATACCCTAAAGAAAGTAAGCCCTGAAGCCTACTTTATCGTCATGACCCCTTTTTATGGAATCTATGTCAATTCAGATGGTTCCTATCTTGGTGACTCCTACATTGTAAGCAACGGAATTGGAACTCTTGCAGACTACGCAGACAAGATTAAGAATGTAACTGAAGTTGAAAACATTGTATGCTTCGACAACATGTACGCTTCTAAGTATGACCTGTACCTTGATACAGCAGGTGAGTACCTTATGGACAACCTTCACCTGTCAGTCGTAGGCAGACAGATCGTGGCAAGACTTATGGCTCACGAATTTAACTTCCGTGAAGGAAACGAGCCCTATGCTTATCTGGAAACAGACTTTGTCAAGATTTCAGAGTTCGAGCCCGAAGAATACTATCGCTACGATGAAGGTCAGATGAAAAAGTATTACCCTGAATCCTGGGAAAAATATATAAGAGGAGAATTTCCTCTGGCGCAGCCAACACAGGAAGCGCTGGATGCTTATAAAGCAGAACAAGAGAGCGGAGGCTGAAGCCTCCGCTCTTTCTTTATCTTAATATTTCTTAATTCTCTTCTTTTGCAAAATCAGTTTCTTTATGCCTCTGAAGCATATTGAGCTGCATCTCAAACTGCCTTCTGTCATTTATAGCAAGGGTCGACAGGATAATTCCCGCAAACACACTTATCACTGCAGCCATCATAACAAAGCAGCATACAATAAGAGTTGGAATCTTGGGAACAAGATGTGTAGCCCAGTACTCTGTAAGAATTGGAATAAAAAATCCAATTGAAAGAGCTGCCAGGATAACTGCCACGATCATAAAGAATCCAAAGGGCTTGTAGCTCCTATAGAGCCTTGCAATAGTCTTAAGGACCTTAAATCCATCAGCATAGGTATTGAGCTTACTTACAGATCCCTCTGGCCTGTCACGATAATCTATGACCACGTTGTCTATCTGCATATTGTTATATACAGCGTGGATAGTCATCTCAGTCTCAATCTCAAATCCCTTGGATAGTACAGGGAATGTCTTAACAAACTCATAGGAAAAAGCCCTGAAGCCCGTCATAATATCCCTTACGTTGCACTTAAAGAGCCTGTTTATGCTGCCACGAACAAGGTTATTACCAAAGTTGTGGAATGGCCTTTTATTCTCCTGATAGTAGGTAGATGAGAGCCTGTCTCCCACTACCATATCTGAGTTGTGATTAAGGACCAGGTCCACCATCTCAGGGGCTGACTCCATAGGATAGGTGTCATCTCCGTCAACCATAACATATACAAGGGCGTCAATCTCTCGGAACATACGCCTTATAACGTTGCCCTTGCCCTGCATATATTCGTTTCTCACAATAGCTCCTGCCTCCGCTGCAATCTCTGCTGTGCGGTCCTTGGAGTTGTTGTTGTACACATAGATAGTGGCTTCAGGAAGAGCTACCTTGGCATCTCTTACTACCTTCCCTATGGTCTTTTCTTCGTTATAACATGGAATCAATACTGCTATCTTATCCACTGTAACCCTCATTTCCGATAATCAGATCTATATTATTTAATACCGTCGTCGTCATTATTTTTGTTGCCGATCTTCATTCTCTCATGACCGCCAAGCTTGTTGGCTGCATCCTGATCGCCACGAAGAATAGCATTAACTATCTGCATTCTGAATCCCGCGTCGATAAAGTCGCAGTGCTTGCAGAATGGATAATTCTGTCTTCCCTCTGCAATCTGTCTTCTTACCTGCTGGAACTTCTCAGATCCCCAGGCCTCCTTGAGAGTCATCTTGTTAAGGTCACCAAAGTCTGTAACCTCAAAGTTATCACAGCAGCATAGACCCATCTTACCATTTGGCATGATCCACATGTCAGTAAATGGAAGAAGACAGGTCTCTTTTATAACCTTCTCTGTCTCCTTCTTGTTAGGAGCACTTCCTGCTCTGTTAGTAAGAACCTCCTGAAGGTATCTCATCTGGATCTGGATATCAAGATCCTTAAACTCCTCTGGATGAGCCTTAACATAATCGTAAAGCTCCTGGATATTTTTGTGGAGCTTCATCTCCATGGAGTAGTTGTTGATGATCAGCTGATTGATGTAAGGAGCAACCTCCTTAACCTTCTCTATACTAAGGATCAGACCATTAGTAGACATGAAGATAAAGCTGTCAGGAAGCTTTTCCCTTGCATACTTGTGTCTCTCAACAATCTTGGTGTCAAGAAGTGGCTCGTTGTTACCATAAAGTGTCAGATGTCCCTTATAGCCCCAGTCTGCCAGCTGGTCAATGATGCTCTTATAAAGGTCATCATCGATCTTGCAAAGTGGTCTCTTCTCAGCATTTACATTAGCTGTACAGAATGCACAGGTTGAATTGCACCTGTTAATGGTTTCAATATTTACCACATTGGGCACAGGTACTTCCTTGGCATTAAGGAAGTAGTCGCAGTAAGCCTTCTGTGACTTACTCCTTGTCACAAACTGCATCTTAAGATATGCATTACTCGCAAGCATGGGAAAGTGTTTCCTTGCAAACCATCCAAACTTACCCATGAAACTATTTACTCTTATTGGCATTACAAAATCTCCTTCTAATTATTCTGAAACAGGATTACCATTCCTCTGATACAGGTAGTAGGTGTGCTCAAAATTATATAAGTGGCATTCATCTGCCATCACCAGGTCATATCTGTCTCCAGCGCCCTCTGCCAGGTAGTCGCAGGTCACGATAAAATCTGCCTCTCCTGAATGCAGATACTGTTTCTGATACTCCAGCACTTCATCCATGTTGAGGGTCTGGGTCTGGAAATAGTAACAGATAGGCTCTTCGTCAAGCACTGTATAGAGCCCCACGTCAAAGGTGAACTGAACTATTATCCCGGGGTCTTCAATCCCTGTGGACCTTATATAGTCTCTGAACTTATAAACGTAAAGATCCTGAGCCTTCACCCCATAGAATCTGACATTCACCGACGTAAACCAGGTTATCAGAAATGTAGCTACTAGTGACAGTATTACCAGAAAATTTCCTGTTTTTTCCTTAATGAGCCCCTCTATTATATAACAAAATGGTATAAAACCAAACAATACAAATCCATTTACTGGAAATGTGTAGTAGGGAAGGCTTACTCCTCCCACAAACAACACGAATATCAGGAAAAAGAGCTCCATCCCAAGGCACCAAAGCTCCGATAAGCGAATCTTTGGCATGAATCTTTTAAGTTCATCCCTGCCTAGCCTAGTCACAACAGCTGATGCTATAAAATATACTACTCCAAGGAATATCAGAATAAATACCAGCTCATTGTTTAAAATATGGTTTTTGACTATATCGTAAAATACAGCCACCCTTTCAGGAAACGGAAGCTTTTTGGAGTACTCGAATACATTTTTGTAGATATATACGTGAATCCAATCGTAGATCGCACCATTTGCCCAAAAATAGATAATCCAGGGAATCGTTGCTATCCCCATTCCTCCAAGGAAAACAATGCAGCTCACAAAGGCCTTCTTAACAGCCTTTGCTCCAAGGAGATCTGCAAAAAACACAAATGCCATCCAGCCAAAGAAAAATCCCAAGGAACTGAACTTTATGTTTAAAACACAGCCAGAGAGAAGTCCCCCAAGGAGAACTGTCTTATAATCCATTGGCTCAGGATATCTGTTTCTAAAGTGGTAAACCGTAAGGTAAAGCCCCCACATAACAAAGGGGAAAAGAAATTCCTCTGCGCTTCCGCCCCACCAGAAGTCGTAGGAAGAATAAATAACTGCTCCTGTTATTGGAGTTATGATATAGGGCATCATCATGGTTTTTAGAAACTGCTGGTATATCCTGAATATGGCCAGCAGCGTAAAAAACGCCGCAATAACCTCAAAGATATAAACTCCGATAAATGTCGTGGGAGATATCAAAGAAGCCAGACCATATATGAAGTACAGCATTATGCCCTTTTGGTCAAACAGATCCCTGTAGGGTACAAATCCTCGAAAGATGCACTTCCCCACTGTAAAATAACTGTTTACATCGTCCCAGATATTAAAGGCATAAATAAATGATGACCTGCTGCATACAGCAACAATAAGGAGTGCAGAAATAAGGCACAGAAAAACTCGCCATATTCCAGGTTCCTCATAGGTTATTTCAAGGTCATATTTGTCATTTTTTAGATTTCCTAGTATGTCCAACAGACGCTCTCCCAAATTCCTTTTTTAATGTTCTACATGCACCATATCTTCACCTTTGTAGGCATCAATATGCATCTCATCTACTATCTGATCACATACATCGTCATATACGAACACTGTATACCCATCGTTGTTTTCAAAATAATTCCATTGATTGATCACTATTTTCGGTGTATTATCTTCCAGCTTTTTACTGAGAACCACTTCAGAAGATCCGCTTAATTTGCTATAATACGCATAATTGTTAGCACCAGCTGAGCTATAGATCATATCACCGTTTCTAATAATAAAAACTCCGCCATTTTGATACTGTTCCTCTGAAATGCCTACCAGATCAAATCTAGGCTTTTCGGCGTATTCCTCAAAAGATCTATAGTTTCCGTCAAAAGAGATGATCACAACATATTTATCCATCATATCTGAAAGAGTATCAAGATATTCATCTATTTCGATGCATTTAACTAACGCATACGTGTCATTTCTATCATCCAAATATCTGGAATGCAGATCCCAATCACTAAAATCCTGCCCCAGGCTCGTTTTGTCGGAGATGGGATAGTTGGCAGTCAAATACTCACCAATTCCTCTAGTGATCTTCCCTGCTCCAATATTGTTAAGGTGGGAAAACTCTCTCATATCCTGCTCAAAATCAATGTCATATTTTTCATAGTCAGTCAAGAAATCAAGGCATATCTGCCCCTTTGATTCCAAATATTTATGGATCCCATTCTGTTTCTGAACATCTTGTTCTGTAGCTGAAAAAGGTGCTGTAAAGAATACTAATTGAACGTCGTTCTTATCACAAAGTTCAATGATCTTATCAATATACTTTGCTGCCACCTCAGGTACCTCAGCTACCTCATCAGTAAGCGCTGGCGGTGCCTGAACTGAACATTCATCACTTCCCCTATACCCTCTGTTATATGCCATTTCATTTTTAAAGTCCCTTCGGCTCAGTTCCTTATAACGCGAATGAACAATAGGCATTCGAAAGATCAGTTCTTCGATGCGCTCTCTTGACTCACCCATGGATAAGCATCTGTCAATGATATACTTAGCTGACGGGATTGAAAAGCGCGTAGTCAGAACACTTCTGTCAATATCAATCTGGCTATCAGTAACCTCACTTAGAGTATAAGTTTCAACTAATGCTATCTGAGGTTTCTTACTACTAAAGGAATCCAGCATGTACATATAGATGCCATCCGTTTTTTGATTTGATGATCCGATAGTATAGCTGGTAATTCCATATTCATTCCACAAAATGCTGTTATCCACGGTGCAGCCAGCATGTGAGCTTCCATACACAGCTACATCAACGTCGCTTTTAACAGCACTATAGTTTTCAATTCCTCCACCATTATCAATGTCTTTGTATCTTACTACTTCATAGTATCTTCCATAACACAGCATAAGAAGCAACAGGAAGAGTAATATTTCTATCATGACTGAAGATTTCTTCATTTTGTCTTTACACCTTTTCTTGTATTACCCATATCAAAACTGGAAATATATAAAGTCCTTGGAGTCAAACCCAGGTCCATAAACCCCGAACATTACCGTAAACATTACAATAGCCAGAACAAACAGCACCCTAAACACTGCATACTGACTCATGATCCACTTGTCTATTGCCAGCCCTTTTCTCACCCTTATCAGGTCTACAACCACAAGAAGGATCAATCCTGCAATCAGAATATGCATCTCTGTCACATCAAGTCCATAAGTATAGATCGTTCCGTCAAATAACGTCCAAAAATCCTGCTTTATTATCAAACGCTTAAAGAAAGCAAACGCCTGCCTAAATGATTCCGCTCTAAAAAACACCCATGCAACATCCACAAGCGCAGATACCACAAAAGCTCTACAAAGCATAAATCCAATTGTCTTCTTATTAATTCCAAAATAATCATCTATCTTGTGTATCACAGGTCTTATCAGGTTTTCTGTCACTAACATCAATCCGTGAAGCAAGCCCCAAAAAACAAATGTCCAATTGGCTCCATGCCACAGACCACTACACAAGAATATAATGACAAGATTCAACAGTTTTCTTTTAAATCCCTTGCGACTACCACCTAGAGGAATATAAAGATAGTCTCTAAACCAGCTGGATAATGAAATGTGCCATCTTCTCCAAAAATCAGTGATCGATGTTGAAAAATATGGCGCATTGAAGTTTTCCATCAAATCTATTCCAAGTATTCTGGCTGCACCAATGGCTATGATAGAATAGCTGCCAAAATCACAATAAATCTGTATGCCAAATCCAACGAGAGCCATCAAAAGCCCTACAGTCCCATATTCATAGATATTAAGGTACACATTATCTACAACAATAGCGATCCTATCAGCAATTATAAGCTTTAAAAACATTCCCCAGGCCATAAGAATAAATCCCTGCTGAATGTGCTCAACATCGATCAGATCTCTTCTTGTGACAACTGATAGCCTTCTTATCTGGTGTAATAAATTGCCGCTTCTCTCAATGGGACCTGCAACCAGCTGTGGAAAGAAAGATACAAAAAGTGCGTATTGTATAAAGTTCTTTTCTGGTTCGATGTCGCCTCTGTAACAATCTATTACGTAGCCAAGAGCCTGAAATGTGTAGAATGATATTCCTACCGGCAAAATAATATCGAGAGGCCCAAATTCATGCCTGATAATAACTCCAAGTGTATCCAGAGCAAATCCAAGATACTTAAAGAAAAACAGGATCAGAAGATTGGCCGTAATCCCAAGGGCCATGATAAGCTTTCTATTCTTATCGCTTCCTGATCTATCCATGAATAACCCACAACAATAGGTCACAATGGTCGAGAACAGTATAAGGAATATACACCAGGGGTTCCAACACATGTAAAAGAAATAACTGCATATCAACAAAAATACTTGCCTAAATTTCGCAGGCACTAACCAAAACAGCAAACATACTGCTGGAAAAAATATCAAAAAGTCCAAACTATTAAAGAGCATTTTATTTATCTATACCTCTATTTTTCAAAAGATTATTTATCCCATATGCTGCATATGGAAGCCAGTATATGTAGTACCTCATGGCATAGCGGGAAGAGCCCTCCCAAAACTCATGAAATACAATTCCGCCAAATATCAGAATAAGGATCAGCATTTCCTGATGAGATACACTGCGCCCCTTCAGGATGCCAAAAAGATAAACAGCTACGCCTATGTAGCACACAGGCATAAATACGTTCATGATCCATATTAGAAGTGGACAGCCTTTATCAGAGCCAAACACCAGATAATCACGCAATGGTGATTCCTTGTCAACATGCCTGCTTACAAGGTCAAGGTTATGGGTTGATATGCATACAGAATCCGCCCACTGTGTGGTGAACTTACGCATGAAAAACTTACCTGCATGGAGTGGCCTCTTCACAAAATCTGAAAAAGTCTCCATGATATTCTCCTTAGCAGCCTTGGCTGTAGCATCAGAATCATATCCGTTTGCTGAAAAGACATGGTAATTATAGCCATTATACCATCCAGGTTCCAGCCCGCCTTCATCCTGAAGTCCCATGGCAATATGAGACCAGGATGGAGATCCAGCGGGAATAGCATCAAGGCCAGTGAGATCAGCGTAGTATGAGTTTACTGCCCCTTTAAAAGCAAAAGTCATTACGACAAGCAGGGCTCCAACAATAAGCCCAGAAAAAAGTTTCTTGCCGCTTATTTCAGTCTTCTTATCTGGAGCCGCTTTAACAATACCAGTTATAATACTAAGGATCAGTGTCATTAAAAGCGCTATAAGCGCAATCTCGCAATTGGTCTTAATAAGTACCGATACAGCTATGCTGACAGCAGACATGGTACCATATCTTATCTTCTCTCTCTTTAAATACAAGATCATCATGTACAGCGCCAAAGTCTGAGGCGCCATACTAAGGATATCGCCGTAGATATAGGTCACATAGTTATAAAAGAACAGCGCTCCACAGGCGATAACAGACATTATCCCGCAGATCACCTTATCTTCAAACAGTTCCCAGGTGATCCTGTTAAGAAGAAACACCGTAACGATGATGGATAGCAGCTGCACCATGTCCCAGGCAAAATAATTGCTTGGTCCAAAAAGCCTATGCATTATCTGCCCAAATCTCACATATCCAAGCTGAAATGGCCAGGTAAAAAGATATCCACCAGGCTCAGTGAGAGATGAATAGTCTCTGATAGCGAACTGATTGATCACCTCGTCAATAAGATCCGAGTCATTAACAGCCCTAGGGGAGATTGACAGTATCAGCATCAGGCAGTAGCCCAAGATAAAGGTCAGCGAAATAACTGTAAGAAGACCTGCTTTTTCGAACACTCTCTTTTTGTACAAAAGAGTGAGTATCACAAAAACCGCTGCCACGAGGATCAGTAGCAAAGGAATGTTCTCACTTCCATAGTGTGGCCAGTCATTCTCGTCGTGCATGTTGTAGTAGATAGTTGTACAGGTACTGACAAGTAGTACTACCGCAGCTGCCAGAAAAAGGCAGAACGCTATTATTAAGTTAAATCCTCTGTTTAGTCTTTGAATCATTTCCAACTTTCTTAAATACTGCCAGTACCAGTAATGCTGCTACCGCCACTGCGCTTATAACATAAGACAGTTTCTGAATAAAGGTCTTTCTGTATGTTACAAGGACGTGTCCCACTCCCTCAAGATCTTCAGGAATAGTCACCCTTACATATCCGTTATCATCAAAGGCTTCGCTGGTAGGGAGTTCTCTTACAGGATTGCCACTGTCATCAAGAAGATAAGCCTTGTAACCATAGTAGTACACATATGGCATATCATAATACTCGTGGTCAAAAGGTAGCCATACATCAAAGGTCTTGGCATCATCACTCTTGGTGCCTTCTGCCGTAGAACCGCCCTCAGTCCTTGCAAGGTTTGGCTCCTTGCACTCAGAGGCCTCGCACTCAGCAGGAAGCCATTCTCCAAGGGACACCAGCCAGAAATCGTACAGATTATCTCTTGTGTACTCTATATGCTGCTCAGTATTCGGAACAAAAAGGTTTGTCCTTGCAGCAAAGCGCATTGAAACGATGATCACAAGGCAGATAGCATAAACTATTACATTGCCAAAAGGCTTCATAGAAAATATCTTAAACCAACCTTCAGCAGCCACTTCCCTTAAACACAACACAATAAAAAGCGCGATCATAGTAACGAGCACAAACTCAAATCTGCTTGTATACTCAAAGAAGTTGAGCCTCTTTCCTATGCCACTGGCCCAAAAGGCCTTTGAACACATAAGCCACATGGTTATGAGTATGGTAAAAAACAGACTTGTGACATCCAGGGGCATCTTCTTTCTCTTAAACAGTAGCACCAGATATACAAGCCCTGCTATCACAAACAAAGCAAAGAAATGAATGCCAAGATTTTCAGTAACCAGCTCTTTAAAGCTTAAGATATATTTTGAAATATCATAAGCATTTGAATAAAAGCATTTAAACTTTATATGATAGATCTGCTCCATGGCAGGAAGCCAGTAAGTAGTTGACACTAGCAGCGCTATCATGCTTACGCCAAAGAGTTTCCAAAAGATCTTAAGGTTCTTATTTATTTCCTTCCCATGCATCAACAGAAGCAGGAACATAACAAGAAACATTGTAAGGAAGATCATGTTATGGGTCAAAAGAATAAGCAGGACTCCAATCCCAAATCTCAAGTAACCCTTTTTCTCATCCTTAAAGGCCTCAAACAGCGCCACAAATGTAAAGGGTAAAAACATGTAGGACAGGAAATGTGGCATTCCTCCACCGATAAAAAGATTGTGATCATTTAGTGGGGCTCCCATATAAAGCAGCTCCCCAACAAGAGCGATCAGGCTATTACCACTGATTCTCTTAAAGCTGTGATAGGTTAAAGCGCCGCCTATTAGCATCAGGATAAACAGATATACCTTGACTGTAATGTCATATCCGGCTCCAAGAGCAATGGCTATAGCTGGCGGATATATGAGAAGATCCGGGTAAAAAAATCCAATCCCATATCCAAAGTCCTTCATGTGAGTTGGTCTTACCTTGGCGGGAAATACCCCTGACTTGATACAATCAGACAAGGTCATGACTCTGGCAAAATGAAAGCTAGTCTCCCCAGTATCCACAAAGCCCTTTGTATAAAAAGGTATAAAGAACAATATGGTACCAAACAGGATCAATATATAAATAAATGATTTGTTACTTAGTTTTCGCACTTCTAATCTCTCAATCTTTAATCAAAACTACTGTATCTTTGTCATAATATGTTGCTGTTGCAGTATTCACCCATTCTGACTTGTCATAGGTTACATCCCAGTAAAATAGGAGATCTGGGTGAACTGAGTGTTCAGGAAGCTCTGCATCCCTGATATTATCATCCCGAAGAATTTCAAGCCTCTCCATGTTCTCCAGCCTGTAAGTTACTGCACTTCCATCTGTAAGAGCGTACAGAGCTGATGTTCCACTAAAATAATCATGGTCAGGAATTATTGAAATACCAGCTCCAAATATCAAAAATCCAAGACAAGTAGCAACTATAAGTGAAGATGTAACTGACAATCTGTC
Organism: uncultured Butyrivibrio sp.; assembly: GCA_947167765.1. Taxonomy (GTDB): domain Bacteria; phylum Bacillota; class Clostridia; order Lachnospirales; family Lachnospiraceae; genus Butyrivibrio. The sequence goes on along the minus strand of CAMVJI010000001.1, from coordinate 32,959 downwards.
TTCCTGCGCAGCCACTTTACTCTCTATATGCTGCCTTGCCCATACTGTCAGATAGAACAGTGTCAGCACCAGCATTACCACAAACTCCATCCAGCCAAGAGCCTTAAGGCGTCCTGCTCCGATGTTGCCTACTGCATAGAAGGGAGGCACCATATTGGATGAAACCAGCAGAAATGAAAAAAGCACAAACATAAATGGATGTTCAAATCTATGCTTTATTCCTGCAGCCATGGCCCAGAATATTGGAAGTAGCAGAACCAGTGCCACCCACAGTTCCCACCTGGCCATATCATTAGTCATCATATCAAAAGTTGAATAAATGGATAAAAGAATAGACTTAACTGCGCCTACGTGCTGCGTTTCTTCACTGCGAACAAGATTTCCAGGAGTAAAACAGGAACATGCAAATCCAATAAGGTTTACTACCGCCGGAATCCAGATATTCTTCCAGGGCTTCTCAGTCTTAAATATCCCCTTTTTAGTCATCACCATGATAAACAGGACTAAAACCGATATAATGGCCAGTTCCAGGGCTGTTAAATAGTTAGCTCCTCCCATCCAGAATCCCCAGAAGGTAGCCCAGAACAGCTTTCTTTTTTTAGCTTTCTCATCCTCATCGTATACACAGCGCATAAGAAGGCCCAGCCAGAAAAAGGCCATTCCAAAGGTAAAGGTATAGTTGATAGCACCGCTGTACCAGTAAAAGGCCTCTACCCTGAGCCCTCCCTTAGGCAGAGACTGGATCATAAGTATCAGCGTTACCATTGCTGCCACATTGGTAAGATCCTTATCAAGCTTCCACACTCTTACAAAAAGAGCATCAAAGAAATATAAAACGCCAAAGATAAGCATTCCCAGAATAATGAATGGAGTCAGGAAATATATGCTCTCGCTGAAAGCACTAGGGCAAATGTTGGTGATAATGATTGAGAAAAAGTATCCCTCATACTGGGAATAAACAAGCCACGCCTTCTTGAGGGATGCTAAACAAGCCTGAAACACACTTCCAGTTTCTACAAACTTTTGATGAGTTTCTAGCGCCATGGAAAAATCATCCGCCGAAGGGAAATCGTAGAACCCTATAACCAGCATAGGGATAAGCATCAAAACAAAGGCAGCTGTGAAAAAGATGCTCAGATGTCTCTTACTTATCCTGTATGTCCACTTTGGGGTGTTGTAACTAAACATATATTAGCCTCAAATTCTGTAGTATTCCTTGTACCATTTAGCAAATGCCCTAAGACCATCTCGCAGGGATGTAGATGGCTTAAAGCCAAAGTCCTCTTCAAGGGCTGATACATCAGCGTAGGTTATCTCCACATCTCCTGGCTGCATAGGCACAAGTTCCTTGTGGCCATCAAAATCATAGTCCTCTGGTAATACACCAGCTGATATAAGCTCCTGCTGAAGTATATCCACAAAGTCCAGGAGATTAACAGGATCATTGTTACCGATGTTGTAGACCTTGTATCTTGCTCCGTTTTCATTCTCAGAAGGAGCAACCTGCATAACATTGACAACACCTTCTACGATATCATCAACGAAAGTGAAGTCCCTCTTGCAATTGCCATAGTTAAATATCTTGATAGTCTCGCCCTTAATGAGCTTGTTTGTAAAGCCAAAGTAAGCCATATCCGGTCTTCCAGCAGGACCATAAACTGTAAAGAACCTAAGTCCTGTGGAAGGTATTCCATAGAGCTTTGAATATGCATGGGCCAGCAGCTCATTAGACTTCTTGGTAGCAGCGTACAAAGATACAGGATTATCTACCTTGTCCTCTACACTATAAGGGATCTTCTTGTTGCTGCCATAAACACTGGAACTAGATGCATAAACCAGATGCTCTACAGGGTTGTGTCTGCAGGCCTCCAGGATGTTATAGAATCCTATCATATTGGCTTCCATGTAGGCATCAGGATTTTCAATTGAATACCTTACTCCTGCCTGGGCAGCCAGATTCACAACCACCTCCGGCTTAAACTCCTCAAATACCCTGTCAATAATGTCCCTGTCAGCAATGCTGCCCCTTACCAGTTCAAACTGGTCATCCTCATTGGCCGCCTCTGCGATTCGATCCAGCCTGTATTCCTTGATGCCAACATCATAGTAGTTGTTGACATTATCTATGCCAAGGATCCTGCAGCCAGGAAATCTCTCCATAAGTTCGATTACAAGGTTAGCTCCGATGAATCCCGCAGCACCGGTTACCAGTATCCTCTTATCACTAAGATCTATATTTTTATCAAGCATATATCACTTTGCTCCCCTTCCGAAAATTACTACTCCTACAGTCTTAAGCAGTATCTTGAAGTCCTCTGTAAGGCTCCAGTTATCTATATACTCAAGGTCAAGCTTGACGACCTCGTCGAAATCCTCTATGTCGCTTCTTCCGCTGATCTGCCAAAGGCCCGTAAGCCCCGGAGTCATGGACAGACGCCTCCTGTAGTGCTCGTTGTACTGCTCAAACTCAGATTCTGTAGGTGGTCTCGTTCCCACAAGGCTCATGTCCCCCTTAAGGACATTAAGGAACTGAGGAAACTCATCGAGACTGGTCTTTCTGATAAAGTGGCCAATCTTGGTAACTCTTGGGTCATTCTCCATCTTGAACATAAGACCGTTCATCTCATTCTGGTCCTGAAGATCCTTTAACCTTTTTTCTGCATCCGTGTACATGGACCTGAACTTGTAGATCTTGAAACGTCTACCGTTCTTGCCTACTCTTGTCTGGGAGAAAAAGACAGGTCCCGGAGAGTCCAGCTTTATGGCAGGAGCAAGGAAAACGGCGATGATACCAGTCAGTAAAAGTCCTACAACAGCTCCTGCTATGTCCACAGCTCTTTTGATAAAAAGCCTCTTGTAACTGGTGCGGTTCATGGCATAGGTGATGACGGAATAGCCCATGAACTTCTCCACCTGAGGCGCTGCCTTGGTGATAGTCGGAAGCTCAAGATTGTAATGTGTGGTGACTCCCATCTCTTCAAAGCCCAGGATGATATCCTCAAGCTCACTCTGAGCCATGCTGGGAGTATTGATGAACACTTCATCAAAGGGATCTGTTATAAGGCGTGATGTGATATCGTTAATACCGCAGTGAACGTGAACGTCGCCAACATACCAGGGTTCATTGTCGGTACAGTCAGCGCAGTAGGCCCTTACAATCTTGTAGCCAACCTCCTCCATAAGAACACTCAGACTTTTTATGGTATCTTCCATCTGGGCCTTCTCGGAGATAACTACAACTCTCGTCACATTCTTTTCATTGGAAATATGGTTCCACAGAGCCTTCTTGAACAGTACCCTCAGTAAAAAAGTCAAAACCAGATCAAAAACAACAAAGTAGAATACTACAAGTCTCGAGAGAATGTTCGCCCACTGGAGAAAGAATATCGCCATAAGAGACCCAATCAGTATAAATGAGATGGACTTGATCACCGAGAAAAACTCAAGAGCGAAGCCCCTTTTTATAAAATCCCTGTTCCAGTCTGCTAAAAATGAGTATATAACGCAAAATAGGAGAAAGACCACGCATACCATATAGTGCAGAGTCTTATCTCCATAATCGTTTCTGCCATGATATCTCAGCCATGTGGCGATGAGATAGGATATCACGATGCATATCATATCTATCGTCCACAACGCATATGTTTGTAGTGTCTTGTACTTCTGATTCATTTATCCTATTGCCTTGTCGTGTAATTCGTATCTATTATTCAATAATACCATATCCTTACGGCTTCGTCCTTATGACTCTGGCGGGATTACCTGCGATCACGCTGCCGGCTTCAAACCTGCCAGCCACAACAGCTCCCGCTCCAACAACACAGCCATCTCCCAGGACTGTCCCCTTGAGGATCAGCGTGTTGCACCCGATGAAGCAGTCCCTTCCGATATGGATCTCCTTTGCAGGCACCAGATCTGAGTCTCCGCCCTTGGGATCCCTTAGGAGCTTGTTTCGTATCTCCGCCTCCAGGGGATGAAAATCATTATCCAGTATCTTGCAGTTTCCGCCAATACAGGTGTTGTCGCCTATATATATCCCCTTGCGGGCATAGATAGTCGCCCCGGAGATACCTACGTTATCTCCTATCACGATCCTGGCCTTTGGAGCCCTGGTCACAATGATGGTGCGGCTATAGAGGCCTACGAGGTTTGATAAGAAACTGCTCTTTATTGTAACCCCATGTCCTATCTCAAGGCTTGCCCCTCTGGCGTTGTATATAAAGGGCACACCCTTAAGCAACACATTTTTCCCAAATCTGACCTTAGATATTCTGATAAAAGGTTTGCACCAGTTGCTATTCATGGTATCCACTCCTAATAAAGCTCTATTCAGCCACGGCGTTTTAAGTTGTGCACCACCTCAATAAGACGGCTCTGCCATATAACATAGTTCATCCGCAGCCTTGAATACACTCCGTACTTGTACCTGACTCTGGCTGCCTCGATTGCTCCCCTGGATGATGCGCTCATTCCTCCAAGCTCAAAATTGGAGATGATGCTGTAAACAGGGGCAAAAACGGTATCTGTATTTTTCTTGATCCGAAGAAGAAAGTCCAGATCTGCTGCGCTTTTGTAGGTGGTGTCATATACTCCGTAGTCCTCATAAACGCTTCTTGATACAAAGCATGTGGGATGACATATCATCCCTTCTCCAAGGATGCGGTCATTAACAAACTCAATCTCAATCTCCTGACCATCTCTAAGGCGCCTCTGCATGCCGTAGAGGATAACGTGCTTTTTCTGATCATCAGACAGCTCTTCATATCTCTTTTTCATATTGGAAAGAGCATCAGTCTCATAGAAGTCATCGCTGTTGACAATTCCAACAAGGGTTCCCTTGGCCTTCTTTATCCCCTTGTTCATGGCATCATAAATGCCGTTATCTTTTTCGGAATAAAACTGTAGCCTTCCTCCAAACTCAGGCTCGTAGCGCTTTACGATCTTGGCCGTGCCATCAGTAGAAGCTCCGTCAATTATAAGATACTCATAGTCTCCTTCAGTCTGGGCAAGCATGTGTTTTAAGGTTCTCTCTATTGTTTTTTCGCTGTTGTAGCAAACTGTTATGATCGAAAACAATGGGTTGTTCATTTACAGCCTATTTCCTTTCTGTATCCGGTTCCTCTATGAGCTTGCTCCTGCACGCAGGATATGCATCTATGATGTTTTTCCAGGCAACAGAATTCTTATCTTCCAGCGCGTTCGAATAATACAGTCCTGTCTTTTGTGTCTTCATAATCGAGAAAAAAAGCTTTGCCGGTCTATCCACTCTGACGGCCCTGGTGTTATTCATAAGAGCCATGGCTTTTAGCCAGAGATCATCTGCATTAAGGCATAACTGCCTGATAGCATCTTTATTGAATACTTCCTCAGAGAGGCAATGCGCCGGATAAAGCACGCCCCCTACTCCAGTTGGTATCACCAGAAAAGACGGCTCTGTTCCTTCCACAAGATACTGCCATTTATCAGCAGTATTAACATCTCCATCCTTACCCGTAAAGTACCCATGTCCCCAGGTACACACCACGGTGTCTGGATACTTCCTCGCAGTATCAGTCAGCATTTCCACAAGGTTCTCCGGGTAAAAGACATCGTCGTCCACTGTAATAACATCGCAGTCTGGGTTTTCCTTCATTGCATAGTAATACTTTTTGTGGGGACGAAGGTCCTCACAGAACCTGATGGTAAGACCTTTTTCCTTGAGAGATATGAGGTTTGATGGAAGGTCCGCCTCTCCTCTAGGAAACTGATCATCAGCAAGCCACAACATTACTGCCCTGGGCTTTACAGTCTGATTAAGCAGGGTCTCTATAGTCAGATAAACCGTTCCTACCCTGTCCGGATAGCTTGCAAGGGAGATGATCACATTGCTGCTATCATCAATTCCATAACTGCACCTTCCAAACACAGGGTAGAAGAGATTAACCAGACCCTTATTAAACTTATAGTGAAACGAAGATATCGCAGGACTCTTGTGCCGGAGCGATACTTCGTAAAGCTTTTGTATATTCATATAGGTGACTACAAAGAATTTCCTTTTGAAACAATATTATGAAACTGTGTCCAAGTAAATCAATAGTATGATACAATAGCATAAGCCAAAAATAAATGGGGAATTCATTCATGATTACTAACTTTATGCTAATTTTAACTGTCGCCATTATCGCAATGGTACAGTTACGAACATCAAATGATAATAAACCAGTAAGTAGAAAAGAACTATTGTCAATTAGTATTCTTCTGTTTTCTCTTACATTGGCATTTTTAGGATTGACCGGTGTCCTGACTAGTGGATATCATTTTATTGACGATCATGAAGTATATGTCTGGGGAAATAAATTATCAAAAGAAGGATTTTTTTCCGCGCTGGCTGCAATTGTAAAAAATGACCTTAACACCAGATACCGAATAACTTACATGGTTGTCCGTGTAATTCAGTGTTATATTTTCAAAGATAACTTTCTAGTATGGCAAATATTCTATGTTATCGTATCTGCAGCTAGTTTGTTTTTAGCATATTACTATTCCAGGATACGCGGCTCTAACATATTGGCTTCATTTGTTTTCGCAACAGCTATATACCTTGGCGGAGATCAAATTTCGGTAACATGGAGGCTTGGACCACAAGAAAATCTTTGCACACTGTATCTGTTTATTACTCTCCTAGTACTTCATCAATATTACAAAAAGAGAAGTCTTTATCATCTGATACTTGCTATATTTGCCACTTTATTTCTGTCAGGATCAAAGGAGGCTTTTCTTTTGTTACTCCCCACATTACCCTTTATTCTAGTTTATTGGGACATGGAGGACAGCAATGACTATTCAGTCAAAAATCTGTTTGCATTGACACGAAAGTACATCGTCTACGTATGTTCAACTTTTATCATTTTTGCTGCAGGAATACTTACAATCTATTTGGCTGTAGGGACTAATCAGATTGGATACGCAGGAGTTGATTCAGGCTTTAATCTCTTAGATTATCTGTATGGTATTTACTGGATAATACGTGGGGATATATTCCCATATCTGTTACTTTCAATCGTTGCTTTTTCTCTATCAATCTATTATCAAAAAGACAACCTAAGAAAGTTTTTTAACGTATCTATATGGCCTGTAGCTTTATTTGTAATAAACCTAGCTCTTCAGTTTGTATTACATGCCAAAAGCGGTATGTACGAAAGGTATCTTCTCCCTACGGCGATAATACTGGCATATTTTTCTATAATATATTGCGGAAAATATATAAACAGAACAATTCCAATATTTACTGCATTTGCATTGATATTATTTCTTTCAAACAACAATCAGGATGATGCTCAACAATATGCACAGGATGGCGTCAATACCACTGCCCTCTTAAACAAAGTCAATGAGTTATACATTAACGGTGACAACATCCTTGTTGATTTGGGCTACGAGAAAGATTTCTCAGCAGAAGCATTTCTCGAAGAAAAGTATGGAATATCCACAGTGTATAATGTTAACCATAGTCCCTCTGATAATGGACTATTCTATGATTCATATCACCAATCAACCGTAGAAAGTACACCCATATCACTGGATGAGGCTGATATAATCATCCGATATAAAAATAATAGTGAGGAAATCCTTCAGATTGATAATCTTGATTCAGATTTCACTCTCTATGAATTTGGCAGATACCTGTTATACGTGAAATAACTTACTCAACGATCAGAAAAAGACCCTTAAAGTATTTTGCCTCCTCCACTGAGGCAAATTTAACCGTTAGCGTTTCTCCAAGTTCAACAGGCTCAGAGGTTAGTTGTTCAACATGCTCCTGCCCGAATGGATATTCCCATTCAAATTGCTGTTCAAAAACCTGCTTGTCATCAGAATATATTTCAACTGTATTTGTTCCTGGAATATGGCTTCGATATATCCCGATATTAGCTCTTAAGGGATTCATTTGTATCTCAAAGGTTGTAAGACCTGTCCTTAGAAACAATGATCTGGGAATATAGATAAGATCATCATTCGGATTAGCAGTTCCAACATAAGCTGATCTGCTTCTGACCTGCTCATATATAACATCAAGAACAGAGCTTAAATAAATAGCATGGCCAAAATTATTTGGATGTGTCAGATCATCTGGAGCATTCACAAGTTCTTCATATTCATAACCGCTTGATTCATAGGCTTTGATAGTATCCACAACGGGAATGCCGTAAAAATTGGCTATATCAATTATCTGATTGATCTTATTGGTGTAATCTCTCTGGGAGCTTTCAAGAATACTTATAATGCTACAATTACCATATTTAGACTTAATGCTTCGTATTATGGATTCATAGTTTAGGGCAAAGGTCTCATCGTCAATGTCATTTTCCCCATAACAGATCAAAGCAAGATCAAAATCCGTATCTTCATCAAGCATCTTTACCCTCAAAGTTCCAGCTATACTTGTATTTCCTCCCATGGAAACATTGACGATATTACAGCTTGAACCATATTTTTCCTCTATGCTCTTAGGCAACAACGCAGCCCAGCTGTTACCTGATGTAGCACCTGTCCCAGCGGCTATCGAATCTCCTACAATCAATATATCAATTGGTGCTCCATCCGCTAACTTCTCATATGCAGAGATATATGTTTTTTTCGGATCGTCCGGAACAACCTTGCTTTCTTTTACATAGACTGTGATACTGCACGCTATTACAGCCAAGGCAAGGACAACTAGTAAAAAAATACGTTTCTTGCTCATATCAAATCATTCTCTTTATCTATCTTTTGTTCTGCCTGAAAACAGTTTATCCATTGTCAGATACCAAAAAAACTTTGTGTTAGTCACAAAATACCTTTTAAAGAGTCTTCCAGGATCCTGAAACAGTCTGTATAGCCACTCTAGACCTATTTTTTGAATCCAGACCGGCGCTCTTTTTATGTTTCCCGCATGGAAATTGAAGCCTGCTCCAACTCCCATCATCACGCCATTTATCCTGCCCTCATGGGCCTTCATCCACTTCTCCTGTTTGGGAGCCCCAAGACCGATCCAAACGATGTCTGCGCCAGATGCATTTATCCTGTCAACATCTGCCTGATCCTGCTCTTTTGTAACTTCTCCAAAAGGCGGCGAATACATTCCCCTGATATCAAGGTCAGGATACTTCTCCTTGAGTGCACTCTGCAGTGCATCCAGTGTTTCCTGAGTGGAGCCGTAGAAATAGTGGCCAAGCCTTCCATCAGCTGTATCCTTGAACATTCTGTCCATGAAGTCAGGACCCGCAACTCTCTCAGCTCCGGCAATTCCTTCTTTTTGCTGGAGAGAAGCAACAGGAGTTCCGTCTGGAAAAACGAAAGCCGCACCATTCAAAACATCAAGATAGGCTTTATCTTCCCTGGCCATAACACTAGTGTGGACGTTTGAGAAACAGATATACTTACCAGAAAGTTTCTTAATATTTCTGATTACATGAAGAACTGCCTCTTCTGTTCTGGCAATAGAGTATTTGATTCCAAACAGCTCAAATTTCTCTGATCTAACCGCAACCGGTATAGATGCAAATCCGCCTAAATCTGACACTATTCCCGATCTTACGGTATATCCTAAAGAAGAGAGTGCAACATATACTCTGACACCATCTCTGGAAAGCGAATCTATAAGCTCGTTCACCTGATCGTCTTTAACTCCTTCAGGATGAATCAATACCTCATCATAGTTACCGCTTTTATATCTTGAAACAATCTCATCAACAACTGGGAATGGTGCCTTTACATCTAATGTCCTACATGTGTACAGATGTCCGTTTTTCTTGTAATACGCCCTTTTATAGAGCATCTTCATGATGTACTCAATCACAATACCAAGGCCAAAGAAAGCCACGATTACAAATCGAGATGACTCCTCGCCCCTCTGATTTATGTATAGATAAAAGAGACACATAATGAGCAGAAGGACTTTGCCTTTTACCACAGTGATCAGAATTTCTGCAGGATCCTGAAGAAAAATAGGAGTCTTCCTCTTATCAAATCCAAGGAATACGATAACCTGCAGCATGCACACCACAAAAAAGAATGACACATACAGTCCGTCAAAAATTTCGCACCAATACTTTATATTTAAGCCATATCTAAATAGCAGCGCAAGAACATAGGCTATTATCACTGACAGTTCGTCTATAATGAATATTCTTTTGATTGGATATTTTATTCCGGTCTTATTCACTTTGTTCTCTCCGGGTTGTTTTTCCATATATATTAAACAGGCTAATAAAATCTCTTATCTTTGATTTCCACTCGGTGTATTCGTATTTGGTTCCACTACTACCACTAACTCCAACAATCCTTGGATAGCTCGGAAAATTGTATACATGAAGTCCATTCCTAAGAGCCGCGTCAGTATAAGCTAGTTCTAAAAAATACCCATTGCTGTCATGAACCTTCTTGTATTCTTCCTTGAAAAAGTTCTTAAAAACATCAACAGGCATTGCATACATTCTTGTGTCATAGAATTCTTTTCTGTGAATATTTGGGACGTTGAAGTATACTCTGTCACTGCGAATGCATCTTACAATCTTAGCAATATTATCAACTGTAAGTCTTCCGGTTATCTTTAGCAGGTTTTTTTCGCCCTTTACTAGTTGACTGTTCTCTAATACATACTGTAATATCTCGCCTTCGCCGTACCCTTTTCCCTGATTAACAACTGCTTCATGGTTACCAGAAAAAGACAGCACCTCAAGTTTCATACTGTGTTCTGAAGCCAACCTCACCATATCTTCAAAACCATCTTTTCCATATCCGCTGTTTTCGGCAAAGACTATCTTGGCGTTAGGCTCTGCCAGTATCAACTTCTCTAATGCATTCTTGTACTGCCACAACCTCTCTTCAGTTTCTACCAGTTTAAGGCTCCTCTGATCACTTCTCGGAGCAACAGTACCCGTTACTACTATAACCATGAACACATACCTGTCATAAGCTTTTTATTATTTCTGAATATTTCCTGATGGATAGTTCCTTAGTAAGGTTTGCTTCTAAATACTTCCTGCCTTTTGTTCCCATCTCAATAATAGAATCATCTAATCTGTGATCTATGAAATATCTGATATTTTCCTCAAAAGCCTTATAATCACCAGGTTCAGATACAATTCCGCAGCCTGCATCCTCAAGAATCATCCTGGCCTCGGAACCTTTCTCAAGAATCCCAAGAACAGGCTTACCCGCAGCCATTACGCCATAGATTTTGCTGGGAACTGATACTCCCTTGATACCTTTGGCATTGACCACAAAATGCACATCTCCTGCGTTTAAACTGTATACCAGTTCTTCTTTGTCCTGATAAGGGATAAACACCATATTTCCCAGGTTATTTATCTTACAATACTCCTTCATCTCTCCAAGGACTGTGCCCTGTCCGACAAAAGCAAAAGCCACGTCCTTTTCATCAGCAAACTTCGCCATAATTTCCTGAAGCTTAGGAAGATCATAGTACAACCCTATGTTTCCGGAATACATAAATACATATTTTCCAGTAAGGCCATACCTATCTTTAAATTGACGAACCTTAGCATCATCTTTGGAAAGCGGCACTATTTCTTTCTCATTAATCCAGTTGTTGATATAGGTATAGGATGGAACCTTATTACCAAAACGCTTTTTTAGCGTTTCAACCATGTCCCTTCCAACTACAATTACTTTATCTGCTTTTTTGCAACTGTATTTATCAAGAGCCATCATAGCCCTCAGGATAAGCTTATTCTTGGTAAAAGAAACTGCCTCGACCTGCTCAGGATTAAAATCCTGGATATTATAAATCAGCTTGCATCGCTTGATTGAACTTCCTATAACTCCAAGGAGTCCTCCCAATACAGGAGGCTGTGAGATGGTGAAAACGTAGTCCTGGTGTCCCACTTTGCGAGTCGCACTTATTGCTGCAAAAAAATAAGATAAAATATTCCGAACTCTACTAAAGGACTTAGTTTTATCGAATTCGGGGACTCTTACTCTTACAACATGAACACCATTTATTTTTTCAAGATAAAATTTTTTGGTTTTATACTTTTTGTCTATACTTCCAGTGTAACTGGGTACCGTACATATGATTGTAACATTAAAATCATTACTAATACCCTCTGCCAGATCTGTAAGTATCTGACCCGTTGATGCCACATCAGGGTAATAGTAATGAGCATAGATCAAGATATTTTTCTTTATATTGGATCTCGTCTCCATTAGAATCCTCAGTTAAACTCTTACTACTATCTTACTAGCAGTCTTTTTATATCGTATAGTTTAACATAACATCGCTTTAAATAATACTTAACAGCTGCCTGCATGCCTGTTCGTGGGAAACGAGCAGCCTCACGCTCAATAGCTTCAACAGGATCATCATTATTGAATCTACATGCCTTCAGATTATCTGAAAGTGCTGTAAAATAATGGTTATTATCAGATTCGGCTGAATGAGTTCCACTCCCATCAAATCCGCTGTTTGTAACATAGCTCTGCCTTGGATACACTGTAAGCAAATCATTTTCAAACAAATACAGTACCCATCGTACCGCCCAGGAACTAATTTTGCCAAGGCTTTGCAAGAGCATCAGTAGGTCCCATCCATTTTCAGTGTCCTCAAATCTTTTTCGGAGCTGTCTATCATTAAAATATGCTTCATAATCAACCTCTGCCCAGGAAGCATCATCCCATCTGTCGGCCCAGGTTGCCCATCCCCAGCAGTCACCCTTATGCATGAAATAAACATCGCCCTCATACTTCTCCAGACATCTCAAAGGATATGTGTAACCGCTGATTGCGCCTATACTCTTCTGATCCTTGTAATAATTTAAGGCTCCATTCATATATGCAAGAAATCCAGAGGAAACCACTAAATCATCTTCCACCACTATAACTTTCCCATATTCTGAAACAACTTCTGTAACACCTTCAATTATAGATTTCGCAAGTCCTTTGTTGGTCTGAGCCTCCACCAATCTGACACTAGCAAATAAAGACCTTTCCTTGTACTGTCTAAGCGCCATTCTGGTTGACTCAACAGCGTCATTACCTTTTTCAGTTTTTGGTCCGTCACTGAAAATGATCAGATCGCTTTGTCTTGCTTCTGGATTTTTTTCAAGGCTCTCGAGACATCTTATGATCTTATCTGGTCTATTGTAAGCGAAAGCAACAACGGGCGAGCAACTCATACTATCCACTATAAATCTCCCTTAATTTTCAAAATAATTTTCTGCTTAACACTATCTGTTATTGCCAACACCACCTCGTGTTTTAGTAGAATAAGGATCAAAAAATAAATAACTGCACTAAAGCAAACAAATATCAAGTAGTAATATCTCCCGGGGTAGTAGAATCTCTGATAGAGTCCATAAATTGCAGCAAAAGGGATAGTAGCAATTAGGCACTTGATCATATCCACCAATCGCAACGATACCTTATTGAATCTATATGCTACAATTACCAGAATAGAACACACCAATACTTCAGTGATTAGAGTCCCAATAGCAGCACCCAAGTTACCATATACAGGAATTAATATATAGTTCACACCAAGATTGACTATTGCACCTATTGATGTCGCAATAAGCATATATTTTTCCTGTCCTGCCAGAAGTACCGCGCCTGAACCATAAAGATTACCCATAGTTGCAAAAAACAAGGAAATAAACAAAAGACACATTCCACTAACAGCTCCGAGGTACTCCTTAGTCGATAGCATAAGAATGATCTCTTTCCCATAAAAAAATACTCCTATAGCCATAGGTATGGTTATGCACGAAATAAAATCAACCGCATAGGAAAAGGTCTTTTCATATTCTGTTCTATTCTCAGTGAACTGAAGGGACAGTCTTGCAAAAAAAACAGGAACAATTCCGTTTAGTACAGCCTTAAATGTATTATAGATCTTGGTTGCAACAGTGTAGATTCCTGTCTCCTTGCTACTAGACATAAGTCCTAACATGGTAAGATCTGAATTGACATAGATAATAGTTGCCAGAGTGTTAAAAAAGATCACTGATATGGGCACAATATTATCAAATATCCTTCTATTAAACCTAAGTTTTAGATGACAGTATTTTTTTGCATAGAACCAATTGAAAATATTAGCCCCACCGTTAGCAATTACTGAAATAGCCATGTATATGTAAGCATCAGAAGCATCCCTTACAAACGCAAACATCATTATCAGTGAAGCGATCTGAATGAGCACAGACCTATAGGCTATATAGGCAAAATCCTCAAATATATTAAATACCCACTCAACTCCAATCGTACTAAAACAGATTCCAAAACTTGCTATGGCAATTGCTTTGCCGTAAAACCGAAACTTACCAAAAGCAACGTAAGACAATGCCAAAAGAGCGTAGGAAACTAGCGTAAAAAATACATTAAGAGAAAACATGTTGCTAGCAAACTCATCAAATCTTTTCTTATCACCCCTATATTTCCCAGCCTCTTTGATGGCAAAAGTCTTGATTCCAAGCGTGGAAATTAGCAGAAAGTAATTGATCACAGAAGTTGAAAAGCCATATTCACCAATGCTATCCTGAGTAAGCACACCACTGATATATGGCAACGTAATTAGCGGAAAGAGAACTGCAAGAACACTTTTTACCACATTGAATATTAAGTTGACTCCGATTGATCGTCTCTTTTCCAATTTACATTCCTCGGATACATAATAAACAAAACCAACAATACCACTAAAATATTAGCATAGCTTCCATCTCTCAGTGCCTGAATGAAAAAGACAGACAACGTTATGACAGTGCGAGTCTCCTTGCGTCTGATACTATAGATCAGTCTTTTACATAAATATCCAACTGTCAACACTAGACCCACTATCCCAAACTCAGAAAATATCCTTGTAAAAAGACCGGCAGCATCATCGGCATTGCAATATACTCCCGGATTACCGTAAAGTCTGTCCACATAATCATAATAATACAATCTATTAGAATCCAGCCCTGTTCCAAAGTAGAATCCGTCTTTCATCTTAGCAATCGCAACTCTAATATTTGAACATATGGCAAAAGTAGTCATGTTCCCAACTATATAAAATTCATTAATGAGGCCCAGGATTCTTGAGATCAGGATGCTTTCATACAATTCTCTATTGAGAGCAAACACTGTCAATACAGCAATCGCCACGGCGGAAAAAACGATAATCTTTTTCTTTATTCCCAAGTCTGCGAGCAGAATGATGATCGTAATAGTGATAGCGAGTCCAATATAGACTGTAGCAGATCCTGTCAGTATTGAAGCCACCAAAACCAGTAGGGTTATTACCGGTTTTATAAAAGAAAAGCTATCTCCCGTAACTGGGTCCTTGTAAGTCCCAATAAAAAGAGCCGCGCAAAATATAGAAGCAAGATGAGCTGGTTCCGCATACAGGGAGTAAATAGCTATAAGGCCTCCTCCAATTTCTGTTTCATAAAACCTATGAAATCCATAATAAGAAGGCGCGTACAGTGCAGGCATCTTGAGTATGTATCCAAGTTCCTGCAACATTCCGTAAAATGCCAGTATAGCAGCGACCAAATAAATAATAAACAATATCTTTGTCACATTTTTTTCATAGAAGTAATATAGTGCAAGAACCATCAATTCTATGCAAATATAACCATAGGACTTAACTGACTCAAAATCAAAATAGTTAATGAAGGTAACAACTCCAACATAAGATAGCACCATCATTATCCTGTAGGGGACAATCAATTTGGGACGTTTCCTGAGCAAAAAAATCATCTCAAACAGCCCCATAATCAGCACTATTATCTGAAATGCATTAAGAGGCAATATTTCCCATGTCCCTACGTCCTGTAACACAAGGGATAAAATAAGAAGAATATCTAAAACATTAAATTTATAATCATTCTTTGCTGTTTTGCCTGCAGCATCTGTCATACATATACCTGCCTATAACAACAATTATTGATAAAATCACTCCATCCAAGATACCTGTTCTAAGGATGCAAAGAGACAAGTTAATAAAATGGTTATTCTGAACAATCAATTCATATTGATATATAAGCCTATCACCTTCTGCAAGAAGTGATATGTCAAATAGTCCCGGTAACGCTCTGTAACAAAGCATCCCAATCAATGGTATAACAATAAAAATTGTTAAAACCATATTTATGTGTTTGTCGATATACTCTGCTAAGCTTCGTATAGCTAAAGCTATGCAATCAAAAAATCTAATCAACCTTTCCATATTCTTTTTTACAACGTTTTTTTTCATAATAGCTTCCATTGGTAAAAAAATAATTTTCTTCCCTTGTGAAAGCCTTCCAAGATAGTCATACAAATACTTTCCAACTAATACCAACGTCATATTTTTAAAAGAGGTATTAAACAGAAAAGGATCTGACAGTCCGATAAAAGAATAAGCCACAAACATAATAAGTGAAGCCTTGTCATTGGCTCTAATTATTCCATTTAGTGTAAGGAAAAGAATAAGAATCATCACTCCAAACGTTATTATACCAAGCTGCAAAAACAAATAGAGATATGAATTATCCAGATACATATTGGTATTAGAAACTGGAGAAAATCTCCTTCCAAAAAAGGATAACCGTTCATTCAAAAGATAGTATCTACCGTATTCCATCCGATGATTGAGGAGTTTGTTAAGAATATCATATGTCCTCCCCTTCACACAAATGGGGAGCAGTATAGAGAAAACCATAAGAAGGAAATACGCGACATTAAAAAACACCTTTACACCAATCTTGTTTGTTACCTGGCCCACCTTATAAGCTAAATAATTAAGGATTAATAGGAATGTAACTGACATTCCTCCAGTAACACTAAGTGTATAGGTAAAAAGATATGCATTTATTATCATCAAAAGCAGTGAAAGTCTAATTAGATGCCTTCCATTCCCGTAAAGGAATATCACAAGAGAAACAATAACAAAATATACTGTATGTGTCACATTAGACGCTGGTTGCCCAAAATCTCTTCTGAGAAGCTGTCCAAGTCCAAATTTTTCAGTTATATGGTGATTGTCTCCAATAAGCCCCAGAGATGTAAGTAGTGTCATAAGCAGAAACAATATACCGCCAACAAAAGCCAGCAATTTAAACAGCTTTACGTGGTCTATGTTTTTGGCACCTGTAACTACCGCCATACACAAAAGCAATCCCTTTTCTCCAGAGGCAAGATATACCATTAGCCCCATGATCATAAGCGCAGCTGCAACTATAAATTCCGATATAGTCATCTCTGTACTCATCATCTTCATAGCATAAAAAGCCAGACCGATGGCCAAAAACAAATAAAACGCCATCTGTCCATCATACAAGCCAAACATCTTTGCTGAATAAATGATGATAAAGAAAAAATAATAACAGAAGTCCATACTACTATAGCTATTCCTTTCAACAGAAATCCTAAAGTTCTGTCATCTTATCCTAAACCAAAAACGCCATCATTCCTTATTACGCCGCCTTGAAAACAGTGACATCGCCTCCATAATAGAATCCACTCCTGGCTGAATCGCCTGACTATCACTTCTTTTTATTGTTTCCTTGCAACCACCAATATCATAGGTTATTACTGGCGTTCCACAAGCTTCTGCCTCCATATTAACTGAAGGAAAAGTGTCCTCATACGTAGGATTTACAAAAATATCGGCAGAAGAATATATCTGCGCAAGCTCTGTAGCACTGTTAGTCCTAGGAAGAGGCAAAATATCTGGAGCCATTTTCTTCAAGTATCTAATCTGATAACGACTAAGTCCCACAAGAACTATCTGAAATTGCTCATCATGATTACTAAGTAGTTTTGAAAGCTCCACAAAATCACCAAGTCCCTTTCGTTCATTCCAAGTACTTGCCACTCCTAATATTATGGTTTTGTTTTGTAAGCCATGTTCCATTCTAAAAGATCCGGAAGTATATTTAAACACCCCCGGCTTAAGAGTATTATGGATTACTTGCACCGAATATTCATTAAGAAAACTCTTCTCTACCATACTCTTTAACCAGTTAGAAGGTGTCACAAGTGTGATATTATCAACCCCTGTAAAAGCTTTTTTCTTGCGATCATAATTCTCTATACTGTTGTCCGCCAATGCTTTAGGATACTGAGCCAGCTGCGGACAGTCATGACAACCAGTCTTCCATCTATCGCATTTTGCATATAGAAAATGAGCACAATGACCTGTAAACGTCCAACAGTCATGCAATGTCCATTTTACGTGCATATGATGGCGTGCCTTAATCCATTCAAAAAGAAGTTCATAATTTATGTAATAGTTATGAATATTGTGAAGCCAAAGAATGTCAGGATCATATTTATCAGCCCACTCCAAGAATTCTTTGGTTGCTTTCTTTGAGGCAAGACCATGCTTATCAAATAACCGCGTGTAAACCATATGCGAATAAACATTTATATTGTTTCCAATACGGACTCCATATTTTTCAACATCTTGCTTCTTATCACTGGAAACCTTGAAGCTAAGACCATATGCAATTTTGACCTCGTATCCATTCTGCTCAAATTCTTTGGCTAGATCAATGACAATTTGCCCAGTAGACCCAAATCCAATGACAGAATTGACGAAAAGAATTTTCTTCATTTATGCAAAACCTTGTCTATAATTTTAGAAAATAGCCCTTTAGTATAGTCCCGTCCTTGTATAACAGGTAGGATAATAATATCATATACTACCGCACTTGTCTTTTGACGAATTTGTAACCTAAATTCTCTGAAAATCACAAGCGATTCATTTCTTATTCTTTTTCTTTTCACTCTCTTCAATATAGGTATTCGCGTCCTTGATAAAACTTGCAACAATCAGAACCATTACGATTCCAATCGGGAATGCTGCAATTATTGAAACGGTCTGCAAGTTAGCCATAGTACCTTCGGAGAAGATTAGTGCTATAGGAAGCATGATAAGAAGGAATGCCCAGAAGAGTTTCATCTTTTTACTTGCCATTTCATCATTGTCCATGTTCTTATAACTGTAATTAGATGCTACCATTGTAATACTGTCAAAAGATGTAGCATAAAAAGCAAACATCGCAAGTGCAAGAACAAAGAGGAATACAGTACACATCGGAAGCTGATGAATAATATCGATAATAGTCTGATAAAGATCATCTCCGTTAGCATGATACTGGGCAACAGCATCAAATCTTCCGTGAACCTTCATGCCAAGACCAAAGTTTCCTAGAACTATGAATGAAATCAATGTACTGGCAGTTCCAAAGACATATGAGCCCATAATAACCTGTTTGATTGTTCTGCCACGACTGATCATTCCCATAAAGAACGGAGCTGCAACACACCAAACCATCCAGTAAGCCCAGTAAAAAATCGTCCAATTCTGTGCAAATCCCGCTTCCGATCTTGTAGCATCTGTCCAGGTTGAAAGGCCGATAAAATTCTGCACCATATTACCAACAGAAGTAACACCGGTTTCAAACGAGAATCTAGCCTCGCCACCAAACAAAAAGACAAATGTAAGAAGAAATCCAAAAAGCCCCATACAAATCTTTGAAAGGAAATTCACACCCTTAAGTCCATTCATAACGGAGCATGTATAAATGCCGCATACAACCAGCAGTATTCCAATCGATACAAACTTAGACCCAGCGACACCAAATAAATCTGTGATAACCATTGAAAGAAGCGGTGTGGCGATTGAGAATGTAGTTGCCGTCCCAGCAATAAGAGCAATAACTGCAAGCAGGTCTATTACTTTTCCCAAAGGTCCATCAGTGTATTTTCCAAGCATAGGTCTGCAAGCCTCAGAGTATTTCTGTTTGTGGCAGCCTCTTACATGTAGCATAAAGCCAAAACATGCAGCCAAAACCGCGTAGAAGCTCCAGGGAATCAAGCTCCAATGATACAGAGGAAATGTAGGCGCCCACTCGTTAATGTCTCCAAAGCCAAGAACATGAGGTTCTTCATAGTAATATATCCACTCACAGAATGAATAAAACAAAATATCTGATGCTAGTCCACAAGTAAATACCATTGCACCCCAAGAAAAGAATCCATACTGTGGCTTCTCACCAGGATTACCTACAGTGATCTGCCCTATCTCAGAATATGATAGCCAAAGAGATACTAAGAAAAATCCGAGTCCTATAATAAGATAGTAAGCCCCCATCTTATCACCTAAAAAGCTTCTGATTACTTCAAGTGCTGCTGTGGAATTATCTGGTGCGATGATAAAATATGCGCACAGAACAAGAATACACACCAATGGAATAATTGTGGTAAAAGGATCTATTTTCCTTTTTACTACAGCTTGTGATAGCTTTTCATTGCTCATTTTGATTGTCTCCTCCTATTTATTTTATCCTTTATCCCCAAATACATTATTTTGAAACATCGGATTACTTTTTGAATTTATCATAACTACTATCTATTTGAATCAACTCATCAAGATCATCAATCTCAATAAGATCCTCTTTATGCATCTCATAGATTCCTAATGTATAATCTGAAAAATGGCAGAACATAGCAACATCATCCCAATATATATTGTTATTTCCTGATTCAAATTCTTGTTCTAAGTGACGACGTAATTTCTCACCATCTTCTGCGGACCAACGAGAAATCGAATACAATTGCCACCCACGTGTACCGCCTGATCTCGAGCACGATTTTACTATTCCATCCTCAACATCCATAAGCCATTCATCAGTATCTCCTTCACACCACACCGCATTATAACCAGATAATTTGAAGTGTGGATCAAGAATTAAAGAATTATAGATGATTTGATCACCGTCTAATATTATGCAATCCTCAAGATGTTCCCGTGCAACATAGAGCGAACTGATATTGTTGCAATAATCATAGTAGGGGTTTTCAATGATATAAATATCCGGCTTACCCCTCGCCCAGTCATAAAACTGTTCTTTCATGTATCCAACCACTACATAAATCTCATTTATACCATTAGTTCGTAATCCGCTGATCACAGTATCTATCATCCTTGTTCCGTTTACATTAATTAACGGTTTCGGTATTTCAAAAGTAAGTGGCTGCATTCTTTTACCAATTCCCGCAGCCATTATGATGGCACGTTTAACAGTGTGAGTGTCTATTATTTCCTCTTTCAACATTTATTCCTCCTGTTCAGGCGCGTTAATTAGCTCCATTTCTTCAACCGCATAGCGATAAAACTCCTTTGCATATCTATACTGTCTTAAACCATACTCCCCGAATTCTACACCGAGAGTATTTTTATATTCTGTCCAGTTTGACCACAAAAGACCACATGCAGCTACATAACAATATATCTTTGCTTTAATAGCGTGATCAGGCTCTGTTCCAAAATAGATACCCAAAAGGTGATCTATCTGTTTCTTATCGTAGAAGCTATAAATTGAGAACATTGCAAGGTCAACATGCGGATCCTGCATCCCCGAATACTCCCAATCTGTGAGCTGTAGTTGCTCAATAGCCACCATTTTTGCCCCTTCCGCTTTACCCAAATATTCAACTTCATCCCTATAAAACAAGAAGTTATCCGGCACAGCATCTATATGCGTAAGACACCAGTCTTTAGGTTGTGAATCGATGAATCCCCTAAGCTCCATAACATGTTTTTTAGTTTCCATATAGTCACGATAAGCCGATGCTACACCATTCCATAAATCCTCATAGAAATCAATCTGACCATATATGTCAAATGTGTGGTTAACCTGAAGTTTCATCTCATGAAAACATCTTAGCATCTCCATACAACGCTTAAGATCGTCTTCATTTCCAGAATCACACGTTCTCACTCCATCAAGGAACTTAGTAATCTTGTATCCATTCTTGGGATTGAAATATACCGGATCATCACAGAGCCCGCGACCTAATATAGCCTTGTACACATTTGCTTCTTGCTCTCTATTTATCAGTTGATCAGTACCTTCTCCCGGTATTCGCATAATATACTTTTGGTTATCCACTGAAAAACGGAATGACCTATTGGTCATACCCTTTTTAAGTACCGTGATGTCCACAATATCATCAGAAGTCGTATTAAGAACTTGCGCTATCACATCCAGCGCATCAGACTTCAAATGGCTTGAATCACTATCTAATTCCCTAAGCTGCTCATATGTGTTTATCTCCACGACATCAGATGCATGAACTACATTGGCCGGGATTATCATTTTCCCATTATTGTAAAGGACGACTTCCCAGAAATCTTTGTCATGCTTTGGATCATTTGCCAGGTTCTTGATCTTCTCTCTTATTTTCGCTGCATCTGCCTCAAGTATATATGCTATCCCTATCATAGTATTGCCATCCGAGAGTTCAGGTACAGATACAAGCTCCATTTTTCTATTTACCCTTACCTCAGATTCATTATCTACAAGGTCTGTTACCATATACCAAGAGTACATCTCCACAGTGGAGAATGGATTTCGATCTGACCAAATGTCACACGGGATTATATAAGTATTAGAAATCTTGTCCACGACTAATGATAATGATGACAAGTTATTCTTAATTGCGTAATCGCTATTTACTACAAGCCTTACACCATACTTGTCAATCAGATAGTCATATCTTTCTTTCATAAATCCAACTACAATAGTAATATCTGTGACGTCAACTGAAACTAGTTGTAGTATCAGTCTCTCAACCAACGGTTCCCCATTAACCTCCAATAACCCTTTTGGCATCATCGCATTTATAGGAACCATTCGCATTCCTAATCCCGCTGCTAAAATAATAGCGTTCTTAGGCGTGTTCATTTTTATCTCATCTATAGCCTTAGTTGTCAGTTCTCTAGCATCAGTAAGATAATCATTATAAGCTAAAGATTTCAACGCCTTATTGACTACGCCTAACGAGTGTCTTGATGATTCCGATAATATTCGCTGATTTATAAATGGTTCTTCTACGAGCGTTCTCAATATATCTGATTCTTGTCTGTTCATGAGCTACACTTTCTCCATTTTTGTGAACATGTTTCGAAATAACAAGCTGAGAAAGAGCACGAAAACTCCCCTCAGCTCTGTTTCTAATTCTTAGGGATCCCAGGCACCTATTCCATATTTTCTAAAAACGTCCTCCATTTTTAGCATGAATAACCATCAACATACAAACCTCGTCCTAACCCCCATTATTTTCTACTATGATTTGATTATGTCAGGGCTTTATGCTCTAACTAACTGTTTCTTTTAAACTTATTTTTTAAATGCCTCACTGCACGTTTAAAACAACTGCGATCTTTATAGTATTCAGAATTAATGTATTCTAACCTCCAAACATCATTCTGCAAAGACTCTATTCGACTATTTAGCTCTTGTAGGATACATCTTTTTCTATGTAATAAAGCATTAATGGCTTTCTCACATTCTGATTACCCCTTCACGAATAATACATATGCTTAATCATAGGCTTATTATAACAAGCTGACACTACCATTACGAGGTTTTAATTCAATCCAGCGACCTGTGAATGCTTTTAATTATGCTATTTCTTGTGATCGAAATGTTCTATTGTATGTCTAATGTTTATCAATGTATCTCTTGTAAACACATTTTTTGAAATCTCCAATGCCGAATCCACTTTTTCCAGAAGATCTTTGTGTAACTCTTTTCTTTCCTTTATATTTTGAGGATCATCTTTTTCTCGTATAACGAGATGAAATGTCGGAAATAGCCCCATTCCTTCGTATATCTCAACAGCAGCTGGTATATCCATATAATTATCAGATGTTAAAGTATAGTTTAATCTGATGGTCATATACGGTTTTTTTTCTTTCAGTTTCATAAACCTGTTTATATTATCAAGAAGATCATCAAAGTTTCCGCCCACTCTAACGCTTTCATACACTTCCTTTGTAGCTCCGTCAGATGAAATCTGTACCTCGACCAAATTAATCCTTTCTAGAGCGGAAAAATCTACGTACTGAGCATTTGTACCTAGTCTTACGCCAAACTTAAATTTGTTGTCCGATATTTGTTCAAGTATTGCCCTTCCAGCTTTCGTAACAAGTGGCTCCCCGCCAGTCAAATCTACCAAAACCAAGTTCCTACTATATCTATCAACATAAGCTAACAAATCATCCGCCGATGGGTTATAATCCATCTTGCAGTTATAACAGAACTTGCATCTAATATTACAAGCACTCCCACATGTAATAACCAACCTTGAAGGATCGTGATTAACACATACTTCACCCCTAACGGCAGAATCAATCGCCAGGGCGAAATTTTCTTTTGCCCTAAACCTCTGGTCTAAGTCATCAATAAGCAAAAGCGCATTTGTATATTGATTTATAACTTGCTGAACAGACCCTCCCCCCCCCGTTTTTTCGAGGACACTGTCTGCAAGACTCTATTAATCTGCCATCAATCAAGCTCTGTCTAAGACTTTTATAACTCTCTGAATTAAAGATGTTTGGGTCGTCTTTATCATCGCCCAAAGAACCAAAATCTAGGTCATACGCATTACAACAAGTTGCAAAGTCTCCCCAAGCAAGGCCAAGCATAACCCATGGATCAAGACATACTGGAACCAAAGTTTTTTCTCTCCTGTCAAATATCATAATTATGTTTCCTTCCTATTCTTCATTTTGTATATTCATCAAAATCTTCTGGATTTCTATCTGATTTGGCGAACCTCAAAGTCAATAGCCAATTTACTATTCAGATAGATTATATATTATTTTTATCATATCCTTTCTAATCCACTCCATCGCTCTCTCATAATCTTCATTTGTATCAAATTCAAGCCATCCATTATTAAAATGAACCGCTTTTACAGATTTTCCAGCCTCAATAATAGCATTTAACAGATCTGTCATATAGGCTTTTTTTACCGGTTTCCCAGATTGTTGCCACGGCTTATTATCGAACTCTTTATATGCCTTACTCATCATTTCTTCAATGTATCTCAGACCAGCTTTAGAAAACTTTAATAATCCAATGTATCTTGCGTCTATACTCTCAAGCATAGGATTCTCAAGGCCTAGTTCAGTGATATTATCATCCTCGCTTATAGATAAACTCTCAGTATCAAAATCTACTTTCCCATATCTCAATAGCCAATATTTCTTCCATTCATCATCCACGGAAACCGCAAAATCATACTGACTATTCATCATTGTTTTAAGCAAGTGTTCTTCAAACAATATATCCGAATAACTTACTATTATATCATCAGTAAACTCTTCTCTTGCCGCCATTAATGACTCAACCATGTTTGTATTGGCATAATCATCATTATTGTAATATGTAACCCCTTCATAAGTAATCTTATCAGCCGCATACCCTCTTACAATAATGATCTTATCTATCCCACATTTTCTGTACATCTCTATCTGCCGTTCTATTATCGTTTTACCGGCAAATAACAGCATTCCTTTGGGTAAATTCTCCGTGTATTTTTTTAATCTTGTTCCCTGGCCAGCTGCAAGGATTATTGCTTTCATATTAATCTCCCTTCCTCATAAAAATGTTTTATTAAGTCAATATCCTCTTCTAAAAAACCTTCAACCCTCTCGGGGTGCCACATAATACCCGCAATCAGATTTTCTTTATGTTGTAGCGCTTCAATAACTCCATCTTCCGCTCGAGCCAATTCCTCAAGTGGAGAAACAATATTCTTTACGGCCATTCCATGAAAACTATTAACTGAATTTCTGTTTATAACTCCATGTATAGCATGATTCTTCCTAATATGCCCTTCTACTCTTTCTAGCTTTGCTCCATAATAATTAGCCACAAATTGCATCCCTCGACAAATGCCTAATAATGGTATTTTTTTCTTTACTGCATATTCTAAGAGTCTAGTTTCTGTAATATCCCTTTCAGGCGCATTCCCTCCATATGAGCCAAGATCATTTCCACCTGTAAGCAGTATGCCTACAGGTTTCAGCTCATCGGATAGTGGTCTAACAAGTTCCGGATCATTTATCATCGGGACCGGAACATATCCACACATTTTAATCAATCGTGAAATGTTCTGATCCGCACAATCTCTCCGTTCCCCATAACTCTCTATAATATCAACACGTTGGGTGAATAATATCGAATTCATGCATTTACCCTTTCAGCAAGTTTTAAGATATCCTCAACAATACTCTTTGGAGTTTTCGTCCCGTCATTAATAACTACCATATCCGGTGATTGAGGTTCTTCCATTCCCACTCCAATTCCTACAACCTCATCCTGAGCTTCCTCATAGAGATTCTTCTGGTTTCTGCTCCTTAGGGTCTCCATAGGAACTTTCAGATATACTTCAATGTACTTTTTGTTATTCTTTCTGCTCCACTGTCTTATGTCTTCAAACATACATATTGTACAACAGATAACATCTATTCCCTGATCTGCAAGCAATTTGCATAGCCGTATGTTTCTGACTGCACTTTGATGCCTGTCCTCATTAGTATATCCTAAATCCATAGCTATAGAATTACGCAAAGCATCTCCATCAAGTAATACTACATTTTCCTTTTTTTCTCTTATTCTCTCATACAAAAGTTTTCCAACAGTAGTTTTCCCTGCTCCCGACAATCCCGTAATCCAAAACACTAAGCCAGCCATTTTATTATGTCCCCCACCAATATATCCGTTGCTTTTTTTGAATTATCTGCCAATATTGTATATCCAGCAGCATCAGCATGACCACCACCACCATGCTGTTTAGCAAATATACTCAAATCCCATTTCTGTGATCTAAGTCTAACTCTGTAACTATCATTCTTTTCATATTTGATAAGATAAGCAATTTCAACCCCTTCGATAAATCGAATAGAATCAATTATCTCATCAGTGGAGTCAAGCAAATCAAATTCTTTATCAAGTGATATGCCAACTATTGTATTATTTCTAAAGCTCTCAAGTTTGCTATATGCCATCGCAGACAATCGAAACGTACCCAGGTTTATCTGAGACAATCTCTCTGCAATAAATGAAGTGTTTACGCCTCTTAGGAGAAGATCCCCGGCTATAAAAAAAGGATCCCCAGAGTGCAGCGGAATCTTAAAAAAAACAGTATCTGTAATCAGCCCCGTGTATAGACATTCCGCTGTCTGCTTGTCTATTTCATATCCATCACTTATGAATAGTTTATAGAGCATTTCTGCTGTCGAAGAATAATTCTCTCTAATAATCCTCAACATGCATTCTCTGGAATTGGTGCCATGATGATCAAGGTTAACAATATAATCAACATCCATTTCTCCAGCTCTGCCAATTCTTCTAGCATCGGTATCAACCACCACAAGTGTTTCCGCTTTAAAGCGCCTATTCGGTGTCTTAAATGATTTTACTCCTGGAAGGAACTGATACAACTCAGAAATTTTGTCATCAATACATATTGTAGAAACAATCCCCTTTGACTCACAGTACCTTGCTAATGCAAGGCAACAACCTATAGCATCTCCATCAGGATGAATGTGTGATGTTATTAACACTGACTTTGACTCTTTTACCCGCTTCCAAGCTTCTGCTTCCTGATCTGTAAGACTAATCCTTATATTGTTGATCATTTTTCACCTGTATACGCTTCCACATCGACTACCCCAAAAGTCTTTTTGATCTATGCTGACGTTTCAGCCTATCGGTTTCAAAACATCCAGCAAACATCACAGCTTATCAATATACTCCTCGACAATTATGATAGCATTTTTACTTATTACATGTCTTCTTCCACAATAAGATTATAGCTTTGTCCAAGAGGCCGAACTTCATCCGACGGTAAATCAATCCTTTACCTTTGCCATCCATATTCTAGTAGTATAAGGAACGATTACAAAATCTTCCTTCTTGCTTATAATCAAATCTCGTATTTGATTATTTATACTATCGAATTTTTCTTGTGCCTGTCTAGCAACTGTTCCGTGTGACCTCCACCCCTCTATAAAATCCGATGCCAACACTTTATGCTCAACATTGCCCTCAATAGAGATAACCTTTTCAAATAAACCACTCTTATTTATCTCTTCGGTCTGGTCTTCTCTCCTGGTTCCATATGAATAATTGGGAATCTCTTTTGAAAGAATTTCTTCTATCTCATGCTGCAACGGATCACTCAGATCACGGTGATTCCACATACAAGCAAACCACCCTCCCCTTAGTAAAATGCGTTTTGTCTCAACTAATGCCTCCTGTCTGTTACAAACATTAAAAGAAGACCCAAATGTTACCATGGCAAATTTGGACTCCGGCATCCCAGTGTGTTCTCCGACCCCCTCAAACCATTTCACGTTCGGAAACAATTCTGTTCTTTTGACTCCGTTTGCTCTCATGGCATCATTTGGCTCAACCGCACATACATTAAAACCTTTTTCAGCAAGTTTCAGTGTTAAATGAGCCGCTCCGGCCCCAACGTCACAAACATCATCACCTTTAACAATGCCAGCAACTTCAATCATTTTGTCAATTGCGTTCTGCGCGTAGTCGGGTCGCTTAAGATATGCATCTGCAAGTTTCGTGTAATCCCATTCTGTTTTCATTTCCTAATCTCCTTTAAATAATATTACTTTAATATAGTTACCTGCCTGACGCCGGCATTTATTTCAACTGCTCTAGCCATGCTGTATTTTTCATATAGTTTTTCTCCTGCGCCTATTACCGCAGGTATGCCCAGTTCTCCAGCTCTGATTGCCATATGAGAATTAGCTCCTCCGTACATCGTGATGAATCCAGAAACCCCATGCGAAAAAATCCAATCATAACCAGGATCAGCACTTGGAATCATTAAGATCTTACCTTCAAAAGAATCCCCCCTCCGGACATCTTTTATATCTACAATTCCACCAGATACCTTTCCGAGCGTTACAAAATTCGGTTCTGAGTCAGGATAAAAGAAAGAGAACACTTCCTCAGGTTCAATAATGATAGGAGGCAGGCGAAGTGATGTTTTGATTCTATGATCTTCCTCCCCTTTTTGTATGGATGATTTAATGACTGCTTCCATATCTCTTGATGATGAATATAACTCATAGATAGTATGAACATCCATATATGCCATGTCATCCCGTGTCAGCCCCATCTTTTCACCCATCTGGCCGATCAATTGAAGGGCTTTTGATAAATTTCTGGTAAAAATGAATTTTCCGTACTCACGTCCTTCTATTACCTTCTTTATAAAATCTAACAACTCAAGTATATCATTATTAAGTCCGCTTTTGACCACTTGTTCACGCAATAAGTGCATCTGCTCCATAGACAACCTGAAACTACTTACTTCCTTCTCGCCTTTACCGGTAGTTCCATTTTTCCAATCAAAATATCGATCAGGATCCTCATCATAGCGCGGTATTGTAATATCATATGTGCCCGGTCGCAAATGTCCATATTTCTCGAGGAAAGCCTCTCTCTGCAGTTCCCTAAAATCACTGTTCATCTGGGAACTGACAGAATTAACGTCGTTCATGAATGCATCATAATCGTTCTGCGACAGTACGCCCACATTGATCATGGATTTAAGTAGTTGTACAGCAACAAATGCTCCTCTCGCAAGTCCCGCAAATGGTAACGTCCCATATCTCTTACAATCCTCTAAGAGCCAATAGGTCTTCTCGACATCTGACAGATCACTTGTGATGATTTCATCGTAACGATCTCTCAATTTTTCAATTTTTGCGTAATCCTTTCTCCATAACCCTTTCTCGTGATCAATAATCTGATTAGTTACATTTCTTAATGCATCCGTAATCTTCTCAATCTCATCACTAGAAAAACCATAATCTTTTAGGATTAGGATTCGTTCAGGCAAATCGAAAGTATAGCAAGAGAACACAATATTGAATTCCGCTTTGTCATGCTCGCTCGGATGTTCTACCAATCTATTAAGATAATAATTTACCAATTTTTCGCTGATTTTCTCGTCTAATCCCGCAGGCACAAACGAGTTGAAACTCACACGGACATCTATGTACGGGATGCCACCGAAATCAACCAAAAGAGGAAAACTTCTTAGATTCCTGTAGCCATAGTTATCTCTTTGATATGCCCAAACGCTGTCTGTGATTATCTCTCTATATAATGACAAAGCTAGTGCTTTGGGATACAATCCAATCATTTCTGCCGGGTTCCAATCCGTCATAACACTATAGATGGCCCTATCCCCGCATAAAAACGGCTTCTTTTTCTGTCCCTCTTTCAGTTTCTGGTGGATTCCCTTAAGGACATCAGTCTGTATATTAACATCAGCATGCGGAATTTTCATGCATAGTTCCCTTACCTGAAAAATATACAATTCACCTTTAGAATCAACCGCAAACTCAACATCCAGGTTGTTCTTTTCAAATACTTCCTCTAACTCTCGTAGTGTAGCAATGAGTTTCAAAAGGAATCCTTCTGCACACGAATTAGCCATTACATCATCAGAATATTTAAACTGATAAAATAAAAGGTTGTCCTTTCCCGAACCAGATGTTATTCTGTCAGTTGCTCCAGAATAATCATAATTAATTACATAATAATTTCCTCCATTATTAGGATCTAGCGTGAATGCAACGCCACATACAGCTACATTTTCTAACATAGGTTGAACGAGAATTTGGTCTCTAATATCAATAGGTCGTTCATCCAATGTATAACTACAAAACACTTGATTTACAGCATCATAAAATCGATCCCTCGTATTAATGTTTAGGAGCGAAATATATTTTCCTGCATTTGACATGTCATATCTGTCCTCTGCCAAACAGCTACTACGAACTATTAGATTTGATCCTAGCAATTTTGACTGATTCCAACAATTGTCGCTATTTTCAATCCATTCCTCATATGTAAACACAAAACCATCTAATGTTTTTGCATTTCTAAGAATTTCTTTTAACCTTGTAATATTTTCTGCTTTTGTTCCAAGATTCATGGTTATCTCTTTCAAAACCTCGTTAAAACATGACCCAATCTATCCATACATTGCTAAATCATTCAGGATAACTGCCAAACCGAGTTATTTAAATATGCTACTTGTCAAATCTCTGTAAATATATTCTGATGCCAAACACCCGTTAAATCTCAAATAATTCAGACTCTCTTCAAAAAATACTTCTCTATTATCCTTCAGTGTATCATTCTGCCCTAGAACTACATCATCCAAAAAACGCCTTATATCTCTTTCATAATCTCCGTCTGATATATACAAGCATTCATACAATTTTTCACCATAAGTAGATAGTTCCTCATTTCTACCTCCTCTCAAATATAAAAACGGCTTTCCAATATATTGATAATTTGTCAAAAAAGATGTACCATCTGCAATGATAGCATCTGATGTTTTAAATGTGTCTGAATAATCGCCACCAATCTGTACAGTAGCATTTGGCAACATTTCCCATTTTTTTAAGTATTCTTCATATATATCAATTCTATCTATTAGATGATTACGTAACATAGTTTTTCCAAGCATAGGATGTGGTCTGAAAATCCACGATATATTCTGCATTTCTTTTGCTATTTCTAGCATTATAGTCCAAACATCCATGAATGCAGAGTACTTCCAAATCATACTAGGAGCAAACAAAACATGCTTTTTGCTAGTTTCATCACCTGGCCATCTCGGCATATTTATTACTTCTGAATACATTACATCCATTTTAGGATATCCCGAAAGCCTCATGTTTATATCTCCAATGATATTGTTATTTTTCCCGTAAATAAAG
Organism: uncultured Butyrivibrio sp.; assembly: GCA_947167765.1. Classification (GTDB taxonomy): domain Bacteria; phylum Bacillota; class Clostridia; order Lachnospirales; family Lachnospiraceae; genus Butyrivibrio. The sequence continues at coordinate 1,389 of CAMVJI010000001.1, read as the reverse complement.
CTCTCCCTAGTATAACAGTAATATCTCCAAACACATGCCGAAAATATATGATGATCATTCTCTAAATGTTCATCCATACTATCACCTTGAAATATCGCATACGGAACAATAATTGACAGTTTATCAAGTGTTCTATTATCGATGTCACACTCATGTTCTTTTAAAGGGTATGGATTCTGATATACAAATATATCTGAATCACTCCACCCAGATTCATTTGCCTCGTAAACAGGAAAGCCCTTTCCTTTCAGGTATTTTTTTACTTTGCTATAGTCTAAATCCTCAAAGAAATCCCTAGCAGCCACAATCCTCAAATCAAATCTATTGTCCGCCTTTAACAAATCACATAGCAAATCAAAACTCCATGTCGTGTCTGCATAAACCACAAAACATATGCTGATGGATTTCTTTTTTGACAACAATTTTGCATCTTGCCGAAAAACCGTATCGCACAAGACTCTATAGCGTTTATTTCCCCAAAATGGTTTTGCATTAAGAATGTCAGCCCATTTCAGTTTACGTAATAGAACTGGACTCCCCATCTTTATAGAAATAATGATTTTATAGAACATAATAATATACTTTTTGTTCTCATCGTTCTTTAATCTAGAAAGCCATGACAACATGAATTATCTTCTCCCTACCTCAGGATTTCCCCTCCGAGTTATCCACATCTTATATATAGCATATAGTTTGATTTCTGAATATACGTTAAAAAAACTACTAAATCCATTCGAATTATTTGTTGTTCCTAGTTTGACAACTACAATATTGTCTATTTCCTTAATTTAGTCCTATTCAGGAAATACAGATATAGAAGTTGTATCAAAAGCGGGGCATTTCTCGCAGGATTGTCGCTTTGCCTGATGCTTAAAGTGATCCATCTAGTGCTCTTCAGTAATCAGTCGTAAGTCCTCAAAAGCTCGTACCTGTCCATTGTAACAAAAATCTGAGATGATTTCCTCAAATACTTTTTTGGAGGTTATCTCATGAATACATCTAAAGTCATTCACCAGGCCAAACTTAATTCCTGGGCCAACACCATCCACGATCAACAGGAAAGTTCTTTATCTGTTTCCAAATGGTGTGACACACATCAGATTTCTAAAACTCAGTTCTATTACTGGAAACGTCAACTTGCTGATCAGTTTGTTGAATCCCAGCTTCCAGATATCGTTCCGATCTCTGCTCCGGTTCCGGAGCCCTGTTGTACAACTTTTAAAAGTCACACAACAAATGAAACACTTCCCGAACTGCCCACTCTCAAAATCTCCATAGGTGACGTTACCTTGGAAGTAAATGACAACACTTCATCACACCTGATCTCAAAGGTGATTAAGGCGGTGCGTCATGCTTAAGGATGCTGATTTTAATTACTTTCCTGCAGTC